>NZ_JAJPWM010000006.1:0-509453 GCF_046549095.1 Streptomyces sp. x-80
CCTTCACCTGGACCAAGACCGCCGACGAGATCCTCAGCTCCCTCGCCGACTACCTCACCAAGGTCGGTGCCGACAGGCAGCAAACAGAGCAGAACTAACCATCAGAATTTCTGGCGCATCACACTAGATTGCGGCCATGTCCGTGACGCGTACGCACACCGCCGAGACCACGGCCGGGCCGGGGCCCGGCACCGGAACCGGGCCGGGAGCCGCCCGCACCATCCGGGCGGGGGCCGTGGCGCTGCTGTCGGCGGCCTGTGCGGCACTGCTCGCGGCCGGCGCACCGGCCTCGGCCACCGCCGCCCGGACCGCCGTCGCCCGGACCGCCGTCACCGGGGTCCCGCTCGCCTCCCGTATCCCGCGTGCCTCCCCGGTCCCGCTCCCCTACCGGATGGCCGACACCGGGGGCGGCGACCAGCTGATCACCGCGCGTGCGCCCGGTACCGGCGCCACCACCGGGACGGTGGCCTGGTGGCAGCGGCGGCACGGCCGCTGGCGGCGGGCCGGTTCGGCGCCCGCCCGCTTCGGATCCGGCGGGCTGACCGAGGGCCGCACCCGGGTGCAGGGCACCTCGACCACCCCGACCGGGCTGTACGGTCTGCCGTTCGGCTTCGGCACCGGCCCGGCCCCGGCCGGCACCGCGATCCCGTACCGCCGGATCGGCGCGGATTCCTGGTGGTGCCAGGACAACGCCTCCGCCTCCTACAACCGCTGGGTGCGGCCGCTGCCGCCGGACTGCGCGGCCCGCGAGTCCGAACGGCTGGCGGACCACCCCACGCAGTACGCCCGAGCGCTGGTCATCGCCTTCAACTACCGCCACCCGGTGCACGGCCGGGGCGCCGGGATCTTCCTCCATGTCAACGGCAAGGGCGCGACGGCCGGCTGTGTGTCCGTACCCGCCGGGTCGATGGCGCGGATCCTCGCCTGGGTACGGCCCGCCGCCCGGCCGCATATCGCGATCGGTACGGCGGCCGGGCCGACGGCGCTCACTCGTTACTGAACCGGTCCGGCGGCGGTCGCGGCTCCGTCCCCGGCCGGTTCCGAGATGAGCGGAAAGTGGCAGGCCACCCGGTGCCCGGGGGGCTCCGGCTCGGTCACCGGGGGCTCAGTGGTCGCGCACACTTCGCGGGCGGCGGGGCAGCGGGTGCGGAAGCGGCAGCCCGACGGCGGGGCGGCGGCCGAGGGCGTCTCGCCGCCGAGCGGGGTGCCGGCCGGCTCCGCGTCCGGGTCGGGTGCGTTGACGGTGTCCAGCAGCCCGCGGGTGTACGGGTGCAGCGGCCGGGCGAAGACCCGCTCGGCCGGGCCGGTCTCGACGAGCTTGCCCAGATACATCACGCCGACCGAGTCCGCCAGATGCCGCACCACCGCCAGGTCGTGCGAGATGAAGAGGTAGGTCAGGCCCTTGTCGCGCTGGAGGTCGCGCATCAGGTTGAGGATCTGCGCCTGGACGGACACATCGAGCGCGGAGACCGGTTCGTCGGCGACGACGAGGGAGGGCGACAGGGCGAGGGCGCGGGCCAGGCCGAGGCGCTGGCGCTGGCCGCCGGAGAACTCGTGCGGATAGCGGTCCACCGCGCCGCGCGGCAGCCCGACGTCGTCCAGCAGCCCGGCGATCCGCCGCCGCTGCTCCTCCCGGTCGCCGATGCCCTGGATGACCAGCGGTTCGCCCAGTACGGCGGAGACCCGCATCCGCGGGTCCATGGACGCGTAGGAGTCCTGGAACATCAGCTGGACGTCCCGCCGGTGGGCGCGCAGCTCCCGCTTGGTGAGGGTGCCGATGTCGCGGCCGGCGAAGTGGATGGTGCCGCCGCTGGGCGCCTCCAGGCCGACGACCATCCGGCCGAGGGTGGACTTGCCGCAGCCGGACTCCCCCACGATGCCGAAGGTCTCGCCGCGCCGGACGGTCAGCGAGATCCCGGCGACCGCGCTGACCTCGGCACCGGCGCCCCTGCGGCGGGCGAAGGGGCCGCCGTGCAGCGGATAGGACTTGGCGACGCCGTCGAGGCGCAGCAGCGGTTCACCGGTCCCGGCCGGGGGTGCGGCGGGCGCGGCCGGGCGGACCTCGGCGGCCGGGTCGGGGCCGGGGGCGGGGTCGGCGGGGTGGAAGCAGGCGTAGGTGTGCCCGGCCACGCCGGTGTCGCCGTCCGCGGTGAGTTCCGGTTCGGTGGTGCGGCAGTGGTCGGTGGCGAAGCCGCAGCGCGGTGCGAAGCGGCAGCCGGCGGGGCGGGTGACGAGGGACGGCGGCAGGCCGGGGATGGTGGCCAGCGGCTGTGCGCCGTCGGTGGCGCGTTCGGGCAGGGCGGCGAAGAGGGCCTGGGTGTAGCGGTGCCGCGGGGTGGCGAACAGCGGCCGTACGGCGGCCCGTTCGGCGATCTTGCCGCCGTACATCACCGCGACCCGGTCCACCCGGCGGGCGATCACGCCGAGGTCGTGGGTGACCAGGATCATCGCCATGCCGAGGCGGTCGCGCAGCTCGTCGATGAGTTCCAGGATCTGGTGCTGGGTGGTCACGTCGAGGGCGGTGGTCGGTTCGTCGGCGATCAGCAGCCGGGGTTCGCAGACCAGCGCCATGGCGATCGCGACGCGCTGTCGCATACCGCCGCTGAGCTGGTGCGGGTAGTTCTTCATGCGTTCGGCGGGGCGCGGCATACCGACCAGCCGCAGGGTCTCCGCGGCCTTCTCCCATGCCTCGGCCTTGGTGCACCGGGTGTGCAGCAGCAGGGGTTCGGCCACCTGGGCGCCGATGGTCAGGGTGGGGTTGAGGGAGGTCAGCGGGTCCTGGAAGACCATGCCGATGGTGTTGCCGCGGATGTCCCGCAGGACGGGTTCCGGGGCGGCGGCCAGGTCCGTGGGCCCGTCGGCGGTGCCGTGGGGGCCGTCGAAGAGGATCCGGCCGCCGGTGACCTTGCCGCCGCCCGGCAGCAGGCCGAGGACGGAGAGCGCGGTCATGGTCTTGCCGCAGCCGGATTCGCCGACGATGCCGAGCGCCTCACCGGGGGCGAGGTCCAGGTCGATACCGTCCAGGGCGTGCACGGTGCGGCCGCGGCCGGCGATCTCGACGTGCAGGTCTTCGATCCGCAGGAGCGAGTCGGTCATGGTGTGGGTCCTCGCTTCAGTTCTTCGTCAGGCGCACGTCGAAGGCGTCCCGCAGACCGTCCCCGATGAAGTTGAAGGCGGCCACGACCAGCACGATCGCGATGCCCGGCGGGAAGATCAGCCACCAGTAGCCGACCTGGGTGTAGGTGATGCCGGCGGAGAGCATGGAGCCCCAGTCGGCGGCGGGCGGCGGGATGGACAGGCCCAGGAAGGACAGGTAGGCGACGTAGAGGATGGCGTCGGCGATCTGGAAGGTGGCGTTGACGATGACGGTGCCGATGGCGTTGGGGACGATGTGCCGGAACACCGCCCGGCCACCGCCGCCGCCCATCAGCCGCATCGCGTGGATGTAGTCGCGGCTGCGCAGGGCGAGGGCCTCGCCGCGGATGAGGCGGGCCGGGGAGAGCCAGGCGACGGAGGCGATGATCAGGATGAGGACGGGCTTGCTGGGCGTGATGATGGCGGCGACCACGACCAGCAGGAAGAGCGCCGGGATGGCGAGCGCCGCGTCGGTGACCCGCATCATCGCGGCGTCCACCCAGCCGCCGAAGTAGCCCGCGACCGCACCGTAGACCGTCCCGAAGAGGGTGGCCAGCAGGCCCGCGGCCAGCCCGACCTCCAGGGAGGTCTGGCCGCCGTACATGAGGCGGCCGAGCAGGTCGTAGCCGAGGTCGGTGGTGCCCAGCGGGTGGGCGCCGCCGGGGGCGAGGTTGGCCTGGGTGAGGTCGGTGTGGATCTGGTCGGTGGGGTGGATCAGCGGCCCGAGGAAGCAGAAGGCGAGCAGGCCGAGCAGGACCAGCGCGCCGGTCAGGGCGAGCTTGTTGCGGGCGAAGACGGTGAGGGTGCGGCGGGCCAGGCTCGGGGTGGCGAGGGCCGCCTCCGGCTGGGTGGCGTCGAGGGCGGTGGTCGTCACGTCACGCTCCTGATGCGCGGGTCGAGGACGGCGTAGGCGATATCGGTGATCAGGGAGCCGAGGACGGTGGCGACGCCGACGATCAGGGTGACGCCGAGCAGGACCGGGAAGTCCGAGCCCTGGGCGGCGTTCCAGAACAGCAGCCCCATGCCGGGGTAGTTGAACATCGACTCGACGACGAGGGTGCCGCTGAAGAGGGTGGGGAGGTAGAGGCCGAGGAGGGTGGCCAGCGGGATCAGGGCGTTGCGCAGCACGTGCCGGGCCATGATCCGGGCGTGCGACTGGCCCTTGGCGCGTGCGGTGCGGACGTACTCCTCGCCGAGGTTGTCGAGGACCGCGGAGCGCATATAGCGGCTGAAGGCGGCGATGATGCCGAGCGCGGTGGTCACGACGGGCAGGACGAGTGCGCGCGGCTCGGCGAGGACACCGCCGAGGGTGTCGGCCTGCGGTGCCTCGGCGGGGAAGAGCTGGAGCTGCTGGCTGAAGACCAGGATGAGGACCAGACCGAGGAAGAACACCGGGGTGGCGTAGGCGAGGAAGGCGATCCCGGTCAGGACGTAGTCGGCGGCCTTGCCGCGGCGGACGGCCTGGAGGATGCCGAGCGGGACGGCCAGCACGGCGGCGAGCACGATCGACAGCCCGGCGAGCAGGGCGGTCTTGGGCAGCCGTTCGCCGAGCAGCGCGGCGACGGTCCGGTTGAGCTTGTAGGACTCGCCGAGGTCGCCGGAGAGCAGCCGGCCGAGATACCTCACGTACTGCTCGGGCAGGGAACGGTCGTAGCCCTGCTGGTGGTTGAAGTGGGCGATGGATTCCGGGGTGGCCTGGATGCCGAGGATGGCGCGGGCCGGGCCGCCGGGGAGCAGGTGCAGCAGGACGAAGACGATGACGGAGACGAGCAGCAGCACGATGGCGGCCTGCGCGATGCGCTTGGCCAGGAAGCGGATCACTTGCCGGCACCGTCCTTCGTCACGAAGTACCAGTCCTGGGGGGCGAGGGTGAGGGTCACGTTCTGATCGATGCCGCGCAGGTCGTTGCGGATGGCGGAGACCTGGTAGGCGGGGTTGGGGGTCCACAGGACCGGGAGCCGGCGGGCGACCTCGCGGCCGTAGTCGCGCATCGCGGCCGGGGCGTCGGAGTACTCGGTGTCGCGGATCAGCCGGTCGGTGCGCGGATCGGACCAGTTGCCCATGTTGGAGGGGGCGTTGGTGGCGAAGAGCTTCTCGCCGCTGGGGTCGGTCGGGAAGTACCAGCTGCCCTGGGTGCCGAAGAAGCCGAGCTGCCATTCCCCGCAGACCGGTTCGTCCGTCTTGCAGGGGACGGTGGTGCCGAGCACGGTGTTCAGCGGCTGCTGGCGGATGTCGAGGGTGATTCCGGCTTTGCCGAATTCGGACTTGATGGCCTGCATGGTGTTGGAGGTCTCGGTGGAGCCGGACTGGGAGAGCAGCGAGAGCCGCAGTTCCTGTCCGCCCTTGACACCGGCCCCGCACTCCGCCGCGCCGGTTCCGGGCCGGACGCAGCGCAGTGTGCCGTCCCGGTCGGCCCAGCCGTGCGCGGCGAGCAGCTGTTCCGCCTGCTTCGGGTCGTACGGATAGGGCTCGCCGTCGAGCAGGCCGGCGGGCACCGGGCCGAGGGTGGGGGCGGCGCTGCCGTGCCAGATGACCTTGGAGATCGACTTCTGGTCGATGAGGTACTGGAGCGCCTGGCGCAGATAGCTCTGGCGCAGCAGCGGGCCGGCCGTGGGGTGGTTGAAGTTGAGGACGATATAGGTGATCGCCCAGCCGTCCCAGGGGGCGATGCGGTAGCCCATCTCCTTGAACTTCGCGGACTGCGCCATGACGGACGGCGGGATGTAGCCGTAGTCGACGCCGCCGGCGCGCAGCACGTTGAATTCGGAGTCGGCGGTGGTGAAGGGTTTGAGGACGACCCGGTCGAGGTGGGGTTTGTCCGGGCCCCGGTATTTCTTGTTGGGGACCAGTGACACCTGCCCCGAGGTGTTCCATTTCTCGATCGTCCAGGGCCCGTTGACGGTTTTCCAGAGCGGGTCGGTGGCGAACTGCGAGAATTGCTTGGCGTGTTGTGTCAGCCGGGCGAAGGCGGTTTTCGGGTCCTCGTTCCGGGGGTTCCAGGCGTGTACGGGCAGCGCGACGAAGCTGTCGAGCTGGTTGCCGGTGAACCACGCTGGGTTGTACGCACGGTCCAGCCGGAGCCGGAAGGTGCGGTCGTCGACGGTCTCGAACGCGGTGACGTCGTCCGGCATGAGGGAGGGTGAATAGCCCGCCCAGTCCTTCTTGTTGTACTTGATCAGGTCGAACCAGAACTTGACGTCCCGGGTGGTGACGGGTTCGCCGTCGGACCATACGTAGCCCTTTTTCAGGGTGATGGTCACGGTTTTGTTGCCGTCGCTGTAGCGGGGCTGTTCGGCGAGGTTGCGCGGACTGTCCATCGTCAGCGCGTCGCCCTTCTTCTCGGCCGTGTACAGCGGCAGGAAGAGCAGGTTCTGGATGGCCTTGTTGTACGTGGCCAGGTAGCCGGGGGCGCCGATCGGGAAGATCCAGTTGGGGCTGGCGGCGGGCGGCAGGGCCATGGTGGCGGTGCCGCCCCGTACGGGGGTGCCGCCGGTGGCGCCGACGTCGGTGACAACGTTGGCAGTCGGACCGCAGCCGGTCAGCGCGGTGGCGCCGAGGAGGACCGCGGCCAGGATGCGCCCCAAGGGCCCGCGTATTCGTGTGCTGCGCAGGCCCATGCTGCCTCCGGGGAATCGGCCGATCGAAGAATTGCGAGCAAAGTACGGATGACCGCGAAAAGAAGTCAAGGGCTTGGCGAAACCAAGGGGCTTGAGGTCTACTGTCGGCGAGTTACTTGGACAACTTCCTTCGATTTCGAAGGAAGTTCGCGAAAGCAGCCCTCCCGCACCGAGCCGAAAGGCGCCCTATGACCGCCGCCGAGGAACAGCCCGGCTCCGCCGCGCACGTCCTCGAACTCGTCGCGAACGGCTCCGCCGCCTCCCGCGCGGACCTCGTACGGGAACTGGGACTCGCCGCCTCCACCGTCTCCGCCCGCGTCCAGGAGCTGGTCGAGGCCGGACTGCTCGCCGAATCCGGCGAGGGCGCCTCGCGCGGCGGCCGGCGGCCACGGCTGCTGCGGGTCGCCGACCGGCAGACCGTCGCGCTCGCCGCCGATCTGGGCAGCCACCACGTCCGCACCGGCGCGGTGGGGCTGACCGGCGGCGGCTTCGACATCGACGAGTCCGCCTTCGACCTGACCGCGGGGCCCGGTCCCGCGCTGGACATGCTCACCGAGCGGCTGACCGCGCTGGCCGGGCGGCAGCGGGCGGCGGGCCGCACGGTGCGTGGTGTCGGCATCGGCTTCCCCGGCCCGGTGGACGCCGACGGCGGGCGGATCATCGCCCCGTCCCGGATGCCCGGCTGGCATCTGTTCGAGCTGCGCGACCGGCTCGCCGACCGGCTGGGCCTGCCGGTGCTGCTGGACAACGACGCCAATCTGCTGGCACTGGGCGAACACCGCGCCGCCCACCCGGCGCTGCGCCATCTCGTCGTCGTCAAGGCGGGCCGCGGCATCGGCTCCGGCGTCATCAGCGGCGGCCGGCTCTACCGCGGGGCGCGCGGCTCGGCCGGTGACATCAGCCATGTCCGGGTGGACTCGACCGCCGACCTCCCCTGCTCCTGCGGGAACATCGGCTGTCTGGAGACCGTGGCGAGCGGCGCCGCCATCGCCGCCGCGCTGCGCGGCCAGGGCATCGCCGCCGACTCCACCACCGACATCCTGCGGCTCGTCGAGCACGGCGAACCGCACGCCACCACCCTCGTCCGGCAGGCCGGGCGGGACATCGGCGCGGTGCTCGCCGTCGTCGTGAACTTCTTCAACCCCCAGGCGGTGCTCCTCGGCGGCGCGCTCTCCGGCGCGGAACCGCTGGTCGCGGCGGTGCGCGGGATGCTCTACGAGCGCTGCCTGCCGATGGCGACCAGGGATCTCGTCATCGACGCCGCCGCCTGCGGACCGGACGCCGGACTGCTGGGCGCCGGCCACGCCGCCCTGCGCGCGACGGCAGCGGCCGACGGTCCGCTGCCCGCCCCGCGCGCCTGACCGGCGCACACCCACCGCCGTCCGGCACCGCCGCCCGCAGACCGGCACCCGCCGACCGCCACCTACGGAAAGTGAGCCACCATGACCTCCCCCACCGGCCGTCGCCTTCGGATCGGCATCGGCGGTATGTCCATCGAGTCCAGCCAGTTCTGCCCGCACCGCGCCACGTACGACGATTTCCGTGTCACCCGGAAGAGTGCGCTGCTGGACCGCTACACGTGGACGCGGCCGGACGGCGACCTCGCCGAGCGGGTCGAGTGGGTGCCGCTGGTGCACGCCGTCTCGCTGCCCGGCGGTCCCGTCGAACGTGCCACGTACGACCGCATCAAGACGGAACTGACCGGCCTCATCCGCGAGTCGGGTCCGCTGGACGGCCTGGTGTACGACATCCACGGCGCGATGAGCGTGGTCGGCCTGGTCGACGCGGAGGCGGATCTGACCGAGGCGGTGCGGGCCGCGACCGGGCCCGACACGCTGATATCGGCCGCCATGGATCTGCACGGCAATGTCTCGCGCCGTTTCGCCGAACCCCTCGACCTGCTCACCGCGCACCGCCTCGCTCCGCACGAGGACGCCTGGGAGACCCGGGAGCGGGCCGCCCGCAAGCTCGTCGAACGGCTGGTCTCCGGCCGGGGCCGCCCGCACCGCGCCTGGGTCCAGGTCCCCGTCCTGCTGCCCGGCGAGAAGACCAGCACCCGGCTGGAGCCGGCCGCGTCGCTGTACGGGCGGCTGGCCTCCGTCGAGGCGCTGGACGGCGTCGTCGACGCGGCCGTCTGGGTCGGCTACGCCTGGGCCGACGAGGAGCGCTGCCGGGCCGCGGTGGTGGTCACCGCCGACGACCCGGAGCTCGCCGTCGCCCAGGCCCGCTCACTGGCCCAGGAGTACTGGGACGTCCGCCGTGATTTCGTCTTCGTCGGCCCCACCGGCGACGCCGACGAGTGCATCGCCCGCGCCGTCGGCGCCACCGCCCGCCCGTTCCTGATCAGCGACTCCGGCGACAACCCCACCGCGGGCGGGGCCGGTGACCTGGCGTACATGCTCGGCCGGCTGCTGGCCCACGAGGAGCTGGCGAGCGGCCGGGTCACCGCGCTGCACCCGGGCATCACCGACCCGCCGGCCGTCGCCGCCTGCTTCGCGGCGGGGGTGGGCGCCGAGGTCACGCTCCGGGTGGGCGGCCAGGTCAGCGCGGGCACCGGCCCGCACGCGGAGCCGTACGAGCTGACCGGCACGGTGACCGCGCTGGAGGGCGCGGTCGGCCCGGGTTCCGGTGCGCCGCGCGGCAATCCGGCCTACGACGACGGGGGCCGGACCGCGGCCGTCACCCGCGGCGGGGTGACGGTGGTGCTCACCGAGCGCCGCAAGCCGTTCCACACCCGCGCCGACTTCGGCACCCTGGACCCGCGCGAGTTCGACCTGGTGGTCGTCAAGATCGGCTATCTGGAGCCGGAGCTGCACGAGATGGCCGCGGACTGGCTGCTCGCGCTCACTCCGGGCGGTGTCGACCAGGACCTGCTGCGGCTGGGCCACCACAAGGTGGCGCGGCCCCTCTACCCGTTCGACGACGAGGGGTTCGAGGACCCGGACCTGACGCCGGTGCTGCTGTAGGGCGGGCCGGCGCCGGGCTCAGGGCTGCGGGTCGTGGGCGTCGTAGCGGGCGAAGGCGCGGCGGCCGAGGCCGAGGGCGGTGACCACCAGGACGCAGGCGAGGCCGCCGCCGATCACGGTGGCGGCCGGCGAGGTGAGGTCGGCCGCCGTGCCGGCGAGGAAGTCGCCGAGCCGCGGCCCGCCCGCGACCACGACGATGAAGACGCCCTGGAGGCGGCCGCGCATCGCGTCCGGTGTCGCGGCCTGCAACATGGTGCTGCGGAACACCATCGAGATGGTGTCGGCGCAGCCGGCGACGGCCAGGAAGCCAAGTCCGAGCCAGAGGTTCCGGGCGAGGCCGAAGCTCGCGACGGCCGCGCCCCAGGCGGTCACCCCGAGCAGGATGGCCAGGCCGTGCCGGCGGATCCCGCCGAGCCAGCCGGAGAACAGTCCGCCCAGGACGGCGCCCACCGCGGGTGCGGCGACCAGCAGGCCGACGGTTCTGGCGTCACCGGCGAACCAGAGGACGGCGATCGCCGGGAACAGCGCCCTGGGCTGGGCGAGCACCATCGCCGCCAGATCGGTGAAGAACGTCATCCGCAGGTTGGGCCGGGTGGCGAGGAAGCGCAGGCCGTCCAGGACGGAGGCCCGGCGACCGGCGCCCTCGCCCCGGTCGGGCCGCATCGGAGGCATCCGCCACATCGCGTACAGCGAGCCGCTGAAGGCCGCCACATCGATGAGGTACGCGGCCTGATAGCCCCACAGGCCGACGATGACACCGCCCAGCATCGGCCCGCCCATCAGACCCAGGCTGCTGGTCAGCGAGTTGAGGGCGTTGGCGGCCGGCAGCTGCTCGGTAGGCAGCAGCCGGGGGATCATCGAGGAGCGGGCCGGTGAGTTCATCGCGAAGCAGACGGCCTGGAGCGCGACGACGGTGTAGAGCAGCCAGACCCGGTGGTAGCCGGCCAGCGCCGCGGCGGCCAGCACGACGGACAGCCCGGTCGCGCCGGCGGCGCTCAGCAGGCCCAGGGTGCGGCGGTCGACGGTGTCGGCGACGGCGCCGCCGTAGAGCCCGAAGAGGACCAGCGGGACCAGCGAGCACAGGCCCACCACGCCGACCGAGAAGGTGGATCCGGTGAGGGCGTAGACCTGGAGGGAGACCGCGAGGGCGGTCATCTGCTGGCCCATCCAGGAGACGGTGTTACCGCACCACAAGCGGCGGTAGTCCGGAGAAGTCCGGAGCGGGGTGAGATCGGCGAATATCCGGGCGCGTGGCGGTATTTGGCCTGTTGTGGGATTCGTTGCAGGAGGCACCCGGAAGTAAAACACGGCGGGTGCGGACCGTGGCGGCGTTGGCCGGGCACCCGGGCCCGGCGGACCGCTCAGCCGCCCAGTCCGTACACCCGCCGCGCGTTGTCCGCCGCGATCAGCGCGCCGACCCGCCGGGCGTCCGCCGCCGACCAGGCCCCGGTGGCGGTCCAGTCGCCGAGCACCGTCGCCAGCGCCGTCCGGAAGAGGGCGCTGCCGACGACGTACAGCTCCGGGAGGCCGTAGGCGTCGGTGGAGAAGAGGAGCTTGCCGAAGGGGGTGAGCTCCAGGAACTCGGCGAGCAGCGCGGCGGCGCGCGGCCCGGTGTGGGTCAGTGTCAGCCCGATGTCGGCGTAGACGTGCGGGAAGACGCTCGCCAGGTAGCCGGCCTGGCGGTGGTACGGATAGCAGTGCAGCAGTATCAGGTCGGTGCCGGTGCCGGCGGTGGCCCGTGCAAGGTCGGTCAGGAGCGCCGGGTCGGCGTGGTCCAGCCGCAGGTCGGGGTCGCCGAAGCCGGTGTGCAGCTGGAGCGGCCGGCCGGTGGCGACGGCCAGCCAGACGAGATGGCGCAGCAGGACGGGGGCGGCCAGGCGGTGCGCTCCCGCGGCCAGCCAGGCGCGGGCGGCGGTGTGGACGGCGTCCGGGGCGGGCGGCCGGGGGTCGAGGGCGAGGCCGTGCCGGTAGGCGGCGACCGTCTTGAAGGCGACGGCGGTGCGCGCCGCGTCCCGTACGGCGTGGTCGAGGGCGTCGGTGAACTCCTCGGCGTCGCGCGCGCCGACCGCGACGCGTTCGGCGAGCGTCTCCAGCCGGACGACCTCGTGGCCGGTGCCGCCGCCGGCTCCGGCGGTCTCCGCGGGGCCGGTGAGATCGCCGGGCAGCCCGGTGTCCACGAGGTACGTGCCGATACCGGTGGCGGCCAGCAGACGGCGGCGGGTCTCGGCCGGGCCCAGCTCGCGGCGGCGGGCCAGATAGCGGTCGGGCGGGCAGTGCGCGGGCAGGCCGAGCAGCGGCGGGCACCAGCGGCGCACGGCGAAGCCGGTCTGGGTGTCGAAGAAAGTGGTGCCCGCGGCGGGCGGGCCGGCCGCCTCGGTGAGGTGGGCGGTGAAGGCGGCGGCGTCGAGTTCGCCGCGGAGCACGCCGTGGCAGTGGTGGTCCACCAGCGGCGGGAGGCCGTCGTCGGGTACGGGACCGGGCCCCGGTGCGTCCCCGGTCATCAGTAGCGCCAGCGGGTGGCGGCGGTGATCTCCACGGCGTCGCTCGCCGCGAACCGGGCGGCCTCGGCGCGCCGGACGGCGAGCACCCCGCCGTACAGCACCTCGCCGAGCGCCTCGGCCAGCGGAGCCGACTTCGCCAGCTGGTCGGTGGCCTCGGTGAGGGTGACGGGCAGCCGGACGATGCCGCGCCGGGCCCGTTCGCGGACGCCCAGCGTGCCCGGGTCCCCGGCCGTCGGCGCCGGCAGCTGCATCCCGGACTCGATGCCGTGCAGTCCGGCGGCGATGACGGTGCCGACCGCGAGATAGGGGTTGGCGGCGGCGTCGAAGGTCTTGACCTCGGCATGGCCGCCGTCCGGGTCGTCGGGGGCGCCGGTGATCAGCCGCAGTGCGGCCTCCCGGTTCTCCACGCCCCAGCACTGGTAGACACCGGCCCAGTGGGAGGGCTGGAGCCGCAGGTAACTGGCGGGCGAGGGGCAGCCGATGGCGAGGAGCGCGGGCAGTGCGGCGAGGACGCCGCCGAGGAAGGCCACCACGTCGGGCGCCAGGCCCCAGGCGGCGTCCGGGGCGCGGTGCAGGCTGGCGCCGTCGCGGTACAGGCTGAGGTGGAGGTGGCAGCCGTTGCCCACCTGGCCCGCGACGACCGAAGGGGCGAAGGAGGCGCGCAGCGCGTGCCGGGCGGAGACGGCGCGGACGGTCTCGCGGACCAGCAGCAGATCGTCGGCGGCGCGCACCGGGTCGGCCGCGGCGCAGGTCACCTCGAACTGGCCCGGGGCGTATTCGGGGTGCAGCTGGAGGACCTCGACGCCCTGGACGGTCAGCGCTTCGGTGACATCGCGGAGGTAGTCGGAGAGTTCGACGACGCGGGTCATGCCGTAGGCGGGTCCCGCACAGGGGTAGTCGAGCGGCTCGTCCCCCTCGGCAGCGGCCGGGGCGCGGCCGGACGGGGCGCGGCTGACCACCCACTCCGTCTCGAAGCCCATTCGCAAGCCGAGGCCGGCGGCCGCGGCCCGGTCGGCCATCCGGCGGGCGAACTGCCGCTGGCAGGCGGGGTGCGGACGGCCCAGCTGGTCGTAGCGGTCCACCGGGGCCCAGGCCCAGCCGGGCTGTGCGGCGAGGGTGGTGAGCCGGTCCAGGTCGGGGATGAGCCGCAGATCGCCGTCGGGGCCGCCGAGATGCTCGGATTCGGTGATCGCGTCGTCGGAGGTGAAGACGTCGAAGACGGGTGACATGCCGACGCCCAGCTCCGCCGCATGCGCCAGGCGGTGCGCCGGAATGGCCTTGACGCGTGCGATACCCGCGTTGTCGACCCAGGTCAGGGCCACGTTGCGGACGCCCTCCGCGTCCAGTCGCGCCGCCATCTGGCGGGCCTGTGCGCGCGCTTGTGCAGGCCGCGTTCCCATAGAGCTGTCCTCACTCCGCCGTGCCGATCCCTCGACGTCCGGTCCCGCTGCGGCCGGCGCGGCCCACAGCCTCGCCGGTCAGGGGCAGTTGAACTCGCACCATACGCACTTTCCGTCGCCGCGCGGCTCCACACCCCAGACATCGGCCAGCCGTTCCACCATCGGCAGACCGCGGCCGGCGGCACCGGCCGGATCCGCTGTGCGGCGCCGCGGCAAGGCGCTGGAGCGGTCCGTCACTTCGAGCCGCAGCCGCCGCCCGGCGCCGTGCGGCAGCCGGATGTCGACGGTGACCGCGCCGTCGGTGTGCAGCAGCGCGTTGGTGATCAGTTCATCGGCCACCAGCTCGATCTCCTCGGCGCGTTCCCGGGCGCCCCAGGCGCGTACGGCCGCCCGGATCAGGCGCTTGGCGGCGGACCGGGCGTCGGGGTCGCCGGGGGTGATCCGCTGTCGCAGGTGTCCCGCGTCCTCCTGCCGCGGAGCGCCCAGGAGGCGCAGCAGCAGCAGCGCCATATCGTCCTCGGTCGGCCGCTCGGCCGCCGACTCGCAGAGCCGGTCGGCGAGTTGCTGGACGTCCCGGGGGCCGTCGCGGACCCGGCCGGCCAGTTCCCGCAGGCCGTCGTCGAGGTCGGTGCCGGGCCGTTCGACCAGGCCGTCGGTGCACAGCAGCAGGGTGTCGCCGGGGGCGAGGTGGACGGTGGTGACGGGGTAGTCGAGCTGGGTGAAGGCGGCGGACAGGCCGAGCGGCAGCCCGCCGGCCACCGGCAGCCGGCGGCAGGCTCCCCCGGCGTACCGCAGCAGCGGATCGAGGTGCCCGGCCCGGACGAGGCGGGCGGTACCGGTGCCCAGGTCCACCTCGGCGTAGGTGCAGGTGGCGAAGCGGTCGGGGTCGAGTTCGTGCAGGAAGGCGGAGGCGCGGGCCATGACGGTGGCGGGTGTGTGGCCCTCGGCCGCGTAGGCGCGCAGCACGATCCGCAGCTGTCCCATCAGGGCCGCGGCCTGGGTGTCGTGGCCCTGGACGTCGCCGATGACGGCGGCGACCCGGCCGTCGGGCAGCGGGGTGACGTCGTACCAGTCGCCGCCGATCTCCCGGCCGATCCGGGCGGAGCGGTAGCGGACCGCGATCTCGGCGCCGGGGACGCCGGGGATCCGGCGCGGCAGCATGGCCTGCTGCAACCCCTCGGCGAGGTCGTGTTCCTGGTCGTAGAGCATGGCGCGGGCCAGGCTCTGCGCGATACCGCTGCCGAGCGCGACCAGCAGATTGCGCTCCTGGTCGCGGAAGTCGCCCTCACGCGCGAAGAACAGGCCGACCACACCGATCGGGCGGGCCTGGGCGATCAGCGGCAGATAGGCGGCGGAGCCGATGTTCAGCGGTTCGACGGCCGGCCACAACCGGGGGTAGTCAGCGGCGAATTCGGTGCGGCTGCCGATGAAGCGCGGGGTGTGGGTGCGTACGACCTCGCTCATCGGGAATTCGTCGCCGACCTTGGTGACGCCGAGTTCGGGCCGGAAGCTGCCCGCCTTGCCCTCGGAGACCAGCCGGATGCGGCCGGATTCGACGAGGCCGAGGATGATGTTCTCGGCACCCAGCCGGTTCAGCCCCTGGTCGCCCGCCAGGACGGCGATGACGTCGCGCACCGTGCTGGCGTGCGCGAGTGCGGCGGTGGTGCGCTCGACGACTCCGGTGTGCCGGCGGCGCTCCTCGTCCACCGCGATCCGCTCGACCGCCTGGGCGTATTCGGCGTCGGCGTCGCGGATCACGCCGATGACGCGGCGGGGCCGCCCGGTGCCGTCGCGGCGGATGCTGCCCTGGCAGTGGGTCCAGCGCAGTGCGCCGTCGCGGCGGCGGACGCGGAAGTAGGCGCCGTAGGAGTCGCTGCCGTCCTTGAGGGCGCGGGTGACCACGGTCGCCAGGCGGGCCGACTCATGGGGCGGCAGGCGGCCGCCGAGCGTGGCCGGGCGGTCGTCGTACTCCGCCGGCGCCATGTCGAAGAGCTCCAGGGCGGGCGGGTCCAGATGCATCAGCCCGCTGTCGAGGTCCCAGTCGAAGCCGCCCATGCCGTTGAGGGCCAGGGTCAGGTCCGGGTGGGCGGGCCAGTCGTCCGGCACCGACACGGTGGGCCGCTTCGCTCCCCGGTCAGCCATATCGTCACTTTGCCATATTCGCCCGGATTATGGCGGTTCGGGCGACCCGCCGTCCCCATCCGCCACACCCCTGACTCCCTCATCAGTTCATGCGCAACACCACACCACGCACCACACCGGAACTGGCCTTTTCCCTGTCCCCCCGCCTCAAACGTTGCGATGATCTCAACACGCTGTTACGGTCCCGGACCATGAAGGAAGACCCCGGAGCCCGGGTCACCGATGACGGTGGAGATGTCACGGACCGTGTCCGGCAGGTGATCGCGCGGCTCGGTTGCAGCCACCGCGAGTTCGCCCGCCGGATCGTGATGGACCCCTCGAAACTCTCCAGGTCACTCGGCGGCACCCGGCGTTTCACGCTGGCCGAGATCGTCCGGATCGCCGATATCGGCGGGGTGGACGTGGGCCGGCTGCTCGGCTCCCCCGAGCGGCCCGCACCCGCTCCTGAGCGCGAGCCGGTGCCGGTGCCGGTGCCGGACGGCGGCCGGCCGCTCCAGATCGTCCGGGAGACGGTCCGCCTGATCGCCGAGCACGGCTTCCACGAGGTCCGGGTCGCCGATATCGCGGCGGCCTGCGGGACGAGCACCGCCGCGGTGCACTACCACTTCCCCGGCCGCGACGAGCTGCTGGAGGCGGCCGTGCGCTGGTGCATGGACGAGGACACCGCGCGCCGCGCCGCCGGACCGGCCGAGGCCGCCGACGCCCGCGCCGAGCTGCTGCGTCTGATCGCCTTGCAGACCCCGCGCACCGCGCAGCAGCGCCGTCAGTGGCTGGTCTGGCTGGACCTGTGGGCACAGGCCGCCCGCTCGACCGCCGTCGGGCGACTGCACGAGCACTACTACCGCCAGTGGCGCAGCACCGTCGCCGACGTGCTGCGCCGCGGCATCCGGCAGGGCGTCTTCCGCGCCGTGGACGCCGAGTTCACCGCACTGCGGCTGACCGCCCTCATCGACGGTCTGGCCACCCAGGTACTGGCCACCGCGCCGGACAGCACCACCCCCGACTCCATGCATGCCGCCCTCCTCGCCTTCGTGGAGAGCGAACTCACCGCCTGAGCCCCCGGCGGCCGCACCACCACACCGGGACCGGACCGGACCCGCATCCGCTCCGCCCGCCGCCCCCCGGGCGACCACTACCGCACACCCAGTCCTGACACCTGCTCAACTCACCATCCCCCGAAGGGAATCACCGTGAACAACGAGGTCATCATCACCTGTGCGCTCACCGGCGCGGGCGACACCGTGGGCCGCTCCCCGCACGTCCCCGTGACGCCCGAGCAGATCGCCGAGTCGGCGGTCGAGGCGGCGTCGGCGGGCGCCGCGGTGGTCCACATCCACGTACGCGACCCCGAGACCGGCGCCCCGTCGCGCGACCCGCGGCTGTACGCCGAGGTGGTCGGGCGGATCAAGGAGACCGGCACCGACGTCATCATCAACCTCACCGCCGGCATGGGCGGCGACCTGGTGATCGACCCGGACGAACCCCTCCGGCAGCTGCCCGGTACGGACCTGGTCAGCGGCCTGGACCGGCTGCCGCACGTCGAGGAGCTGCTGCCCGACATCTGCACCCTGGACTGCGGCTCGCTCAACTTCGGCGACGGCTCCAACCTCTACGTCTCCACCCCCGACATGCTGCGGGTGGGCGCCAAGCGCATCCAGGACCTGGGCGTACGGCCGGAGTTGGAGATCTTCGACACCGGCCAGCTGTGGTTCGCCAAGCAGCTGCTGGCCGAGGGCCTGCTGGACGACCCGACGGTCTTCCAGCTGTGCATGGGCGTGCCGTGGGGCGCCCCGGCCGATCCGGGCGTGCTCCAGTCGATGGTGAACATGCTGCCCGAGGGTGCGCAGTGGGCGAGCTTCGCGCTCGGCCGGATGCAGATGCCGTGGGTCGCCCAGTCGATCCTGCTCGGCGGCAACGTCCGGGTCGGCCTGGAGGACAACCTCTACCTCAGCAAGGGCGTCAAGGCCACCAACGGGCAGCTCGTCGAACGGGCCGTCCAGATCACCGAGTTGCTCGGCGCGTCCGTCGCCACCCCCGACCAGGCCCGCGCCCGGCTCGGCCTCAAGCCGCGCGCCTGACCTCGGCTCCCACGGGTACGTACAGCCCGGATCGCGCACGTACAGCCAATCACTCACGTACAGCCCGGTTCACTCACGTACGGCCCGGATCGCGTGCGGACGGCCCCGCCCGGTCCACACCGGCGGCCGCCTTCCGCAGCGCCCGGCTCCCACCCGTACCGCCCGGCTCTCGCAGGGGAACCCGCCACCTGCGCGGACCCCACTGCCCTCCCGGAATCCCCCTTCCCGGAACCCGACTCTCTTGTCGGCAGCTCACCCCGACACCCGCCCTTGCACGTACAGCCCGACACAGCCCGACCTGGAGGCCATCCGTATGTCCGCTGCCACCACTCCTGCCCCCTGCTCCCCCGAGGACGTCCGGCGCGTCGCCTGTATCGGCGCCGGTGTCATCGGCGGTGGCTGGGTCGCGCACTTCCTCGCCCGCGGCTATGACGTGACCGCCTGGGACCCGGCCCCGGACGCCGAGGACAAGCTGCGCCGCCTGGTCGCCGCCGCCTGGCCCGCGCTGGAGCAGATAGGTCTGGCCGACGGCGCCTCGCAGGACCGGCTGACCGTTACGGCGACACTCGCCGAGGCGGTCGCCGACGCCCAGTTCATCCAGGAAAGCGCCCCGGAGAAGCTGGAGTTGAAGCGGTCCCTGCTCGCCGAGCTGGACGCCGCGGCGCCGGCCGGTGTCGTCATCGCCTCCTCCACCTCCGGTTATCCGATGACCGATATGCAGACCGAGGCCGCCGACCCGGCCCGGCTGGTCGTCGGCCACCCCTTCAATCCGCCCTACCTCATCCCGCTGGTCGAGGTCGTCGGCGGTGAGCGGACCGACGCGGCCGCGGTGGAGTGGTCCGCCCGCTTCTACGACGTGGCGGGCAAGTCCGTCATCACCATGGACCGTGAGCTGCCCGGCTTCATCGCCAACCGCCTCCAGGAGGCGCTGTGGCGCGAGGCGCTGCACATGGTCGCCAACGGCGAGGCGTCGGTCGAGGACATCGACGCCTCCATCACCGAAGGGCCGGGCCTGCGCTGGGCGTTCATGGGCCCCTGCCTGACCTTCGCGCTGGCCGGCGGCGAGGGCGGGATGGCCCATATGCTCGACCACTTCGGTCCGTCCCTGAAGTCCCCGTGGACCCGTCTGGAGGCGCCCGAACTGGACCGCACGCTCCGCGACGCCATGGTGGACGGCTGCGCGGAAGCCGCCAAGGGTCGCGACTACGCCCAGCTGGTCGCCGAACGCGACCAGGGCGTCATCGACGTACTGCGCGCCACCGGCCGTCTCGGCGGCGCCCGATGACGGAACACCCCACGGTCCCCGCGGCGCCGCTCCCGGCGCCGCCCGCCACCGGCCGCCTCCCCCTTCCCCTCCCGCTCTTCCGCCAGACCGTCCGGGACGACTGGATCGACTACAACGGCCACCTCAGCGAGGCGTACTACGTCCTGGTCTTCGGCTTCGCGACCGATGCGCTGATGGACGCGGCGGGTCTGGACGCCGGCTACCGCGAGCGCACCGGCTGCTCCCTCTACACCGTCGAGGCGCATGTGCGCTATCTGGACGAGGTGGCTCGGGGCAGTGAACTCACCGTCCGCACCACGGTGTTGGGGGTGGACGCGAAGAAGGCGCGGTTCCTCCACGAGATGTTCGTCGGCGAACCGTCCGGCGAACCGGTGGCGACCGAGGAGCTCTTCACCCTCCACGTCGACCAGGCCGCGGGCCGCGCCGCACCGCTGCCCGACACCGCCCGCGCGCACCTCACCACCCTGACCGGCCCGGCACCGGCGTGGGCGGGCCGGGGCATCCGGGAGGTGTAGACCCCGGTGGGGCCGGGGTCCCCGGCCCCACCGGACCCCGGCCCACGAGAGCGCGGCGCCTACCCCTTGGTGAGCGCCTCGGCTATGCGCAGGGTCGCCTGGAGCTGGGTGCTGTCCCTGCGTACCGGGTTGAAGGAGAGCACCGCGCGGCGCTGCTGGTCGCGGGTGGCGACCATGGCGGAGGCGTAGCCGTAGCGCTCGCCGGTCTTGCCCCACAGGGTGATGCCGTTCATCGTGACGGTCTGGAGTCCCGCGCCGTAGCGCGCGGGGCTGCCGTCCAGCATCCGCACGCTGTCGGGCGGCAGGGTGAACATGTGCTCCAGGACGCGCGGCGGCACCAGGTCGCCGGAGAACAGGGCGGTGACGAAACGGTCCAGGTCGCCGGTGGTCGAGATCATCTCGCCCTCGCCCCAGGCGAGCGTCTGGTCGTAGTCGGTGATGTCCAGCAGGGAGCCGTCGGTCATCTTCATATAGCCGTGCACATGGGGGCCGTGGATGCGCGGGTCGGCGCCGGGCAGCGAGGTGTGCCGCAGGTCCAGCGGGCGCAGGATGCGGCTGCCGATCGCCTCGGCGTAGCGCCGCCCGGTCAGCCGCTCGACGAGCAGCGCCAGGAGTACGTAGTTGATGCCCCGGTACTCCTGCCGGGTGCCGGGGTCGAACTTCATCGGGCCCGGCGGGAGCATGGCCACGATCTGCTGCGGTGTCCACCGGTCATAGCGGTGGCGGGCGATCGCCTCCGGGGTGGACAGGTCCAGCCCGCCCTGCTCGTCGGGGAGTCCGCTGGTGTGGTTCAGCAGCTGCGTGACGGTGATCGCGGGATAGCCGGCCGGCAGCAGTCCGGGCAGCAGGCGCTGCACCGTCGCGTCCGGCGCCAGCCGGCCCTCGGCCACCAGTTGCAGCACCACGGTGGCGACGAAGACCTTGGTGATGCTGCCGATCCGGAAGGTGTCGTTCGCGCGCACCGGCCGGCCGCTCGCCCGGTCGGCCACGCCCGCCGTGCCGTACCACCGTCCGGCGGAGCCGGTGACGCGCAGCTGAGCGGCGGTCAGCTCCGGGTGCTCCAGGTCGCCTATGGCCGCCCGCAGGGCCGCGACGTCCAGCGGAGGCAGGCCCGCAGCGGGGGCCGTGACACGCGCGGGCGCGCCCGACACGCCGGATACGGCGGACGCGGCGCGCGCGGGACCCGCGGTCGCGGCCACCACCGCGCCGGAGAGCGCCGCGCCCACAACAGCCCTGCGTGATACGGAAGATGAGGATGCGGAAGACAGGAAAGAAGAGGCCATGCCGACACTCTGCCGGTCCCCGCCCGCGCCGTCTTCCGGGACCACCCTGACCCGCCCCGGATGCGACCCTGAGGAGCCACCCGGCACAACGGCGGAACGAAGGGCACGTAGATGACCGCTCAGGGACACCACATCGAGATCGAGCAGGGCACCGAACGCGTACGCGTGGTACGTGACGGACAACTGCTGGCCGACAGCCGACGCCCGCTACTGCTGTCCGAGACCGGCTACCCGGTGCGCTACTACCTCCCGCCCGAGGACGTACGGACCGAGCTGCTGACGCCTTCCGCGACACACACCGTCTGCCCGTTCAAGGGAACGGCCTCCTACTGGTCACTGCCCGGCGGCCCGGAGGACATCGCCTGGGCCTACCCTGAGCCGAACCCCCAGGTCGCCCAGATCAAGGACCATCTGTGCTTCTACGAGGTCGCGTTGGGTGACTGAACGGATGAGCGGACAGGCGCGAGGACGTCGCAGGGAACTTTCCTGATATAGCGCACCCATGAGCCAGGCCCCGCGAATTCACCGGCCCTGCGCCGGCGAATTCGCGGGGCCGCCGGCCCTGCCGGCCCCGTGAAATGAACGAATGAAGCCACCGAGGTCCGTGGAGACAGGGAACTGCCCGGTCTCAGCCGATCCCATGGGCGGGCCGGATCAGGCACTCGGGGGCACCGCGTTGGGAATGACGCGCCACAGCTGGGACGTGGACGCCACCGCGCGGTTGAGCTCCAGGAACGCCCAGGTGCTGTCGCCGTGGTTCTCCAGGGTGAGCGCCTTGGACAGATCCCCCACCGGCTTGATCATGATGCCGGCGTTGTCGTCATGGGGCCAGTTGGGGCGGTCGGTGCCGCGCACCGTCGCCGGGTCGTTCTCGAAGCGGAATCTCTGATTGCTGTCACCGCTCTTGCAGTCCTGGAGGGTGGCTCTGGCCTTGAGATCGGTGCTCGCGACCCGGACGCACTTGTCGGAGGCGAGATGCCGGATCATCCAGTCCGCACCCGGCTGCACATCGATGAGCTCCCAGGTGAAGTGGTGGTCCTCGTAGTCACGGCGGTTGGCGGTCACCTCGGCCCCGACGCCGGTCCCTCCCCCGTAGGTCTCCCAGCGCATCCCGGCCTCACGGCCGATCAGGAAGACGTCGCTGACATCTGTCACCACGTCCTTGCGCAGCCCGCGCGAGCCCGCCGCGCCCGCCGGGGCCACCCCGGTCGCGATCACCAGTGCCGCACCCGCGGTCCCGAGCACCACCGCCCGGGTCGCGGCTTTCGCACGGAATGCATGCCGCATAACCATTCCCCTTCGCCGGTTTCACCCATGACGAATTCATCAACGGGATTTCTTGTGCACCGCCGGACAGAGAATCCGGCACGGAACTGGTAACCCGCACCGTGAAAAAGGAAACCCGGAGAGGAGGAGAATGATCATCTTGGTTGCCCCATGAGGTGGGCCGGATTCCCTCCGCCGCACCGGCTCACCGTCAGCACGCCCTGCCCCGGGACCCCGACGGACCCCGGGGCAGGTCCGGAGCAGGCCCAAGACCCGTCGCGCGCCATCACCCTCGCGGACCGGGCCGAAGCGGCGGCCACCCACCCGGTCCGCGCGAGCCTGAACGACGCCGCCGCAGGAGTGGTCAAGAAAGTTTCCTAACAATCCTTCTCCGATCTCCTTGACGCGTACATGGCCCGCCGCCAGGATTCCTCGGGACGGCTGCCCACGGCGACCCAGGAGACGGACATGACGCCCACCCCCCGCGCCAAGAAGGCTCTGCTCACCAACCCCCGTACGGCTCTCCCGGCCGCCGCGGGCGCGGCTCTCGCGCTCGTCGGCGGGGTGCTGCTGTGGTCCCCCGGCCGCGCGGACGCCGCACCGGAGCGCGCGGCCGCCCGTGCCGCCGGATTCACGGTCGTCGCCGCGGGCGACATCGCCGAGCAGTGCACCGCGAGCGACAGCGACTGCAAGCACCCCAAGACCGCGGCACTGGTGAAGAAGATCAACCCCGCGTTCGTCCTCACCATGGGCGACAACCAGTACGACGACGCCCGCCTGAAGGACTTCAAGAAGTACTACGACAAGACCTGGGGCACCTTCAAGGACAAGACGCACCCGGTCGCCGGCAACCACGAGACGTACGACCCGGACGGCGCGCTGGCGGGCTACAAGTCCTACTTCGGCTCCATCGCCTACCCCAAGGGCAAGAGCTACTACAGCTTCGACCACGAGAACTGGCACTTCATCGCGCTGGACACCAACAGCCTGGACTCCGCGCAGATCAAGTGGCTCAAGGCCGACCTCGCCGCCAACACCAAGAAGTGCGTGGCCGCCTACTGGCACCACCCGCTCTTCTCCTCCGGCGAGCACGGCAACGACCCGGTCAGCAGGCCGGTCTGGAAGCTGCTCTACGACGCCAAGGCCGACCTGGTCCTCAACGGACACGACCACCACTACGAGCGGTTCGCCCCGCAGAACCCGGACGGCAAGGCCGACAAGGCCGGACTGGTCGAACTCCTCGGCGGCATGGGCGGCGCCAACCCGTACAAGATCGAAGAGGTCCAGCCGAACAGCGAGAAGCGGCTGACCAAGACCTTCGGCGTGGTGAAGCTGAACCTCACCGACACCGGCTTCTCGTGGGACCTGGTGGGCACGGACGGCAGCGTCAAGGACAGCAGCCCGTCCTACGAGTGCCACTGAACCGGGACCCGCAGGAACCTCGGGCCTGATCGATGTATCTCGCGACCACGGACGCGGCCGCCACGGCGACGAAGGTGACGCGCGGCCGCGTCGGCGGACCGGTCCTCGCCCTCGGCGCGGTCAGTCTCGTCACCGACATCTCCTCGGAGATGGTCACCGCCGTGCTGCCCCTCTATTTCGTCCTCCAACTGGGGCTCTCCCCACTTCAGTTCGGCTTCCTCGACGGCCTCTACAACGGCGTCACCGCGCTCGTCCGGCTGCTCGGCGGGCACGCGGCCGACCGCGGCGGCCGGCACAAGCTGGTCGCCGGCGCCGGTTACGCGCTCTCCGCGCTCTCCCGCCTCGGGCTGCTGCTCGCGGGCGGCGGCACCGTCGGCATCGGCGCGTCGATCGCCGCGGACCGGCTCGGCAAGGGCGTGCGCACCGCCCCGCGCGATGCGCTGATCTCGCTCAGCGCCCCGCCGGACGCGCTCGGCCGGGCGTTCGGCGTGCACCGCGCGATGGACACCACCGGCGCCCTGCTGGGTCCGCTCGCCGCCTTCGCGCTGCTGTGGGCCACCGCCGACGCGTACGACGCCGTCTTCGTCGTCAGCTTCTGCGTCGGCCTGCTCGGCGTGCTGATGCTGATCGTCCTTGTCCCCGGCCGGTCCGCCGACCCCCTCGGCCGGCCCGCGCCCGCCGCCCCGGCCCGGCAGCGCGGGCGGCTCCTCGCGCCGCTGCGCGACCCCGGCTTCCGCCGCATCTTCGGAGCGGCGGCGCTACTCGGCGCGGCGACCATCGGCGATTCGTTCCTGTATCTGCTGCTGCAACGCCGGCTGGACTTCGCGGTGAACTGGTTCCCGCTGCTGCCGCTGGGCGCCGCCGCGATCTATCTGCTGCTCGCGGTGCCCGCCGGGCGGCTCGGCGACCGCATCGGCCGCCGTGTCCCCTTCCTGTGCGGCCATGCGGCGCTGCTCGGCGGCTACGTCCTGCTGCTGAGCACCGACGCGGGGCCGGTCCTGCTCGTCGGCGTACTGCTGTTGCTCGGCGTCTTCTACGCGGCCACCGACGGCGTGCTGATGGCGCTCGCCGGACCGGTGCTGCCGGCCGCCCGGCGGGCGAGCGGTATGGCGCTGCTCCAGACCGGCCAGGCGCTCAGCCGGCTGCTGGCGGCCGCCGGTTTCGGGGCCGCCTGGACGCTGTGGGGCGACCACTCCGCGCTGATCGCCGCCGTCGTCGCCCTGGCCGTGGCCCTTGCGGCGGCTGTCTTCCTGCTCCCCCGCCCGGAAAGGCAGCCGTCCCGCGTATGAACCCCTCGACCGGCTCCACACCCGCGACGCCCACGGCACCCACTGCCCCCACTGCCCCCACGTCACCCGCCGCAGCCACACCGGCCGCGGTGCCGCCGGCAACCCCGCCGCCCGGCTCGGCCGGATCGCGGCCGGACCCCGCGGCGCGACCGCCTCACGCACCTGACGCACCTGACGACGCACCAGAGGTATCTGACGCACGCAACGCACCTGACGTACGCGCCGGGGGCGGTGCGGGCGATACGCCAGGGCCGGCGCGCCCCACCGGGCTCGGCGCGCTGTCGCCGCGCGCCCGGGTCATCGCCGTGCTGACCGCCACCGCGATCCTCGCCACCGTCGCCGTCGTGTACACCATCGGCGCCGTCCGGCGCGCCGAACCTGTCGACGCCCCTTCGGCCTTCGGCCTCGACCACGGCCGGCTCTACTTCCGCAGCACCGGGGCCGGGGCCGGCCGGATCGCCCGGCTGCCCGCGCCGGCCACCGGACCAGGGGTGGCCGCGCCGGCCTCGGCCCGTACCACCGCCGGTGCCGGTGCCGACCGCCGCACCACCGGCGGACCCGTCTGCGAACGCTTCTACGCGTCGGCCGGTACCGGGCTGTGCCTGCAACGCCGCCCCGGCATCCCCCCGACGTCGTACGCCGTCGTCCTGGACCGGAACCTGCGCGAGACGCGGCGCATCGCCCTCACCGGCATCCCCAACCGGGCCCGCGTCTCGGCCTCCGGCCGGATGCTGTCCTGGACGATGTTCGCCACCGGCGACTCCTACGCCACCACCTCGTTCTCCACCCGCACCTCGATCCTGGACACCCGTACCGGCTACCTCATCAAGAACATGGAGGAGATCCAGCTCACCCTCGACGGGCGCCGCTACCACGCCCCGGATGTCAACTACTGGGGCGTCTCCTTCGCCCGTGACGACAACCGCTTCTACGCCACCGTCTCGACGAAGGGGAAGACCTACCTCGTCGAGGGCGATATGCGGAAGTGGACGGCACGCACCCTCCGCGAGAACGTCGAATGCCCTTCCCTCTCCCCCGACAACACCCGGCTCGCCTTCAAGAAGCGGGTCCGCGAAGGCGCCACCGACCCCTGGCGGCTCTACGTCCTGGACCTGCGCACCCTGCGCGAACACCCGCTCGCCGAAGCCCGCAGCGTGGACGACCAGGCCGCCTGGCTGGACGATCACACCCTCGCCTACGCGCTGCCGGGCGGCGACGGCCGCCCCAGCGACATCTGGACCGTCCCGGCGGACGGCGGCGGCACTCCGGCCCTGCGCGTACCGGACGCGTCCTCCCCGGCGCGGGTGCCCTGATACGGCGATGCCGCGGAGTTCACGTGGTTCGCGGCCTTCGTCACGTCACCGTCAGGTATAAACGCACCTTTTGATCGTGCGTCGCGGGGCACGACCTAGACTCCCGTGGTGTGCTCCTGGCGGTCCGGCCACCGAGATTACGGCGGACAATGCCCGAATTGCCGCACTCGGAGGGAAGGAGAACCGCCACTGAGGCAGCGACTCCTTCCCTCCGGGTGCGGCGGCGCATTTTTTGTCGGCACGTCATCACAGGTGGGGAACGTTGTGGAGTCAGTAGAGCGGGTCGGGCGTCCGCGGGTCGAGCGAATACCCTCGGCCCGGCAATTCACCGAATTCTGCACCGTGTTGGGAGAACGCCTTCCCGGTCCGCGGGTCATGGGCTGGACGGTGACCGCGGTCTATTTCGTCCTCTACACCGTCGTTTCGGTGCTACGGAACGACCGCATGCTCAATGCCGGTTACGACCTGGGGATATTCGAGCAGGCCATCCGTGCCTATGCGCACGGTCAGGCCCCGATCGTGGAGCTGAAGGGCCCGGGGTTCAATCTCCTCGGCGATCACTTCCATCCCATCCTGGCGCTCATCGCCCCCGTGTACCGGCTGTTCCCCGGCGGCGTCACGCTGCTCGTCGTGCAGGCCGCGCTGATGGCGCTGGCCTGTTACCCGCTCACCCGCTGGGCCCACCGGGCCGTCGGACCGGTCACCGGCCTGGTGGTGGGCTGCGCGCTCGGCGCCTCCTGGGGCATCGCCGCGGGAGTCGCCAAGGACTTCCACGAGATATGTTTCGCGGTCCCGCTGCTCGCCTTCAGTGTCACCGCGCTCGGGCAGCGGCGCTGGCGGGCCGCGGCGGCCTGGGCCCTCCCGCTGCTCCTGGTGAAAGAGGACCTCGGGCTCACGCTCGCCGCGGTCGGTGCGTACATCGCCTGGCAGGGGCTGCGCGAACGGCGCGCCGACCCCACCGCGCGGCGCGGCACCACGTGGCTCGGCATCGCGGTCGTGATCCTCGGTGTGGCCGGGACGGCGGTGGAGGTTCTCGTGCTGCTGCCCGCCATGAATCCCCGTGGCGGCTTCGACTACTGGCAGCAGATGTCGGACGGGCCGTCATCGCCCGGCGGCCTCACCGGCCTCGCATCTCTCGGGCTGCATCTGTTCTGGCCACCGATGAAATGGCTGCTGCTGTTCATGCTCGCCGCGCCGACCGCGTTCTTCGCCGTGCGCTCCCCGCTGACACTGCTGTGCGTGCCGACCCTCGCCTGGCGGCTGCTCGCCGGGAACGAGCACTACTGGCAGCCGAACTTCCATTACAACGCGATTCTGATGCCCCTCGTGTTCGCCGGTCTCGTCGACGTACTCCATCGCCGGAAGGACCTGCTGCCCGCCCGAAGGCGCCGTAAGGTCCTCGCCTTCTGCGCCGCCTTCACCGCGGTCACCGCCGCCGTCTACCCCCTCCACGACCTGGTGCTCCCCTGGGCCTGGCGCACCCCGGACCATGTCCGTACCGCCCAGCGGGTCCTGGACCGCATACCGGACGGGGAGACCGTCGCCTCCTCGAACCGGCTGGCGCCGATGCTGACGGGACGCACCACCGTCAGCCTGGTCTGCTTCGGCACCGGACCCGACCCCGCCGCACCGACCGGCCTCCCGGCCGACCCGCCTCGCTGGGTCGTCTCGGACCGTAACGACCCGACCGTCAAAACCCCCTGCCCGGTGGCGCAGACCAAGCGCATGCTCGACCTGTACCGGGCCGATGGCTACCTCACCGTCGCGGAAGAGGACGGCATCACCCTGCTGCGCAAGCCGACGTCGGCAGCCGCTCCCGGGCCCGCACAGCGGACGCCCTAGATCAGTGGGTCCGCGTCTCCTGTGGTCGTAGGCGATCATCAGGGATCGCTTGATCGGCGCGTCGGTGGTCCGGTTGTGCCGGACAGCATCGGCCCGGCGCGAGGAGGGGTTGGCGGGTGCGGGCGAGCTCGTCCTCGTGGTTCGGCCGGACGAGGTGGTGGCCGGACGAGCCGGTGGCCGCGTTCCGGCAGTGCGGCCATCGCTTCCCGTTCCCCGGGGCTCGGGATTGACCAGGCACCAGATGACGGGCACGTGTGGCGGGTGGCAGGTGGCCGGTGGCCGGTGGCCGGTGGCGGGTGGCGGGTGGCGGGTGGCGGGTGGCGGGTGGCGGGTGGCGGGTGGCGGGACGATATGTCCAACGGTGCCCTGCTGGAGGACCGTTGGGCCAAGGGCGCGCCATGGCGATACCTGGCCTCTACCTGCCGAGTACCGCACCACGGCGACCGTCCGGTGAGCGCGGCCGCCCGCTCTGGCGTGTTCGCCCGCATGTGAGCAGGTCGGAGAAGCCGGCCCCGGCCAGCAACGGCGGCACAGCCTGCAACACGTCACGTCCAGCACCAGCCGGACCGGTGACGTCGGCCGCGCCGTCCTCGCCCTCGCCCTCGCCCTCGCCCTCGCCCTCGCCCTCGCCCTCGCCCTCGCCCTCAACGGCATCCACAAGTCACCACCGTTGAGAAACTCACTGGCGAGCTCGGGTCTTCACGGACCAACATGGAACACATGAGCGATCAACCCGCACGGTGGACCCGGTCAACCATCTACCCCGACATGTGGGCTGACCCTGACGACGACCCCCGCAACAGCGAAGGAACCAGTCCGGACGGCGAGCTTGCGACGCTGCGGGACTTCCTGGCGAACTACCGCATGACCCTGCGGATGAAGTGCGAGGGCCTGGACGCGGAGCAACTGGCCCGTCGATCGGTTCCGCCGTCGACGATGTCGCTGCTCGGCCTGCTTCGGCACCTCGCCGAGGCGGAACGGGACTGGCGCAACTGGATCAGCGACGGTGATCCGCTGCCGAAGCTGTACGGCAAGCGCGACGCGGACTTCGACGAAGCTGTCTCCGAGCAGGCCGAGGTCGACGCCGCGTACTCCGCTCTGGCACGCGAGCAGGACGCAACCGACGCCGCGCTGGCCGAGCATCCGGATCTGAGCGTGCGTCTGGGGAAGGACGGGATCGCGGTGCGGGAGCTGATGGTGCACAGGATCGAGGAGTACGCCCGCCACTGCGGGCACGCCGACCTGTTGCGCGAGTGCATCGACGGAAGGGTGGGCCAGTGAGGTGTTCCGGATGAATTCCTCTGCATGAATGACGCAGAGGCCCGCCATCCGGGCATTGCCGGAGGTTGACCGCTGGGAACCACCGGCGCGGGAAGCCCGCCACGGACGAGTAGCACCGCGGCCGGAAGGCAGCACGCGGCCGGGGGGGCGTGCTCCCCGGCCGTACAAGAGGTTCGTCGGCTCAGCCGGGCAAGCGCGTCCGGGGCCGGGCGGCCGAGCCGCCCCGGCCCCGGCCCGGTCAGGGCTGTAGACGCCGGTGCGTCCAGTTCTGTGTGTCGGGTGCGGGGCGCTCGTAGACAAGGCGGCGGTGCAGGCGGTCGGGGCTGCCGTACCAGAACTCGACGGTCCGCGGCACGAGCCGGTAACCGGTCCACTCGGCGGGCCGCGGCACGGGGCGGCCGGACTCCGTGAGCGCCCGAGCCCGTTCGCGCAGCTCCGCCTCGTCATCGAGCGGCCGGCTCTGCCGCGACACCGCGGTGGCCGCTTGCGCGGCCGGTGGGCGCCGTGCGAACAGGGCGTCGGACTCCGCCGCGGTGAGCTCCTCGATCGCTCCGGACAGCGTGATCTGCTGGAGCGTCTCACGCCAGTAGAAGGTCATGGCGGCCGACGGGCGGGCGGCGAGCTCCTGGCCCTTGCGGCTGCCGCGGGAACTGGTGAAGACCAGACCGCGCTCGTCGAGGTCCTTGGCGAGCAGGACCCTCGTCGACGGCCGGCCCGCCCCGTCGACGGTGGCCAGCACCGCCGCGAAGGGCTCCCGCACCTCGCGGCGCAGGGCGCCGTCCAGCCACTCGCGCAGCAGGCCCAAGGGGTCGGCGGGCGGTGCGTCGAACTCGCGCAGTCGCAGCGAAGTGTCACCGCTGAGGGTCGGTACGTTCTCGCTCATCCTTCTCCCTCTCCTTCGGGTGGTCGGCAGCCCGGTGCCCCGGCGCTGTGACGGGCCGTCGCACCGGGGCCCGGTGCGCGTCTCGGATCGCTGCGGGAGCGCGGGCGACGGGGGTGCGGCACGTCGCCCGGCCGGCGCTCCATCGGGCCGAAGAGATGACGCGGGCCACGGGCCTCACGGTCGCCGCGGGGGAAGGCCGCGTTCCGCCCGGTGCCGCGGTATCCGCCGTCGACGATGACGGGGCCGTCCCGATGGCGGTTCCGGCTCCGGACCGTCGCCACCCGCCATGACCGGCGCGGAGACGTCCGCCGCGGCACCGTCACCGCCGCCCTGGTGACCGGGCCCCGAACCCGGCCGCGGACAGGGGGCCGCGGCCGGTGCCCGCGCCGGGTCCCTACTCGCTGTGCGCGATCTGGATCAGGTTGCCGCAGGTGTCGTCCAGCACCGCGGTGGTGACCGGGCCCATCGCCAGCGGCTCCTGGGTGAAGCGCACCCCGAGCCCGCGCAGCCGGTGGAACTCCGCGGGTACGTCGGCCACGGCGAAGGAGGCGGCCGGGATGCCGTCCTCGACCAGCGCCGCCTTGTACGGCTTGACCGCGGGATGGCCGTCGGGCTCCAGCAGCAGCTCGGTCCCGTCGGGATCCTCCGGTGAGACCACGGTCAGCCACCGGTCCTCGCCCAGCGGGACGTCGGCCTTCTTCACGAAGCCCAGCACGTCCGTATAGAAACGCAGGGCCTTGGCCTGGTCATCGACGAAGACGCTGGACAGATGGATCTTCATAGGGTGCGCTCCGGTGCGTCGGGTCCGAGCCATCGGGTCACGATGCGCTCAAGGGGTTCGGTGTTCAGATCGTGGAACTTGTAGCGGCCCTCGCGCCGCGAACGGACCAGCCCCGCGGATTCCAGTACGGCCAGGTGCTGGCTGATCGCCTGGCGGGAGAGCCCCAGACCGTGTTTGGTCACCAGCCGCGCGCAGATCTCGAACAGGGTCTGGCCGTCCCGTTCCACCAGTTCGTCGAGGATGCGCCGGCGTGTGGGGTCGGCCAGTGCCTTGAAGACGTCCTCCGCCATGGCCCACACCATAGGCAAGTGGGGACTTGCCTATCAAGTCGGGCGCGCCGGCGGAAGCGGGCGAGACAGCCGCCGGGCGGGTTCGTCCGGGCGGTTCGACCGCACCAGGGCGGCCCCGTCGGCGGCCGGTCCGTACGGCGACGCGGCCCCGCCGCACGGCGCACAATCGGAGGGTGAACGACGCGGAGCACGACCACGAGCACCACCACGAGCGGGGCCGGACCGACGGGCGCGGTACGGCGGCGAGCGAGTCCGGCGCGGACGCCGGGCCCGACGGCACGGCACCGGCACCCGGGCCCGCCCGCGACCGCGACCGCCGCCGGGACCGCGACGAGCAGGGCCGGGCTCGCAGCGCGCGGCCGCGTGACGGGCTCGGGCGGCCGTTGCCGTACGGGGCGCCGGGGGTGGCCCGGCAGCCCGAGGGGGTGCCGCGTGCGCCCTCGGAGGCGCTGGCCGAGGCGCAGCGGCTGTTCGATGCCGGGATGCCGTTCCACGCGCACGAGGTGCTGGAGGACGCGTGGAAGGCGGCGCCGGAGGTGGAGCGCGGGCTGTGGCGCGGGCTCGCCCAGCTCGCGGTGGGACTCACCCACGCCGCCCGCGGCAATGTCACCGGTGGCCGGGCGCTGCTCGACCGGGGTGCGGCGGCCATCGCGCCGTACGCGGACACCGCCCCGTACGGCATCGACATCACGGGGCTGACGGCCTGGGCCCGGGAGCTGACGGGGCGGCTGGGCGGACCGGTGCCGGCCGCCGGTTCGGCACCGCGGCTGCGGGGGGCGCGCGGCGGGTCCTGACCCGTCCCCACCGCGCTCGCCTGCCGGCTTCCCGTGGCCCGCCGACGCCACCCTCCGGTACCTGAAGGCTCCGCCGGGCCCGTCACCGGTTGGCGCCCCGTCCGCCTCGTCCGCCCCGTCGTCCGGTGCACTCACCCCTTCCGGTCCCCTTCGCCCGGCGTGCCGCGGCCGCGGAGGCGCAGCCGCCAGGTGAGCGCGGCGCCCGCGGCGAGTACCGCGGCACCTATGCCGCCGGACCACAGAGCGACGCTGGAGCGCCAGGGCGAGCCGTCCCCGGCCTCGGCATCCGGGGCGGACCTGGCGACCGGGCGGAAGTCACCGCCGCCGGCGTCGTCGTCCTCATCGGCGGCGTCGCGCGCGGTGCGCAGCGAGCCGATCGGCTGGACCTTCTCGACGCTGTTGAAGCCCCAGTCCAGCAGGGCACGCGCTTCCTTGTAGACGCCGTTGTTCTCACCGGACTGCGGGTTCATCACGGTGACCAGCAGGGTGTGGCCGTCCCGCTGGGCGGCGGCTATCAGCGTGTTGCCGGCGTTGGTGGTGTAGCCGTTCTTGACGCCGATGATGCCGGGGTAGCGTTCCATCCCGTGCGAGCCGGCCAGCAGCCGGTTGGTGTTCTCGATCTCGGTGTATTCGCCGTCGGCGGTGGGGAACTCGGCCCGTGCGGTGGAGCAGTAGCGCACGAAGTCCTCGTTGGCGAGCCCGGCGCGGGCGAACACGGTCAGGTCGTACGCCGAGGAGACCTGGCCCGGTACGTCGTAGCCGTCCGGGGATTTCACCGTGGTGTCGCGGGCGCCCAGTTCGCGGGCGGTCTCCTGCATCTCCTGCGCGGTGGTTTCCCAGCCGCCGTTCATCGAGGCCAGGACGTGTACGGCGTCGTTGCCGGAGCGGAGGAACACCCCGCGCCACAGGTCGGCGACCTGATAGCTCTCGCCCTCCTCGACGCCGACGAGGCTGCTGCCGGCGCCGATGCCGTCGAGGTCCTCGGCGCTGACCTGGCGGACCGCGCCGGCCGGGAACTTGGGCAGGACGGTGACGGCGAACAGCGTCTTGAGGGTGCTGGCCGGGGCGAGTTCGCGGTGCGGGTCCTTGGCGGCCAGCACATCCCCGCTGTCGGCGTCGGCCACGGTCCAGGAGAGGGCGGACAGCCCGGCGGGCAGTTTCGGTATCCCGGGCGCGGCCGCCACCTGCACCCCCCTCCGGTCCAGCGCGGGCGGCCGGTTCGCCGGCCCCTCGGCGTGGACCGCGGTCGGTATGGAAGTCAGCGACACACCGGCGACGGCGATCGCTGCCACCGCACCGGCCTTCTTGGAGAAACGCACGTCGATTGCCATGCCGTCACGCTATGAACGGTCCCGGTGCCCCGCAGCGCCGGTGCGCCAGACGGCCCAAGGAGGGAACCCGTCCACGGCGTGTCGCGCCGGAGCGCAGAAACCCGCCCGGTGCGACGGGGGATGCACACCGGGCGGGCCTGACAACATTTCTACCGCATGACAAACGGTTATGCGAGAAAAACTTGTTCGCCTCCGGACTACCAGGTGACCGGGAGCGAGATCAAGCCACTCGTACGCAGCGAACGGCGGCGGCGCACCGCGTCGCGCGGCACGTCGAGACGCAGCCCCGAGAAGCGGCCGATGAGCGCGTCGAGCGCGGTGACGGTCTCCATCCGAGCCAGCGAGGCGCCGAGGCAGTGGTGGATACCGTGCCCCATGGCGAGGTGGCCGGTACGGTCCCGGCCCGGGTCCAGCGCGTCAGGATCGGGGAAACGGCCCGGATCGCGGTTGGCGGCGGCGATCGAGAGCAGCACGCTCTCCCCGGCCGGGATCCGTACGCCGCCGATCTCCAGGTCCTCCGTGGGGAAGCGGCGGATCGCCAGCGGGGCCGGTCCGTCGTGGCGGAGAAACTCCTCGACGGCTGCCGGAAGTTCGGCCGGATTGCTGCGCAACTGGCCCAGCAGATCAGGGCGGTCGAGGAGGGAGAGCACGGAGTTGCCGATGAGGTGCACCGTGTTCTCGTATCCGGCGACGAGGATGAGGAAGGCGAGCGAGGTCAGTTCGTCCTCGGTGAGCCGGTCACCGCCGCGGCGCGCGGCGCCGCCGCCCCGGCCCGTGGTGGCGCCGTTCGGTCCCGTGCCGGCGTCCGGCCCGGTGTCGTCGCGCACCGCGATCAGGTCGGAGAGCAGATCGTCGCCGGGCTCGGCGCGCTTGGCGGCGATCAGCCCGGTGAAGAACTCCAGCATCGCCCCGATCGCCTCCTTCATCAGGTGCGGGCGGGTGAGGTCGGGCGTGATGAGGGCGTCCGACCAGGCTCGGAAGTCGCGCCGGTCGTGCGGCGGAACACCGAGCAGCGCGCAGATCGTGACGATGGGCAGCGGCCCCGCGTAATCGGCGATCAGGTCCGCCCGGGTGCCCGCCGCCATGGCGTCCAGCAGTTCGTCCGCGACCTGCCGTACGGGCCCGCGCAGCGCGGCGACCCGTCCCGGAGTGAATGCCTTGACCACGAGGCGGCGGACCCGGGTGTGGTCGGGCGGATCCATGTTCAGCAGGTTGGCGTCCAGCGCGGGCGGCAGCGCCAAGCCGCGGTAACCGCCGGGCGCGGCATGGCGTTTGTCCAGCGACAGCCGCGGATCGGCGAGCCCGGCGCGCACCTCGTCGTAACGGGTGACGAGCCAGGCGGGACACCCGTCGGTGCCGGTGATCCGGTGCACGGGTCCGGCCTCGCGCAGGGCCGCGTAGGCGGCGTGCGGATCGTCGAGGAGAGGTGTCACGTCGAGGGGTGCGTCGGGGCCGGTCTCGGCGGTGTTCTGCATGGGGCCGAACTCTAGACGGGCCGGCCGTACGGGGCGGGGCGCGGGGGCACGGCCGGTGACAGGGGCGGCGCCGGCCCGTACGGACCGGCGCCGTCCCTGTGGCGTGGGTGGCCCGGACCCCCGTGCCGGGCCACCCCGTCTGTGTGGTCGCTGCCGAGCGGCCGCTCCTCAGTCGTGCGACTGGGAGCTGCGCTGCCGCAGCTCGGTGAGCACGGTCTCGATCAGCGGCGAACGGTAGACGTCCGCCACCAGGGCCAGATGCTCGTACTCCGCGGTGAGTTCGGCCGCCTCCCCGCCGGTGACCACCACGCTGTCCGCGCCGTGGGCCGGGACGTGGCCCACCGCGCGGTTCTCCAGACCGCGGCGGAGCGCGGCGGCCTCCGCGACGGCGGCCAGCTGCCGGTCGTCCAGCGCGACCACGCGAGCCCGCTCGCGCGCGATGTCCACGGCGTCGGACTCCACATGGCGGCGGATACCGCGCTGCACGTCCCGGATCTCCGCCATCTGCCGGTTGGCCCGCCACTCCAGGTCGGCGAACGGCCACCGCCCGGACCACGGGGACCGTTCCATCGTGACCTCGGGGGCCTGCGCGGTGACGGTCCGCCAGAGCGGCGAGAGGCGGCGCAGCCGGCGCCAGGCGGCGGCCCGGGGGCCGGCGGCCGGCAGTGCGAAGCCGACGAGGGCCAGGATCGCCCCGACCGAGGCGCACAGCGGGGCCACGCCGTTGGAGAGCCAGGGCGCTTCGTGGCCCGCCCAGGACAGGCCGAAGCCGATCACCTTGCAGGCGCAGTAGACCAGGCCGAGCCAGCAGCCGGCGGCCAGCAGTCGCAGCCCGCGGGCCAGCCAGGATCCGCCGAGCCGGGCGGCGTAGCGCGGGCAGAGGATGCCGAGGCCCGCCAGGCTCGAACCGAAGATGGCCAGATACAGCACCAGGAAGAGCATGACTCCGGGCGAGCCGGTGTAGGCGGTGCTGAAGTCGCGGGGGTGCTCGACGGCGTCCGGCCGGCCGACCGCGAAGCCCGTGACCGCCACCGCCCACAGCACCGCCACACCGGCGACGACCGCGCGCGCCCGGAACCTGGCGCGGTCCCGCGCGGCCGCGCTCTCGCCCTCGGTCCAGCGCAGCAGCAGCATCAGGGCGCCCGCGGCGAACACCACGACGGAGGAGTAGAGGAAGACCATGGCGAGGTTGGCGACGCTGGTCAGCCGGTCGAATCCGCGGTAGAGGCTGGGCGCGGAGAAGAGGAAGACGGTGGCCACGCCGCCGGTCATCACACAGGCGAGGCCGAGGTCCGTGTTGCTGCGGTCCCGGAACCAGGCGACGGCCTTGTACGCGACGATCGCCCAGGCGACCGCGCCGAAGCACAGGTAGATGACGTCAAACACGCGGGCCTCCGTCCCCGGCCCCCTTGCCGCTCGGGGCCGCGGCGGTGTCCGGTGTCCCGTCCTGCCGCCGCCTGATGTGTTGCAGTGCGGGCCCGAGGGCCGCCGCCAGTTCCGCCGCGGGCCCCTCCAGCGGGAGTTCGCTCTCCCCGGCCGACGGCGCGACCCGCTCCATCAGCAGCGTGCCCAGTACCTCGGTCTCCCGCTCGGCCGGGTTGTCGTAGCCGTGGTGGCGGGCGAACCCCATGGTCAGGCCCATCCGGCGCATCGCGGTGGCGACATCGACCGAGGGCGTCCACATCCGCAGCGCGTCCTCGGTGACGGCCGGATCCTGGCCGTGTCCCAGCAGGAGGTGGCTGAGTTCGTGCAGCACGATGTGCGCCTGATGCCACGGTGACGTCTTGAGTTCGAAGAAGATCCAGTAGCCGTCGTCCGTGGAGGCCGTCATGCCCGAGACCACACCGCCGAGGCTCATCGGCACCATGTGGACCGGCCGCTCCACGCGCGTAGCGACGACGTCGCACATCCCCCGCAGATCGGTCGCGGCGGGCAGCTCCAGCTCCTTGATGAGCTGCTTGCACCGCCTGCGTATCTGCCCCACTCGCATGCTCGTTCCGTCCTCGTCTCCGGTCCGCCGCCAGGTAGAGAAGATCCGGTCGCGCTGCTCGGTCGGTTCCGGCTCACTCACCACCCGGCTCACCCCTGTGGGCGGGCGGATCGGCCGGCAGATTCATCTGCTGCCGGAACTGGGAGATGATCGTCGTCAGACTGTCCTGCACCTCGGGCGGCAGCCCGACGGAGCGCAGCGCGATGGCGCGTACCCGCTGGTCCCGCATGGCGGCGAGGAAGCGGACCTCTTCCTCCACCCGCGCGGCCTGCGGCTGCGAGAGGTCACCGAGCAGGTAGCCGACCGGTACGGCGAAGAACTTGCCCAGTGCGCGCAGTAGTTCCGGACTCGGGTTCGTCCGTCTGCCGTTGCGCAGCATCGACAGATACTGCTCGGTGACCTTGACGCCGCCGTACTCCGCCGCTCCGCCGCTGATCTCGTCGGCCACGAAAGCGTTGGTGTACGGCGCCCCGGGCGGGTGCATGTTCGCGAAGAGATGGTTGAGCCGCTCCGCGAGCGCGCCGCCCGCCCCCTCGGCCCGGCCGTCGCCCCCCACTGTCATGCCCACCGTCCTTTGGCTGCTTCAAGGTCGAACCGGCCCGGCGGCGGCCCCGTCTCCCGTGGGCGCCGGCCGTACGACGGCTCCATCGATAGAGCCCAACGCCCAGTTAAGGCCGCCGGAGCCGCAGTACACATCCTGTCATGCCAGGAACGGGGTGCACCAGTCCACATACGGACAGTGAGGATCGCCGGACTTAACCAGGGGTTGAGCATCGCCCGTCGCCGACGTGGGGGCGGCGGCCGCGAGTGCCGCCGTACGGCCGGCGACGCGGCGCGGCGACGCCGACGGACTCCCCCACCGCGACGAGCCGGAACATTCCGCCAACTGCACGCGACGGAAGGGAACTTGGCGATCATCCGGATTCACCGGCCCGCACGCCCCTGCCCGAGCGACGGAAAAGCCCGCCGAACCGGGGCTCCGCCGATCCGGTCACGGAAAGACGAGGATCTCCGCGGGTGCGGGCCGTCGCGGTACGGAACGATCCGAGGGGAGTGAGCGGTGGAGTCGACACTGCGGCCGGTGCGGTCCCGGAGCGCTCCGTAGCCGAACCGCTCGGCGCGGGGCGCGATGACACGGCGGGGAAGCCCGGCACCGAGGACAGTCGTGCCGACGGCGGCGGCCGAGGGCGGGCGGCTGTCGCGCCCCGCCTTCGGCCCTCGGCTCAGCGGGTGTCCCGGAGCCTGCTCGTGCCGGCCCAGGCCAGGAACAGTCCGCCGGCCAGGACGGCGCCGCCACCGATGAGGACGTCGACGTTCGCTCCCTCGTCGCGCTGCTCCCGGCGGCCGACCCTGTCGCACGGCCCGCTCGGCAGGCTGGACCCGATGCACTGGTCCCGGGGGCCGACCTTCTTCCCGCCATAGGTGAGCACCGTGTGGTTTCCGGGCAGGCCGACCAGGATCACCATCAGCGCGCCGCACACCAGCAGCACCGCGGCGGCGAGGAACCAGCCGATGGCGGCCCCCCAGTGCCACCGCCGAGCCGTCCGCGTCACCGGCTCCGCCACGCGCCTCGGGCCCGGCACGGAGAGCACGACCTGCACTTCCCTGGACGAGCCGTCCCGGCGGGGAATCACCAGCCAGGAGTAGGGCCCGTGCTCGTGCACCAGCCATATCGCTTCGGGGAGCGCCACCCGTTGCTCGCCGTCCGGCTGCGGCAGTTCCCGGAGCTCTCGCAGCGCCTGGGTGCGCAGCGGCGACCCGTTCGCCGGCGCCGACAGTTCCCGCTCCAGTGCGGCGCGCGCCTGCCGAGGTGACGCGTACCCCTCGCGCGACCGGGAGCTCCGGTACGGGACGTCGGCGTTCTCACGATCATCCAGGACCACTTCGGTCCATCCCCACCGCGACATGGCCCACACCCTAAGGGCTGTCCCGTCATACCTGGCCGGCGCGCGCCGCCGGCAGGAACGGCGCCCATGCCGATTCCGCCGGTCGCGTATCCGGCACGGCCCGCCGTCCACGCCGCTCGCCCGGTGCCGCGGCGGCGTGGACGACCGGCCTCAGACGGCGGGGCCGCCCGCAGCGGTGGCCGCGTTCTCCGGCGGCGGGCCGGAGCCGAGCCGCCCGAGCAGTTCCCGGAGTTGCTCCGTCTCCGTGGCCGGTAGCGGCAGCAGTGGCGGCCGTGGCGGGCCGGCCGACCGGCCCTGGAGGGCCAGCCCCGCCTTGACCGCCCGCGGCAGACCGTGGCCGACGATGAACTTCAGGAACGGCGACAGGGCCGCCAGCAGCGCGTCGGCCCGCTCACCCGCCCCCTGCCGCTCGGCGGCGTAGAGCTCAAGGCACCACCGGGGCACCAGACAGGGGGCCGCGGTGCACCAGCCGGCCGCACCGGACCGGAAGGCGTCGAGGGCGACCGGATTGTTCCCGTTGTAGACCGACAGGGCCCCGTCGGACATCTCCAGGAGGGCGCGGAAGCGCGCGACGTCGCCCGAACTCTCCTTCACCATGGTGAGGTTGGGGATCTTCTCGGCGAGCGCGACGACGGTCTTCGGCAGCAGGTCGACGCCGCTGGTGCCGGGGTTGTTGTAGAGCATCACCGGCAGGTCGGTCGCGGCCGCGACGGTCGCGAAGTGCCGCGCCAGTTCGTCCTCGGTCAGCTTCCAGTACGTCTGCGCCAGGACCATGATCGCGTCGGCTCCGTTGCGGGCGGCCGTGCGGGCCCGGCGCACGGTGGTCTCCGTGCTCCAGTGCGAGACGCCGACCACGGTCGGCACCCGGCCCGCCACGGTCTGGACGGTCGTCTCGCAGACGGCGTCCCACTCGGCATCCCGGAGATAGGCGCTCTCGCCCGTGCTACCGAGCGGGGCGACGGCATGGCTGCCGGCGTCCACCAGGTCGCCGGTCAGCCGGCGCAGTGCCGCCAGGTCGGGTTCCCCGGTGGCGGGGGAGAACGGGGTGACGGGGTAGGCGATGATGCCTTGCAGGGGCGGGGTCGGCATCAGATCCGCACCTCACCCGTCACGCAGTCGGGGTGGCTGCGCAGGGCCCGGCGCGCGTAGTACACGAAGTTGGCCTGGTTCCGCCGGTCGGTGGAGGTCCAGTCGTGCGCTTCGCGGGCGAGGGCCGGGGGCAGCGGCTGGACGGTTCCCGCGGACATGGCGAGCAGCTGGAGGCGGGCGGCCCGTTCGATGAGGATCGCCAGATTGCACGCCTCCTCGACGGTGGCGCCGGTCACGAGCTGACCGTGATGGGCGAGCAGAACGGCTCGCTTGTCACCGAGGGCCGCGGAGATGATCTCGCCCTCCTCGTTGCCCACGGGCACACCCGGCCAGTCCTTGAGGAAGGCGCAGTCGTCGTACAGGGGTGTGGTGTCCATATGGGAGACCACGAGGGGGACTTCCAGCATGGCGAGCGCCGCCGTGTGCAGTGAGTGCGTATGGATGATGCAGTTGACGTCCTCGCGCGCCCGGTAGATCCAGGAGTGGAACCGGTTCGCGGGGTTGGGCATGCCCGTCCCCTCCAGCACGTTCAGGTCCTCGTCCACCAGCAGCAGGTTCTCCTCGGTGATCTCGTCGAAGCCGAGGCCGAGCCGCTCGGTGTAGTAGCTGCCCGGCTCCTGTCCGCGGGCGGTGAGCTGCCCGGCGAGTCCCGAGTCGTGACCGCCGTCGAACAGGATGCGGCAGGTCAGTGCCAGCTTCTGCCGGGTTGTCAGCTCCGCGTCGCCGAAGTGTTCGCGCATCTGCCGCTCGGCGCGGCCGATGAGCACGTCCTTCGTCTCGCCCAGTGTCTTCGCCATGTCCGCTCCAGTTCCGGGCGCCGGCGCCGCCGGCGGGCCCAGTCGCCCGGTGCCGCCCTCGACGACGGCACCGTCAGGAAAGTCCAGGAAACGTTATTCACCATAGGACACCTTGTGTCATGGGACCAGGTGCACCCCCAGAAGGTCAGCGCCCCGGCCGGACGGCCGCAAGAAGACATACTTGTTTTCCCGCCAGTCCGCCGACCGGCCCGCGGGGCGGTACGAAGGGGAGAAACGGTGATCAATCGGGTACGGCAGCTGCGCAAGGAGCGGCTCATGACGCTGGCGGCGCTCGCCGAGCGCGCCGGCGTCACCAAGAGCTATCTCTCCAAGGTCGAACGCGGCCACAGCATGCCGTCCATCGCCGTCAGCACCGCGCTCGCCCGCGCCCTGGACGTCCCTCTCGACAGCCTCTTCGCCGATACGGAACGGCTCGCCGATGTCACGGTGACCCGGGCGGCGGAGCGGCGGCCGCTCAGCCCCGGCCAGGAGCCCGGCTCCCGCTACGAAGGCATCGCACTGCGGACCGGCAGCAAGCGGATGACACCGTTCATGCTGTATCCGCCGCACGACGCCGGCCCCGTGCCCTTCCGGGACCACCCTGGCGAGGAGTTCCTCTTCGTCCACGAAGGCCGCGCCGAACTCCTCCTCCCCGCCCGCTCCGTCGAGCTCGGACCGGGCGACTCCGTCTACTTCAAGGCCACGGTCCCCCACAAGGTCCGCTCGCTGAGCACCGAGCGCGCCGCGCTGCTGCTCATGGTCTGCGACGACCGCACCGGACCGGAGACCCCGCACCCGCACCTGCCCTGACGCGCCGAGCCCCGCCCGGCCGTGCCCGCCGCCGCAGCCGCGTGGCACACAGCGCAGGTACGCGGCTCCCCCGCATCACCCGGACCCCACCCCACGTAAGGAAGTGCCGTGACCGGCGAACCCCCCGCGAACCCGACCGCGCAGACCGGCTTCTGGGAGGAGCGCCGGACCTGCTTCCTCAGCACGCCCCGGCCCGACGGCAGCCCGCACCTGGTCCCCGTCGGCGTGACCTACGACCCCCACACCCGCATCGCCCGCGTCATCAGCAGCGGCACCAGCAAGAAGGTCCGCAACGTACGCGCCGCGGGCCCCGGTGTCCGCGTCGCGGTCAGCCAGGCCGAGGGCCGCCGCTGGTGCACCCTCGAAGGCACCGCCGTCATCAGGGACGACCCCGAGTCCGTGGCCGACGCCGAGCGCCGCTACACCGAACGCTACAAAACCCCGCGCCCCAACCCCGAGCGCGTGGTCATCGAGATCACCGTCACCCGCGCCATGGGCACCGCCAAACCGCCGGGCTGGTGACGGCGGACGGGCCCGCCACGCCCCGGTCCCCCGCACCGGCTCCCGCTCCGTACGCGGCGGAGCACCAGTTCTGACGCATCGCCAGTAATGCCTGCCGCACGCCGTACCCCCCGTACGGCGTGCGGCACGGCACTCCCGGAGTGGCGGACTCCCGCCAGGGCGGTGAACCGTCAGGACGGAACCGCCGAAGGGAGCGCCCGTCGGCCCGAAGATGTCCTCCGTCTCTGTTCCCCCGCAGAACACGGAGAGCCTCTCGTGCCATCCTCAACCTCACGCCGTCGTGGGCTGATAGCCCTCGGCACGGCCCTGGCGACCCTGGCGGTGCCCCTGTCGGGCGCGTACGCCGACGGGCCGGCCGCCGCCGGTCCCCCGGCCGCCGCCGCGCGGGCCGCCGCCACCACCGACACGCATACGGTCACCCTCATCACCGGCGACCGGGTCACCGTCAAAACCCTCGCCGACGGCCACCGCGTCGCGAGCGTCGACCGGCCGAGGAAAGCCGTCGGCGGGGTGCGCACCCAGACCGTGGGCAAGGACCTCTATGTCTTCCCGGACGGGGTACTGCCGTACCTCGCCGCGGGCGTCCTGGACCAGCGGCTGTTCGACGTCACCCGGCTCATCGCCGACGGCTACGACGACGCGCACACCGCGAGCCTGCCGGTGATCGTGCAGTACGGCGGCACCGGCGCGGCCCGGACGGCGGCCGGTACGGTCACCGGACTGACCACGCGGCGGTCCCTCCCCGCGATCAGCGGTGCGGCGGCGTCCGCGGGCCACGCCCAGGCGGCCCGCCTCTGGCAGGACCTCACCCCGGCCGGCTCACTCGCCCGTGCCAAGGCCCGTTCCGCGGCCGGGAACGCACCCGAGCGGCAGGCCCGCTCCCAGGCGGCGGCCGGCCCCGCGGTCTTCGGCGGAAACATCGGGCGCATCTGGCTGGACGGCAAGGTCAAGGCGACCCTCGCGGAGAGCACCGCGCAGATCGGCGCGCCGGACGTATGGCGGGCGGGTACCGACGGCACGGGCGTGAACGTCGCCGTCCTGGACTCCGGCGCCGACACCGGGCACCCGGATTTCGCGGGGCAGATCGCCTCCTCCCAGAGCTTCGTGCCCGGTGCGGACATCACCGACCACCACGGGCACGGCACCCACACCGCGTCCACCGTCGCCGGTACCGGTGCCGCCTCGGGCGGGAAGGAGAAGGGTGTCGCCCCCGGCGCGCGCCTCCTGGTGGGCAAGGTCCTCGGCGACGACGGTTTCGGCGACGAGTCCTGGATCATCGCGGGCATGGAGTGGGCGGCCCGGACCGAACACGCCAAGGTCATCAGCATGAGCCTGGGCACCTCGGAGGCGAGCGACGGCACCGACCCGATGAGCCAGGCCGTCAACGACCTGTCCGCGGCCACCGGCGCGCTCTTCGTCGTCGCCGCCGGCAACTCCGGCGCCGGCGGGATCGGAGCGCCGGGCGCGGCGACCGCCGCGCTGACCGTCGGCGCCGTGGACGCGACCGACAGCCTGGCATCCTTCTCCAGCTGGGGACCGCGCCGGCCCGACGGCGCGCTCAAGCCGGAGGTGACCGCACCCGGTGTGGACATCCTCGCCGCCCGTTCGCAGTACGCCGCCGGCTCCGGCTCCTACGTCCGGATGAGCGGCACCTCCATGGCGACCCCGCACGTGGCCGGCGCCGCCGCGCTCGTCGCCCAGCGACACCCGGACTGGACCGGCGGGCAGATCAAGGACGCCCTGGTCAGCACCGCGCACCCGACACCGGACATCCCGGTGCCCCAGGGCGGCACCGGCCGCCTCGACGCCCGGACCGCGGTACTCGGCACCGTCCACGCCGAGGCGAGCGCCTGGTCCGGGTTCTACGCCTGGCCGCACACCGACGACCGGCCGGCCGTCCGGACCGTCACCTACACCAACACCGGCGACCAGGACGTCAGACTCGATCTGGCCACCACGGCGAAGGACGCGAACGGCGCCGCCGTGCCCGCGGGCGTCTTCACCCTGTCCGCGCCGGCCGTGACCGTCCCGGCCCACGGCACCGCCGCGGTGACCGTCACCGGCGATCCGGACGCGGCCCCGTACGGGGCCACCGCGGGGCTGCTGTCGGCGGCCGACTCCCACGGCACGGCCGTCGCGCACACGCTGATCGGCCTCGACCGCGAGGACGAGCGCTACGACCTCACCGTCCGGGCCACCGACCGCGCGGGCAGACCGCTGTCCGGCGTCGCCGCGCTCTACCGGACCGGTGACGCGATTCCCACGCAGGTCCAGATCCCCGACGACGGTGTGCTCACCCTGCGCCGGCCCAAGGGCGAGTACTCGCTGCTCATGTACGCCGACCTGCCCGGTGCCGCGGGGCCGGACGATATGGGTCTGGCCGTACTGTCCGCACCGCAGATCACCCTCGACCGGGACCGTACGGCGCGGCTCGACGCCCGTCAGGCCCACCGCGTCTCGGCCGTCGCGCCGCAGGCCACCGAGGACCGGATGACCCGGATCGACTGGAACCGCGTCGCGGGCGGTGTCCGGTTCAACGCCGACTACCTGGTCCCGCTCACCTACACCAGCGTGTGGGCGCAGCACACGGACCGGGTGACCAGCGGCAGCCTCAACTTCGCCGCCCGCTGGCGCAAGGCCGCCCCGCTGCTGACCGTCGAGGCCACCGGACCGTACTCCGGTGAGCGGGGCTTTCCCGACCTGGTGGTCCAGGCCGGTTCGACGCTGCGGCCGGCCGGCACCGGCCGGCTCGGCGTGGTCCACGCCGGCCTCGGCAGGACGGCCGACTACGCGGGCCTGGACGCCAAGGGCAAGGCCGTGGTCGTGCGGTACGACCGGCAGGCCGATCCGCGCGACCAGCCGAAGGCCGACGCGGCGCAGGCCGCGGCCGCCGTCGCCGCGGGCGCCGGACTCCTGCTGGTCGTCAACGACACCACCGGGCGGCTCAGCGACTGGTACGGCGCGGCGGACGGCGTGACCAAGAGCCCGATCGAGGTCGCGAGCCTCCAGCCGCACGAGGGCGCCGCGCTGATCTCGGCGGCCGCCCGCCCCGGTCTCCGGCTGACGGTCACCTCCCGGCCGGTATCGCCGTACGTCTACGACCTGGTGGAGCGGCACGACGGTGGCGTCCCGGCGACCGGTCTGACCTACCGCCCGGCCAAGAGCGCGCTGGCCCGGCTGGACTCCCGCTTCGCCGGGCAGCCCGGCGCCACCGGCGACAACGGCCGGTACGACATGCAGGACTTCGACAGCTACGGCTTCGGGTACGGCACGGAACAGGCGCTGGCGGCCACCCGCACCGACTGGGTGACACCGGGCGACGGGGCGTTCACGTGGTACGAGGAGTCCGGTACCGCCACGCTGGAGGAACGGTCGCTCCGCACCGACCCGAAGAAGGGTTCCAGGACCGGCAGCGACTGGTTCCTGCCCGTCGTCCACCCGCGCCTGAACCCGAGCCAGTCCCTGCCGGACCGGCAGGGCGACTTCTTCGTCCTCAACGTCCCCGGCTGGGGCGACGGGGGTGCGGGCCACGACGGCTTCGACCGGAACCTGTGGGAGGCGAACGACCAGCTGCACGAGACGGTGACGCTCTACCAGGGCGACACCGAACTCGGCTCGACCGCCTACCAGCAGCTCACCGCGACCGCCCCGAGCGGCGCCCCGCTGCCGTACCGGCTGGTGGCCGAAACCAGCCAGCACGGTGTCTTCCCGACCTCGACGCAGACCCGCACCGAATGGACCTTCACCTCCGGGAACGGGTGGGCGCTGATACCGCTGATACAGCTCGACCACGGTGTCGCCACCGACCTGTCCGGTAACGCGGCACGCCACACCGCACTCACCCTGACCGCCTCGCACCTGCCCGGCGTCACCGGGGCCGGGCGGATCGACGCCGCGACCCTCCAGGTCTCCTACGACGACGGCGCGCACTGGACGCCGGCCGCCCTGCGCACGACGGCCGACGGCGGCTGGGCCACGACGGTGACGGCGCCGCGGGCGGCCCGGTACGTCTCGCTCCGCGCCACTGCGCGGGACACCGCGGGCAACACCGTCAGCCAGACGGTGGTGCGTGCCTACGGCCTGAAGTAGCACCGACCGCCGGGGAGGGGCCGTCGGTCACGGCCCCTCCCCGGCACGGTCCGGTCCGTGTTTTCTTCCCGGCCCCGGCCGGAGGAGATACGTTTCTCGCCGTCGGTGGACGGGCGCGGTCACGCCGTCCGCGGCCTCAGTGGTCCGCCGCCTGCCGAGCGGACTGGCAGCCGCCGCACAGGCCCCACCAGATGATCTCGGCTTCGTCGATGGTGAATCCCTTGTGCTCGAAGGGCTCCAGGCAGGGGGCGCGGCCGGTGCTGCAATCGATGTCCTCGATCTGCCCGCAACCGCGACAGACCAGATGGTGGTGGTTGTCCCCGACGCGCAGTTCGTAGCGCGCCGGGGACCCGGCTGGTTCGATGCAGCGGATCAGTTCGGCCTGGGTGAGATCGTCGAGCACGTTGTACAGCCCCTGCCGGGAGAGCCCCCCGGAGGAGGTCTTCCCGGCCATGGCGATGCCGATCCGGCTCTCCAGCTCCGCCGCGGTGGAGTGCGGGTGACCTTGCAGGGCGGCCAGCACGGTGCGGCGCTGTACGGTGCTCCGCAAACCCTTGGCCCTGAGCATGTCGGCCGCCACTTGGTCCATCTCGCAGTCGTACCTTCCGGTCACTGGCGGGCATCGCGCATGCGGCCGGCTCACCCGTGGAATCCGGCTGGAAACCGGCGCCACCCGCCTGCCCTCGCATGCGGTGGTGTCGCCCCGTCCGCACGCCATATTGGCTGAGAACAAGTCTAGCCGGAGCGTCTCGCGGCCCTCGGCGGCAAACCCCGGGTGATCCTGCGGTGAACCGCTCCGCACCCTGCGCCCGAGCCGGTGCTCCGGGGGGCCCGCCGACGGTATCGGTGCCGGTGGCGGACGGTATCGGCGCTCGTGACGGACGGTATCGGCGCGGATTACGGAGCGCCCGCAGCGGACCGGCCGGGCCGGTGTCGTGGACCCTCGGGCGGGGACAAACCTGTCACTAGAGTTGACTCCGTCCAATCTGGCGAGCTAACTTCTCAGTCGGTGGCGGAGCGTTGATCAGCCTCTCGTCGACCAGTACGCGTACGCCGCTGTTGAACCCCACCTCACGCCGAGACGCCACCTCCCCGGATCAGGAACCGCGCACTTGGGCCGGGAGTGCACCAGGCGCGTACCCCGATGGAGCTTCTCTTGAAGTGTTACGACTGCTGCCTTGCCGACAGGAACGGCAAGGTCCCCGTGGGCATTTGCTGCCGCTGCGGCCTGGCCGTCTGCGCCGAGCACGCACATGTCGCGCAGAGCACCATCCACAGGATGGCCGGTATGGGCAAGTCGACCAGTGACCTGCCCGCCCGCCGTGTGCTCTGCCAGACCTGTCACGGGGCCGAGCGCTCCTTCTGAAGCTCCCGCGGCCCCGGAATTCCCCGCCGGCTTTCGGCGTGAAGCCCGGCGGAAGAACGGGACGCCCCGGTGGTGAGCTACCCCGGAGCGGACCAGCGGCCGCCTCACCTTCCCCCTCTGTACGAGACCGGTTCCGCCTTCATGTGAAGCGGTGAACCGTCGCGCGGAATACTCCGCCGCGGATGCTTCACAAGGAAGGCCGCCGGTGTCGGTCCCGCCGGCCGGAGAAATCACCGATGCACCCGCGGGCCGGCGGGTTTACGGCGGACAGTCGGCGCTTCCCTTCCCCGTCGAGACTCCGCGCTCCCCTGTCCAGCCAGTCGTCTCCAGCACAGTTCCCCGAATTCACCCGCGCAGTTCCCCGAATTCAGGAGATGGGATGATCAGCGAGCTGATCAGCAAGGATGAACGGTTCCAGGAGATCCTTGAGCGCCTGAACCGCAAGTCGGTCGAGGACTACTACAACCCGTACCGGATGTTCGAGTGGCCGGACTCCCTGCCGGAGAACCAGTGGTGGATGAGCCCCGAACTCACGACCACGTACGGGACCGATATCGCCGCCGAACTCGACCAGGAGCAGTTATACCGGCTGTCCCGGTACGAGAGCATCAACTTCTACAGCCTCAACGTGGACGGTATCCGGGACCTCATCATCGAGGTGACCCGGCGCATCCACACCCGCGGCTTCGAGATTCCGTCGGAGTTCTTCCACCATTTCATCGGTGAGGAGAACGAACACATGTGGTTCTTCGCCGAGTTCTGTCAGCGCTACGGGAAGAAGATCTACCGCCAGGTGGATTCGTCCGGGCAGGACGGAGCGTGGCCGGAGGCCGCCAGCTTCCTGGTGTTCGTCCGCATCCTCCTCTTCGAGGAGCTGGTCGACCACTTCAACAGCACGATGGCCGTCGACGAGCGGCTGCACGACACCATCCGCGCGGTCAACCGCATCCACCACCAGGACGAGTCCCGGCACATCGCCTTCGGCCGTGAACTGGTCTCCCTGCTCTTCGAGGACCTGAAGGCCAAGGTGCCGGAGGAGCAGCTCGGCGAGATCCGGGAGTACATCAAGCGCTACGTGAACTACAGCTTCGAGTCGCTGTTCAACCCCCAGGTCTACCGGGATGCGGGGATCCCCGAACCGTTCGCCGTGCGGCGTCGCCTGCTGGCTTCCCCGCGCAGCGCGGAGTTCCAGCAGCAGGTGCTCCGCAAACCGCTGAACTTCCTCGTCAAGACCGGGATTCTGCACGATCGGGACCTCGCCCCCGCCGGCCTGCCGACCGCACGGGGGAATTCGTGACCGCGCCGATATCGATAGCGCGGGGCGGTGCGCTCAGCATCCTCAGCCCCGACGAGACGGACCTGTTGCGCGCCCTGGACCGCATCGTCACCGGCTGGGCCGACGAGGACGGCACGCGGGAGATCATCCCCCCGCCGGTCTACCCGCTGCACGACCTGGAGAAGTTCGACGTCTACCGGAACTTCCCCCACTTGCAGTTCGTCGGTGGCGCGCTGGATGTGGCCGGTACCCCGCCGGCACCGGTGGCGGGCGTCTTCGCCCGCGACGACGTCGAGCTGCCGTTCCTGGGGATGCCGCACTCCACCTGCTACGGCGCCTATCTCTACTACGAGAACCAGTCCGTAGCCCCTGACACCAGCCTCACTCTCGTCAACCGGTGCTTCCGCAACGAGCAGAAGTACGAGGGTCTGCGGCGGCTGCTCAGCTTCCAGATGAGAGAGGTGGTGGCGATCGGGTCGTTCGAGCACACCCAGGAGGTCCTCGATCGCTTCACCGGCCGGATCGAGCGGTTCGCCGAGGCCCTGGGCCTCGGACTGAAGAAGGTGGCGGCCACCGACCCGTTCTTCGAAAGTGACGGCGGCCGTGCCCTCCTCCAGCGCCTCAGCCCGGTCAAATACGAGTTCCAGGCCGACGGTCTGGCCATCGCCTCGGTCAACACCCATCGCAACTTCTTCGGCGAACGGTGCCGCATCACCATCGAGGGCACCGGCGAGCACGCCTACACGAGCTGCGTCGCCTTCGGCCTCGAACGGTGGCTGGCGGCCCTGAGCGACCGGTTCGAGGGTGATCTGCCCCGAGCCCGCGCCGCCGTCACCGCGGCGGCCTCGTGACCACGGCCGCGGTGCGGGTCGGCGTGGACGTCGTCCCCGTCGCCCGCGTGCGGACCATGGTCGACGCCGACGGCGCCGTCCCGCTGCACCTGATGCTCACCGCGGCGGAAGCGGAGCTCAGCCGGCTCCCCGCCGGATGGGACCTCCACGGGGTGGCCGGGCGGCTCGCCGCGAAGGAGGCGGTGTTCAAGCTGTTCCACATCGCCGATCAGCCGCTCCCGTGGACCTCCATCGAGATCCTCAAGGGCCCCGGACAGTGGCCGTACGTCCGGCTCGCCGGGCCGGCCAGCCGCTGGGCCGCCGAGGCCGGCCTGGCGGCGATCGACATCAGCATCTCCCACGAAGACCAGTTCGCTGTCGCCGTCGCCGCGGGTGCGGCGGTACCCCCCACGCACAAGGAGGAATGCCATGCCGAACACGACATCGTCCAACCTTGACCAGGTCCGGAACTGGCTGCTGGCCAGGACCACCGAGCGCGACTCCATCGACCCGGACGAGGACCTCATCACCGCCCGCCTGGTCGACTCGCTGTCCTTCGTCGAGTTCGTCCTCACGATAGAAGAGGCCAGCGGCGTCGAGATCGACCGTGAAGCCATCGACCTCGACGACTTCCGCACCCTGAAAGCCATCGAGCGGAAGTTCTTCTGATGGGGCGTCTGCTCTACGCCCAGGACTACGAGACCGGTGCGCTCCACGACCTCGGGTCGCACAAGGTCACGGCGGACGAAATCGTCGCCTTCGGCCGGACCTACGACCCGCAGCCTTACCACGTCGACGAGGCGGCGGGACGCGCCTCGGCCTTCGGCGGCCTCATCGCCAGCGGGTGGAACACCGCGGCGATCTGGATGCGCCTGTACGTGACGACGCTGCTGCCCGACGCCGCGGCCGAGGGCACGGTCGAGGGCTCCCCCGGGGTGGACGAGGTGCGCTTCCTGGAACCGGTCCGCCCCGGTGACGTGCTGAGCGGCACCTGCGAGATCATCTCGTCCCTGCCGTCCCTGTCGGCACCCGACTTCCGCATCATCCGCAACCGCGGCCGGCTGGTGAACGCGGCCGGTACCGAAGTCCTCACGCTGATCCTGAACGCCCGGTTCCGGTCCCGTCCCAAGCATTCCTGACCAGCCCCTTCCCCGAATGGAGCTTCACATGGAGACCGTGTCCTACACGTCGCAGTGGACTGCGGCCGCCCGCGCGCTGGAGAGCGAACGCAGTGACGCGCTGTTCAGCGATCCGCTGGCGCGGTCGCTGGCCGAACCGCGCGGGTTCGAACTCCTCGACCAGTACGGCGGCGGCGGGCTCGTCGAGTTCGTGGCCATCCGTACCCGCTACCTCGACGACGCCATCAACGACCTGGTGGGGAAGGGCGTCCGGCAGGTCGTCCTGATCGCGGCCGGTATGGACACCCGCGCGTTACGCCTCAAGCTGCCGGACGACATCACCGTGTACGAGGTGGATCACCAGGCGCTGATAGCGGAGAAGGAGAAACGCCTCGCTCAGCTGGGGGCCCCGTCCCCGTCCGTGCGGCTGCGACGGGTCGGGGCGGACCTGGCGGGGGACTGGTCCGCGGCGCTGCGGGACGCCGGTTTCGATCCGGCGCTGCCCACCCTCTGGGTGCCCGAGGCGCTGCTGTTCTTCCTCACCGAGGAACAGTCCGCCACGCTCCTGAGCACCCTCGCCGCCAACTCCGCCCCCGGCAGCTGGGTCGCGTTGGACATCCTGAGCAAGTCGCTGCTGCGCAACCCCGCCGCCCAGATCTTCCTGTCCGCTCTCAAGGCGGACGGGATCCCCTGGCTGTTCGGCACCGACACGCCCGAGGAGTTCCTGGCGGGCACCGGCTGGACGGTCCGGGAGCTCAAGGAACCGGGCGAGCCCGGTGCGGGCGAAGGGCGCTGGCCCTACGCCGTCCAGCCGCGCGAGGTCGGCGGCGTGGCCCGCAACTGGCTGATCCGCGCGGAACTGACATAACCGAAGCCGGTGCGGTGGCCCGGCCCCTGCGGGGGCCGGGCCGCTCCCGCCGACCCGACAACCCATCAGCCGTACGAAGGGAAAGTGCCATGAGCGTAAGTCGTCCGGTGACGACCACGGACAGCGGTATTCCGGTACCGAGCGACGAGTTCTCCCAGTCGGTGGGCGCCGACGGCCCGCTGCTGTTACAGGACCACTACCTCATCCAGAAGCTGGCCCACTTCGACCGCGAGCGCGTTCCCGAGCGGGTGGTGCACGCCAAGGGCGGCGGCGCCTACGGAGTCCTGGAGATCACCGAGGACGTCAGCCAGTACACGCTGGCCGATGTCTTCAAGCGGGGCAAGCGCACCGAACTGTTCCTGCGCTTCTCCACGGTCGCCGGAGAGCTCGGCTTCGCCGACACCGTCCGCGATCCGCGCGGTTTCGCGGTGAAGCTCTACACCGAAGAGGGCAACTACGACATCGTCGGCAACAACACGCCGATCTTCTTCATCCGCGACCCGCAGAAGTTCCCCGACTTCATCCACTCGCAGAAGCGGCGTGCCGACAACCACCTGCACGACAACAACATGCAGTGGGATTTCTGGACGCTCTCCCCGGAGACCGCGCACCAGGTGACGCTGTTGATGTCCGACCGCGGCACCCCGTACTCCTGGCGCCATATGAACGGCTACGGCAGCCACACCTTCCTCTGGTACAACGCCGCCCGGGAGAAGTTCTGGGTGAAGTACCACTTCAAGACCGACCAGGGCATCAAGAACTTCACCAACGACGAGGCCGCCGCCGCGGCCGCCGCCGACCTGGACACCCACATCCGGGACCTCCACGGGGCGATCAAGAAGGGCGACCACCCGTCCTGGACCCTCCAGGTACAGGTCATGCCCTTCGAGGAGGCCGCGGACTACCGGTTCAACCCGTTCGACCTGACCAAGGTCTGGCCGCACGAGGACTACCCGCCCATCGACATCGGGACCCTCACCCTCAACCGCAACCCGCAGAACTACTTCGCCGAGGTCGAACAGGCCGCGTTCGAACCCTCGAACCTGGTCCCGGGGGTGGCGCCCTCACCGGACAAGATGCTCCAGGGCCGGCTCTTCAGCTACCCCGACACCCACCGCTACCGGATCGGCGCCAACTACCTCCAGCTCCCGGTCAACCGGCCCAAGAACGCGGTGCACTCCTACAACCGCGACGGGGCCATGCGGTACGACAACCCCGGCGACCCGGTCTACGCGCCCAACAGCCACAGCGGCCCGGTGGCCGACCCGACCCTGCTGGCCGGCGAGGGCTACGAGGCCACCGGCGAGATCGTGCGCAGCGCCCACCGGCTGCACGCCCAGGACGACGACTTCGTCCAGCCGCGCGCGCTGTGGGAGCAGGTGATGACCGATGTCGACCGCGAGCACCTGGTGACCAACATCGTCGCGCACGCCTCGGCACCCGAGGTGCTGACGGAGACGAAGGAGCGCATCGTCGACTACTGGCGCAACGTCCACAAGGACCTCGGCAGCCGGGTCGCCAAGGGTCTGGGCGTCAACGGGAAGTGACCACGAACGCCACAGTGAGGAGCAGACCATGAGTTCGGCCGCGACCGTCACGGTACGGCGTCTTGCCTGGGCCGGGGTCGAAGTGGCCGCCGGGAACGTGCGGGTGGTCATCGATCCGCTTCAGAACACCGCGGACCTCGCCGGGTTCCAGGGCATGCCGCGGCGCCCCATGCCCGGCATCGGGGCCTCGCCAGGGGTGACGACCCATGCCCTGATCACCCACCTCCACCCCGACCACTGCGATCGCGAACTGCTCACCGACATCGCCGGCAGCGAAGGCGGCACGGTGGGCGCTCACGCCCCGATCGTGGACGTCCTGGCCGGGATGGGGGTGACCGCGACGCCGCAGACGCTGGGCGAGCGGCGCCGGCTCGGCCCGTTCACCGCCCTCCCCGTCGCCTCCCACGACTGGCGCGGCGACGACCAGGTCGCCTGGATCGTCGAAACCGCCGGTCTGCGCGTCATCCACTTCGGCGACACCATCTGGCACGGCAAGTGGTGGCAGATCGCCCGCGACCACGGCCCCTTCGACGTCGCCTTCCTCCCGATCGCCGGAGTGATGACGCGTCGCGAGGGGTTCACCCCCACCAACCAGCCCGCCACGCTCACCCCCGAACAGGCCGTCGAAGCCGCGGTCGTGCTCCAGGCGTCGACCGCCTGCGCGATCCACTACGACCTGTTCAACAACCCGCCGTACTACACCGAGCAGCACGACGTTCGCGGGCGCTTTCTGCGCGCCGCCCAGGCCAGGGGCATCCACGCGGTCGCTCCCGGCGACGGGGAACCCGTGCCGTTCGCAAGCGCCGCCTGACCACACCACGCTCGGACACCCGCCGGGCCGTTCCCCCCGTACCGCGAGCCCCGTGGTGCCCGCGGGGGGCGACGGCCCGGCGGGCGCTCATGGAAGGAACATTCGTGACCCCGCCCCCCGAACGGGAAGCCCCCGTGTCCCCACGCCCCGAGGCGGCTGACGTGCCGGCACCCCCCGAGGCGGCCGAGGTGCCCGCACCGGCCGGGCGCCCGGCCGCCGAGCGCGACACCGAGCCCGCCCCCGGCGCGCGGCGCGGCCGGCATCTGCTGTGGTACGCCCTGGTGGTGCTGCTGGTCGGGATCAACATGCGGCCCGCGATCGTCGCGGTCTCCCCGCTGCTGGACGAGATCCGGCAGGCCACCGGCCTGTCCAACGGCGCCGCGGGTGCCCTGTCCACCCTGCCGCTGATCTGCTTCGGCATCTTCGCTCCGCTCGCGCCCCGGCTGGCCCGCCGCTGGGGTATGGAACGCACTCTGGTCGCGGTGCTGCTGGTGCTGCTGTGCGGTATCGCCGTACGCCTGGTCCCGTCGCTGTTCCCGCTGTTCGCCGGGTCGTTCCTGGTCGGCACCGCGGTGGCCGTCGCCAACGTGGTCATCACCGTCGTGATCAAGCGGGACTTCCCGCGGCACGTCGGGCTGATGTCCGGTCTGCACACCACCATGCTGGTCGGCGGCGGCGCGGTCGCGGCCGCCGTGACCGTCCCGCTGCGCGACGCCCTGTCGCTGTCATGGGCCGGCGGCCTCGCCATCTGGGGCGTACTGGCGCTGGCCGCGGTCCTGGTGTGGGTGCCGCGGCTGCGCCGCGGGCGCGAGCACCCGCAGACCCGGGCCCAGGCGGACGGTTCGATGTGGCGCAGCGGACTGGCCTGGGCCGTCGCCCTGTTCTACGCGTTCCAGTCCCTGCTGTACTACACCGCGACCACCTGGCTGCCGTCGTTCTACATCTCCCACGGCTACTCGGAGGGTGGCGCCGGCATGCTGCTGGCGGTCTGCATGGGCTCCGCGATCATCACCTCCCTCCTGGTGCCGGTGTGGGCACAGCGGTCCCGGCGGCAGAGCTACCTGGCGCTGGGCGGCACTCTGCTGTGCGTGGCCGCCTTCGTCGGGCTGATCTCCGCACCGACCGGGGCGGCGGTCCTGTGGGCCGTGCTGCTCGGCCTCGGCCTGGGCGCCGTCCTGTCGCTGGGCATCACCTATATGTCCCTCTGCGCCCGCACCACGCACGACGCCGGACTGCTGTCGGCGATGTCCCAGTGCGTGGGCTACCTGCTCGCCGCCGTCGGCCCCACCACCTTCGGCGCCGCCCGCGACCTGACCGGCAGCTGGACCGCGGGGCTGATCGCGCTGGTGATCCTGGCGGTACCGATGGGGCTCACCGGGGCACTCGCCGGCCGCGGCAGCCAGATCGCGCACTAGCCACAACGGCACCTGGCCCGGCCGCGGATGCCGTGGGCCGGTCCGGGGATCTGCTGCTTCGCCTGCTGGATACGGCAGGCGGAGCAGCGGGGGCGGGGCGCGTCCCTCGCCCTCGCCCCGGGAACGGGAAAAGCCGTCTCCACTATCCGTGGAAACGGCTTCCGACCTGCCAAAAAGCTGGTCGGGACGACAGGATTTGAACCTGCGACCCCTTGACCCCCAGTCAAGTGCGCTACCAAGCTGCGCCACGTCCCGGTGCCCGTACCGGCCGGAAAGTTCCCGGTCGGGGCGTGCACGAGAACAATACCGCATGTCAGAGGGTGGGCACCGCCATCCTCCGGCGCCGCCGCCCCGTCAGATGCGCTTGTCGAGCCAGGCCAGCAGGTCGCTGAAGGTCCGGTCGCGGTCGGTCTCGTTGAGGATCTCGTGGCGGGCGCCCGGGTACACCTTCCAGGTGAGGTCGCGGATGCCGAGGTACCGGAAGTCCTCCAGCAGCTCGTAGACCAGGGTCAGGCGCTGGTGGCAGGGGTCCTGTTCGCCGACGGCGAGGTGGACGGGCAGTCCACGCGGGATGCGGGCGAGGTTGTCCGGGGCGTTGATCTTGCGGATGGCGCGCACCCAGTCGAGGGCGAGCCCGGCGCAGAAGGGGAAGCCGCAGTCCTCGTCGGCCAGGTAGCGGTCCACCTCGGCCGTGTCACGGGTGACCCATTCGAAGCCGGTGCGGTGGGGGAAGGCTTCGTTGAAGGAGCCGAAGGTACGGGGGAGGAAGCCGGAGAGGTGGCCGCGGCCGTGCGCGGCGATCTCGGACTCCAGCTCGGCGGACGCGGTGTCGATCTCCACGCCGGGCAGGGTGCGGAAGACACCGATGAGGAGCAGACCGGCCAGGTCGGCGCCGTACTCCTGCGCGTAGTCCCGGGCGAGCATCGCGCCCATGCTGTGGCCGAAGAGGACCAAGGGGATTCCGGGGTGGGCGGCGGCCGCCTGGTCGCCGATGCCCTTGAGGTCGCCGACGATCGCCCGCCAGGCGTCCTCGCCGGCCACCCCGCGGCCGCCGGTGGACGGGGCGGTGCCGCCGTGGCCGCGGTGGTCGGAGGCGATGACGGCATAGCCGTGACCGGCCAGGAAGCGGGCGAACCGGTCGTAGCGCCGGCCGTGTTCCGCGGCGCCGTGGGCGATCTGGACGAGGGCGCGGGGGTGGCCGGACTCCGGGAGCCAGGTGTACGTGGCGATGCGGGCGCCGTCGGGGGCCTGGTGGAAGTCCTGCTGCATGGCGTCGTCTCCTGACTGCCGGGGCGGGGTCTGACGGATCGTCCGTCCGTTCCTCGGCTCACTCTGTCTCCCGTTACGGCTGTGCGCCATGTGGCGCGCGTGGCGGTATTGACCCCGTACCCGCGCGGCGTGGCACGATCGGGCGGCTCATTCCTGGCGCCTGTGCCGCAACCCCCTTTCACAGGAGGAACGTTGGACACCACGGACCGTTTTGAGAACTCCGCCCCCGCCGCGCTGCCGCTGTCCCGCCGCAGATTCCTCCAGGGCACGGCGTCGGCGGCCGCCGCGGCGGGCCTCGCCGGGGTGGCCGCCCCCGAAGCCTTCGCACAGCGCGCCACAGCGTCCGGCGCCACGCTGTCCTTCACGGCCGCCACGAACGGCGCCGCCTCGCTCGCCCCGGCCGGCGACCGGCTGATCGCCGAGATCCAGAACGTCCTGTGGTCACTGCCGCGCAAGGGCGGCGACGCGGTGGCGCTGACCCCGGCCGGTCTGGAGCCCACCCGTCCGGTGCACTCCCCCGACGGCCGCCAGGTCGCCGTCTGCGCCTACCACGGCGGCGGCTTCCATGTGTGGACGCTGCGCCCCGACGGCACCGGCCTCCGGCAGCTCACCGACGGCCCGTGGGACGACCGGGGTCCCTCCTGGTCGCCGGACGGCACCCGGATCGCCTTCGCCTCGGAGCGCGGCGGCGACCCGGTGACCGGCAGCCCGTACCGGATCTGGGTGCTGACGGTGGCGACCGGGCGGCTGACCCGGGTCACCGGGCTGCCAGGGCAGGACGGGCCCCATCAGGACGGCGCCTGGGAGGACTTCGACCCCTGCTGGTCGCCGGACGGTGCGCGGATCGTGTTCGTCCGCGGACAGTGGGCCGACACCGCGCTGCGCTCCCGTACGGTCGCCTCCGTACCCGCCGACGGCGGCGGTGCGGTGTGCACCGAGCACACCGAGGCGGCCGCCGCCCAGGTGCTGGTGCCCGCGCTCTCCCCCACCGGGCGGCTCGCCTATCTGCGGACCACCGACTCCCCCGGGGCGACGTGCTCCCTGGTGGTGGACGGCGCGCGGGTGCCGGTCGACGGCGATGTCGAACCGGTGCCGCCGCGCTGGGTGGCGCGCGACGAGCTGCTGCTGACGGTGGGCGGACAGTTCCGGATCCTGCACGTCGACACTCCGGAGCGGGCCGAGACCATCCCGTTCACCGCGCGCCTGCCGCTGGACCGGCCCGCCTACCGCGTCAAGGACTACGGCTTCGAGCGGACGGCGGTACGTCCGGTGCGTGGGGTGCATCTGCCCGCCCTCTCCCCCGACGGCCGCCAGCTCGCCTTCGCGGCGCTCAACGCCCTGTGGCTGGCGCCCACTTCGGGGGGCGGTGCGCCGCGCCGGATCGTCCGGGCGGGCGCCACCCGCTACGTCCTGGCGCCGAGCTGGTCCCGCGACGGCCGTTCACTGCTCTACGCGGACGACCGGGACGGGCTGTACGCGGTGCGCCGCCGCGATCTCGCCTCCGGCCAGGAGACGGTGCTGGCCGCCGGCGGCCGGGTCCATCCCGCGCTGTCACCGGACGGCGGGCGGCTGGCCATGCTCGACATGTCGGGCAATCTCGTCGTACGGACGCTGGCCGGCGGTACGGAGGAGACGGTGGCCGCCCCGATGGGCGGCGGCGGACTGCCCGGCCGCCCCAGTTGGTCGCCGGACGGCCGCTATCTGGCGTACTGCGACCGCAACCGTCTCAACCGCCGCTTCCGGGAGGGCTACAACCTCATCCGGGTCATCGACACCGAGACCGGGCAGAGCGCCCTGCACGCGCTCGCCGACCATGTCTCGCTCGCCGACCGCTACGACTCGGGGCCCGTCTGGTCGCCCGACGGACGGTGGCTTGCGGTGATCGCGGAGTCCGCGCTGTGGGTGCTGCCGGTGCGGCCCGACGGAACGCCGGACGGGACGCCGCGGCGGCTGACCGACGAGAGCGCCGACCATCCGTCCTGGTCCGGCGACTCCGGCACACTGCTGTATCTCTCGGCCGGGAAGCTGCGGCTGATCGCGGTGTCCGGCGGCGCGGCGCGGACCGTGCCGCTCTCCCTGCCGCACCGCCCCGCACGCGCCCGGGACACCGTCGTGCACGCCGGAAAGTTCTGGGACGGCACCGGTGAGGCGGTACGCGAGGACGTCGATGTGGTGGTGCGGGAGGGTCGGATCACCGAAGTGACCCCACACCGGGCGGCCCGGTCCGGCGCCGGCGCGGCCCGCCGGGTGGACGCTTCCGCGCAGACCGTGCTGCCGGGCCTGTGGGACGCGCACACCCACCCGTGGCAGTCGACCTACGGAGGGCGGCAGACCGCGCTCCAGCTGGCGTACGGCATCACCACCACGGTCTCCTGCGGCGGCTTCTCCTACGAGCTGGCCCGCATCCGGGAGGCCGTCACGGCCGGTGTGCTGGCCGGGCCGCGGCTGCTGACCAGCGGCGAACTCCTGGACGGCACCCGGGTCGCGTACAGCATGGGGCGGGCGCACGGCACCCGCGACGGGCTGCGGCGTTCGCTGGCCCGCGGCGCGGCACTGGACTGGGATTTCGTCAAGACCTACGTCCGGGCGCCGGGCTGGGTGATGGAGGAGGCCGCGCGCTTCGCGCACCAGCGGCTGGGGGTGCGCGCCGGCAGCCATCTGCTCTCCCCCGGCGTGCAGCTGGGACAGGATCTGACGACCCATCTGCAAGCAACCCAGCGGCTGGAGTTCGGCCATGCCGTCTCCGCCACCGGGCACGCCTACCAGGACGTCGAGGAGATCTACACCGGCGCCGGCTTCCATCTGCTCGCGACACCGTTCTCGGCGGCCGCGCTGCTGGGCGACGATCCGGCCCTGGCCGACGACCCCCGGGTGGGGACCTTGATGCCGCCCTGGGACACCGCGTTCGTCCGGGAGGGCGCCGGGCACCGGCCGACGCCCGCGCAGCTGTCCGACATCGCGACCGAGGTGGCGGTCTACCGGCGGGTGCTGGCCGGTGGCGGGCTGGTCGCCCTGGGCACCGACCAGCCGCTGGTGCCGGTGGGGCTCTCCCTCCACCTGTGCCTGCGGGCACTGCACCGGTGCGGTCTCGGCGTGGCCGCGACGCTGCGCACCGCGACCGCGCTGCCCGCCCGGGTGTTCGGCGCGGAGCGGGACCTGGGCACGCTGGAGGTCGGCAAGCTCGGCGATATGACGCTGGTGGACGGCGATCCGTTCACCGATTTCGACTCGCTGGTGCGGACGGCCGCCGTGCTGCGCGGTGGACGCGTCTTCGAACAGCGGGAGTTGGTCGCCTCCTTCCCGGCCTCCGGGGGTCACCCGTCGGGGGCCGCCGCCGGTCCGAAGGGCGCGGCGGGGCCGGCGGGCGCGGCCGTCGACTGGCTGGCGGTGAGCCGGCAGCAGCGCCGTGACTCCTGCTGCGACGCGGCGCACTGACGGACGCGCCCGAGGTGGCGCGGGGTGGGCGGTTCCGGGCGAACCCGGAACCGCCCACCCGGCATCGGCAACGCCCATGGCGAACATATGTTTCATGTCTCAACTCTTCCTATAAATACCTGAGTTGATGTTTTGCGCGCGGTGCAGTAGGTATGCCAACGGGTATTGCACGGGGTAAGCGCCAGAGCACTTTCCGGTAGGGCGACAGCAGGCGGCACAGCCGGTGCCGCGCCGGGACGGGGAGCGACCAGCGCGAGGAGATCGCGGAGGAGGCTCGTCTTGCATCGCTATTTCACCGACCAGCGGCATGAAGCGCTCCGGCACCGGGTGAGGGATTTCGCCGAGCAGGAGATCCGTCCCCGGATTGCGGAGATGGAGGCGAGCCGTACCGTCTGTCACGGCCTGTCGCGCCGGATCGCCCAGCAGGGGTGGATCGGCGCGACCGTGCACCGGGCGTACGGCGGGATGGGCGCCGGCCATGTGGCCAAGACCCTCGTCATCGAGGAGATTTCGCGAGTGAGCGCGGCCATGGGCGCCATGGTCCAGGCGTCCCAGCTGGGCGTCGCGAAGATCGTCCACTTCGGGAGCGAGGAGCAGAAGAAGACCTGGCTGCCGGCGATCGCCGCCGGCGAGTGCCTGCCGACCATCGCCGTCACCGAACCGCAGTCCGGCGGGCATGTCCTGGGGATGACCTCCACCGCGGTCCGCGACGGCGACGACTATGTCCTCAACGGCCACAAGATCTACGTCGGCAACAGCCATGTCGGCGATCTGCACGGCGTGGTCGTCCGCACCGGCGAGGGCCCCAAGGGGCTGTCGGCGTTCCTGGTGGAGTCCGGCCGGCCCGGCTTCCGGGTCGGGGAACAGCGGCCCGCGATGGGACTGCACGGCTTCAGCTTCGGCGAGCTGTTCTTCGACAACTGCCGGGTGCCCGCGGCGAATCTGCTGGGCAAGGAGGGCGACGGTCTCTCCGTGGCGTACTCCTCCAGCGTGCTCTACGGCCGGCCGAATCTGACCGCCGTGTCGCTGGGCATCCATCAGGCGGTGCTGGAGGAGACCACGCGCTTCTGCGCCGAGCGTCAGCGGTACGGCAAACCGCTGGCCGACCTGGGCAACATCAAGCTCAAGCTCGGCCGGATCCAGTCGCGGCTGCTGCTCGCCCGGCTGTCCGCGTACCACGCGGTGCATCTGCTGGACCAGGGCATGCCGTGCGACGCGGAGCTGATGAACGCCAAGCTGGTCAACGTCGAGTCGGCCCTGGAGTCGGCGCGTGACGCGATGGACATCCATGCCGCGTGCGGGCTGTTCACCGACCGGCCGGTGGAGCGCTTTCTGCGGGACGCGCACCATATCTTCGCGCCGGCCGGCACCTCCGACATCCAGCTGCTGCGCCTGGGCGAACTGGCCCTCGGCCAGGCGAAGGGCGAATGGTCCAGCCGGCTGGCGGATCTGCTGCGCCTCGATCCGGCGGAGCGGGCGGATCCGGACGCCCCGGCCTCGCTGCCGGGCCAGCGCACCGAACCGGCCGAAGAGTGCCACTGGTTCGCGCCGCTGAAGTGAGGACCGGTGCCCGGCCCGTGCGGCGCGCCGGGCCCGCCGCGAGGCGCGCGGCGGCCTTGCGGTACGGCGCGGTCCGGCGGCGGCGCCCGGGGGCCCCGCCGCCTCCGCCGCGGGGCCGCGGCCCCGGGCGGTCACCCGGCGCCGGGGCCGGACGCGTCGCTCTGCCGCTGTTCCATACGGTGGATCTGGTCGACGAGTTCGGCGGCCATCGCCTTGATCGTCTCCAGTCCCTCCCGCCCCCAGGGGCGCGGTTCGAGGTCCACCACGCAGACGGTGCCGAGCGCCGTCCCCGTACGGTCGATGAGCGGCGCGCCGAGGTAGGAGCGGACGCCGATCCCGTCCACGACGGGGTTGCCGGCGAACCGCGGGTAGTCGCAGACGTCCTCCAGGACCAGGGCCTTGCGGCGGACGACGACATGCGGGCAGTAGCCGTGGTCGCGGGCCATCACCCGCCCCGGCCGGATGTTGGCGGGCGCCGGCCCCAGCTCGACGGGCGCCTGGTCCTGTGCGGAGGTGTAGAGCCCGGCGAAGTACTGCCGCTGCTCGTCGATGAAGTTGACCATGGCGTACGGCGTCCGGGTCGTCCGGGCCAGCTTGCGCGCGAACTCGTCGAACGCGGGCAGCGGGGAATCGCCGATGCCCAGGGCCCGCAGCCGGGCGACGCGCGCCGGGGCCTCGTCGTCCTGCGGGGTGAGCAGCAGACGGCGCGTCGGGTCGTAGGAGGTGTACGGGACACGGGAGACGGGGTGGTTCATGGCAGCTCCGGGGTCGCGGCGAGAGCGGGGGTGAGCAGGTGCTGGACGAGTGAGACCAGGACATGGGTGGCCGAGCCGCACTGGCGGGCGTCGCAGAGCACGACGGGGGTGTCCGGCGAGAGGTCGACGGCGCTGCGGACTTCGTCCGGGGTGTAGTGGTGGGAGCCGTCGAACTCGTTGACGGCGACGATGAACCGGATACCGCGCCGTTCGAAGAAGTCGACGGCGCCGAAGCACTGGTCCAGGCGCCGGGTGTCGGCGAGGATGACCGCGCCGAGCGCGCCGTTGGACAGTTCGTTCCACATGAACCAGAAGCGTTCCTGGCCCGGCGTGCCGAAGAGATAGAGGACGTGCGCGGGGCCGAGGGTGATCCGGCCGAAGTCCATGGCGACGGTGGTGGTGTGTTTGTCCTCGATCCCCGCCAGGTCGTCGGTGCCGATGCTGACCTGGGTGAGGAGTTCCTCCGTACTGAGCGGTTCGATCTCGCTCACCGCGCCGACGAAGGTCGTCTTGCCGACCCCGAAGCCGCCCGCGATCAGGATCTTGAGTGCGGTCGGGAAGAGGTCGGGCGCCGGCTCCCCCGGCGTCGTGGGGTCACAGTCGTCTGCGAAGTCCATGCAGCACCGCCTCCAGCAGGGCTCGGTCGGTACGGGAGCCGGCTCCCGCCGAAACCGCGGCGGGGGCCCGCGCGGTGAGTGCTCCGCAGTCCACGAGATCGGCGAGGAGCACCTTGGTGACCACGGCCGGCAGCCGTATGTGGGCGGCGATCTCGGCGACCGAGACCGGTCCGCCGCACAGCCCCAGCACCCGGGCGTAGTCGGGTCCCTGGCAGGAGTCGGGCCGCCGCCCGGTGGCCATCACCATGGTCAGCAGGTCGAAGTGGGACGTGGGGCGCGTCCGGCCGTTGCTGACGGTGTACGGGCGCACCAGCGGGCCCGCCTCGTCGTCGTACCACGGTGGCTCGTGGCCGCGCTGCCACCGTCGGCGGCCCGGCACCACGTTCAGCCACCGCCCGCGGGGGCCTGCCGCCGGGGAGGCGTGGAGAGGTACGGCCGGACGCTCTTGACCAGCATTCCCATCTCGTAGCCCAGCACCGCCACATCGGCCTCGCGCCCGGCGAGCACGGCCAGGCAGGCCCCCGATCCGGCGGTGGAGACGAACAGGAAGGTCGATTCGAGTTCGACGACGACCTGGAGGACGTCATCGCCCCCGCCGAAGCGCACCCCGGCGCTGCGGGCGAGGGAGTACAGGCCGGAGGCCAGGGCCGCCATGTGGTCGGCGCTGTCCGTGTCGAAGCCGTCGGCGGCCTTGACGAGGCCGTCGGAGGAGAGCAGGAGCGCGCTGCGGGCGTGCGGCACGCGCTGCACGAGTCCGGTCAGCAGCCAGGACAGATCCGCCTGCTGACCTCCCGGCAGTTGCGAATGAGGCTGCGCGTGCACATCACTCACCATGGTTGTGGTCGTCTCCTCTGAGGCGGGCGGTCGGGGTGTCGTGGTCACGGCCGTTGAGCGGGTGGTTGCCGTCCGGGCCGGGGGTGTTGCCGGTACCGCCGTCGGGGTAGCCGGCCGGGTAGTTCTCGTCACAGGTGTCGGCGGCGAGGCTGATGCCGCGCCGGAAGGCGGCCATCAGGCCGGGGTCGTGCATGGGCTCCGGCCCCGTGCGGCGCGCCGCGGACGGCAGGATCGGGTCGTCGCGCAGTTCGGGGACGAGGTGTTCCTGCTTGCGCCGACGCGGCAGCTGCGGGCGGATTCCGTCGGGCGGCGCGGGGGCGTCCGGTACGTCGCGCGGCGCGGGCGGCAGCCCGGCCGGACCCGGCTCGGCGGGCCGCTCCTCGACGGCCCGGTGGTACTCCGGGCCGTCGGAGGGGTACGCGGGCGTGAGCTGTCGTGCGGCGGGGGCGACGGTCACGTACGGGGCGGATTGCGCCTGGGGGGCGTACGCCAGGGCTCCCGCGGGCGCGGCCCGGCCCGGCGCGGCCGGCTGCCCGCCGCCGGTGTCCGCGCCCCGGTCCGCGCCGGTGCCGGTGCTCAGGCCGGTGCCCGGGTCGGCGGGCGGCCCGGCCGCGGGGCGGCCGGCACCGCGGTGCGCCGCCGCGGGGGCGAGCTCCGGGACGGGGCCGGACGGGGAACCTGTGCCGTCCTGGCCGAGGTGGTGCCGGGGCCGGTGTCCGCCGCCGGGTCCGCCGTCGTGCTCGTGGCCCGCGTCGGCGTCGGGTGACTCCGTGGGCGCGGTGCCCCGCTGGCTCCCCCCGCCGGCCGGTTCCGTGCCGATCAGCTCCGGCGGCAGGATCAGCACGGCCTGCACACCGCCGTAGATGTTGCTCTGCAACCGGACCACGATGCCGTGCCGCCGGGCGAGCGAGGAGACCACGAAGAGGCCGATCCGTCCGTCGCTCAACAGCTCGTCGACATCGATGTGTTCGGGGTCGGCGAGCAGTGCGTTCATCCGCGTCCGCTCGTCCGCCGACATGCCCAGTCCGCGGTCCTCGACCTCGACCGCGAGACCGGCGGTGACCTGCTGCGCCCGCAGCAGGACGGAGGTCCGCGGGGCGGAGTAGACCGTGGCGTTCTCGACCAGTTCGGCGAGCAGGTGGATGACGTCGGCGACCGCGTGGCCGCGCAGCGTGCCCTCGGTCGGGGGGACGAGCTTGATCCTCGGGTACTGCTCGACCTCGGCGATGGCGGAGCGCAGCACCTCGATCATGGTGACCGGGCGGCTCCACTGGCGGCGCGAGACGGCGCCGCCCAGAACGGCGAGGTTCTCGGCGTGCCGGCGGATGCGGGTGGCCAGGTGGTCGACGTGGAAGAGGCTCTTGAGCAGGTCGGGATCCTCGACCTGGTGCTCCAGCTCGTCCAGCATCTCGATCTCGCGGTGGACCAGGGATTGCAGGCGCCGGGCGAGGTTCACGAAGACCTCGACCTTCTGCTCGCTGTCATCGGCGGTGCACCGGGCGGCGGCGACCGCGTCGATGACGGCGGTCTCGGCGGCCCGGCCCACGGCGGCCACTTCGGCGGCGAGCAGATCGAGGGTGTCACCGGTGCGGACCGGATGGGGACCGGGGTCACGGTGCTGAAGCCGTTCGCCCCGCCGTACCTGGTCCAGCAGCCCGTCGAGGTCGGACCTGCTGCGGTCGCAGACCTGGCGCAGCCGGGCGTAGCGCGTGACGGTGGCGCGGGACGCGGAGTGGGCGGCGGCACCCGCGGTGAGCACGATGATGCAGATCACCGCCAGGCCACCGGTCAGCGCCGCCCAGTCGCGGCCGGTGAGCCGGACATCGCTGCTCCCGACGACGAAGGCGGTGACGGCCGCGCAGGTGACGGCGGTCAGCAGGCACGGGACGGTGACGAGCCGGACCGTCCGGGACCGGATCGCCGAGTCCGCGGCGGACCCGGGGAACGAGGCCCGGCCGTGCCGTCCGCCCTCACGTTCCCGCCGCCGCGCGGAGCTGGGTATGGAGGCGGCCCCCGAGGAACTCTCGGTCCGTGGGGACCTCGGAGCCTCCTGGGGCGTCTGGGTCCCCTGGGGGAATGCGGTAGGCATCGGTGCCCTCCGGATCGGCCGTTGGCAGTTCGCGGAGCACGCACGCTAGTTGTTGCGGGGGTGGGGTTCGGACCTACTTGCGGGTTTCGCTACCCCGCGCCACCTCCTTACGTGGGAGTCTCGCGCACTTCAGTGCGAATCAATCCGAACTCACTTTCAGAGAGCGAGAGTTGGGGGCGCCTCCCCGGCGCTCGACGCGGCGACGCGCGCCGGGGCGACGTTCGTCGCCGGAGACGGGATGGATCCGTTGTCCGATACTCGCGCGCGGTAGAGCAGGTCCTCCCCTTCTACGATGCCCGCGGCCGGGAAAGCCGACCGCAACGGGGGAAACCTTCATACGCAAGACACTTCGCCGCGCTGCCGCGGTCGTGGCCGCGACCGCAGCCGTGGCCGTGGCCGTGGCCGTGGCCGTGATAGGTATCGGCACGGCGGGGCCACGGCGGCAGCTACCTGGGGATGTCCGGAAGGCGCCGTGTGCAGCTACCCCCAGAACGCGGACCCGGAGCACCACCCGCACCCGACCGACGTTTTCTGGAGCTACTGAGCACACCACCTCAGCGGCCAGGCCGGACAGCGCTGGGTCTTCAACAACCGGACGGACGCCGCGCACACGCACCTGTGCCATGGCTGCAACGGCACCGACTGTGCCTTCGACATCGCAGCGAGGCCGGCCTCTGAGGCCGACATGACGCCGGTCAACTCGATCACCCTCGACCGGCCATGGCCATCACGCGGTGGGTGAGTGCAGTGACCGGCGTCGGCCCCCGCTCGGCGAGCGGGGGCCGACGCCGGTCGGTCAGGGCCGACCGCGATCGGACTCCGGGAAGGCCCTGACATCATCGATCCGGGTGTGTACGGAACCGCAGGTCTTTCCCGTGCGGCATCACCGCTCGGCCACGAGGTCTTCCCGGACTTCGGCGACGGGCGGCCAGGCGGGCCAGCCGTGGACCGGCGGCACGGCCACCGCACGCCACCAGGGGTCGACGGCCGGCTTGTCGGCGGGCTCGAACGGTTCACCCGGCCGAGGGGCGGCGGTGACCACACCGGCCTTGTGCGCTGCGGACAGGGTCCACTCCGCCGGCTCGGCCCACGGGTGGAGCGCCAAACGGAACGTACCCCAGTGGATGGGGAGCACCAGGCCGTCCGGCTTCCCGCCCTGGAGGTCCAGATGGGCGCGTATCCCCTGCTCAGGGTTCATGTGCACATCCGGCCAGGCGCCTGGATGCGGGGTGTCCCCGGTATGGTTCCTGGGCCAGAAGTCGCTGTACGCGCCGATCTGGATCATGGTCGCGTCGAACGGTCCGTGCGCCGCGGCGATCTCCGCGAATCCGGCGAAGTAGCCGGTGTCACCGCTGTGGTAGATCCGGTGCTCGGGACCCGCGACCACCCAGGACGCCCAGAGGGTGTGCTGCGGCCCGCGCAGCCCGCGGCCGCAGAAGTGCTGCGCGGGGGTCGCCGTCAGGGTCAGCCCGGCGAGGCGGGTGGACTCGTGCCAGTCCAGCTCGGTGATCCGCTCCGGCGGTACACCCCAGAATTCCAGGTCGGCGCCGATCCCGAGCGGCACCACGAAGGCGGCGCCGGTGCCGGTCAGGGCCTGGATCGTGGGCATGTCGAGATGGTCGTAGTGGTCGTGCGAGATCACCACGACGTCGACCGGGGGCAGCGCGTCCAGGGCGACCGGCACCGGGTGCAGCCGCTTGGGCCCCGCCCAGGTGAACGGGGAACAGCGCTCGCCCCACACCGGGTCGAAGAGCACCCGCTGTCCGTCGATCTCGGCGAGCACGCTCGAATGCCCCATCCAGGTGAGCCGCAGCCCGGAGACGGGCGGCCGGCCCCAGTCCGCCGCTGTCCCGCGGTACACCGGAACCGGGCCGACCGGGGCCCTGCGCAGCCGCGCCTCCCGGCTCAGCTGGGTACGGACCATCGGCAGCGCGGAGCCCTGGAGCAGTTGCCGGGTCGGCACCGGATTGCGGAACTGACCATCCACGAACTGCGGCGACCTGCGCATCCTGGCCAGTCGCTCCCCGGTGGGCTCGGCACCGAAGCTCGCGGGGCGCAGCGCGGAAAGTCGCGTACGGCGGGGGCGGGAACCGGTCACGGCACCTCCAGGGTCGGGGCAGTCGCCATGTGAACGGATCACATGCGCGGCAGGTTCCGGCGGCGCCGGGCCGCGCGGCGCCGCCCTGCCGTTCCGGCATCACGACACCCGGCAGCAACACCATCACCCACGGCGACACCCCGCGCGACCGGCCGTGGCGTTCCGCGAGGCGGCGGTGCGGGCCGGATCCCGGGCCGGTCCGCAGGCCGATGCGCGCCCGGCCCCCGCCCGGACCTCCGACGGGCAGCCGCCCCCGCCTGCGTTCCCGCTCCCGTCCGGCCCCCGTGCGGGTCCACGTCACGCGTCCCGGAACTCCAGGACGAGATGGTCCCGGACGGCCGGTATCCGAGGCGCTGGTAGAGGGCGTTGCTGGTGGGGTTGGCGAGGTCCGTGAACAGCAGCAGTTCCGTCGCGCCGGAGCGCCGCGCGGCACCCGACACGGCGGCCGTGACCGCCCCGGCATAGCCACGTCCGCGCAGCTCGGGCGGGGTGTAGACGGGGGCGATACGGGCCGCGCCGGACACCGTGGGGGTGACTCCGGCCAGCGAGACGGGCCGCCCGCCGGCCTCCCACAGCGTGCAGCGACCGTGCGCGATCCGGTCGTCGACCGCACGCGCGTGCCGGGGTGGCGAAACACCGGTCTCCTCGGCGAAGGCCGCGAACCAGGCGAGCAGCACCGCGCGGTCGGCCGCGGTGGCGACCCTGGCCGCACCGGGCGGCGCGGGGGGTGGGCGGGGTCAGTTCGCCGAGCCGGTGGAGCCGGTGCCGCGCCGCGGTGGCGACCGTGCCGCCGTGGCGCCGCCGCCAGGCCGCGGCGAACGCTTCGGCGGCCGCCCGGACGGCGTTGACCCCGGGGACCGCGCACCGCTCGCGCGTCAGCGCGTCCGCCAGCGCGGCCGCGGCGTCATCCGGCATCGGCGACAGCAGCACGGCCCGCGGCGGCGTCCAGAGGAAGGCGCCCGCCACCGTTCCGTCCGCCCGCCGCCACGCGCCGTACCGGGGCGCGTCGTCCCCGTAGGCGTCGGCCCCGAGCCTCCCGAGCGAGGCCGTCGCCGAGAGCAGCACCGTGTGGGCCACCGGTCGTGCGCGCAAGAACCCGCCCGCGGCCGCCTCGAATGCGCCGAGGTCCTGCGTCATCGTCCACGTCATGGCTCACCCTCCCGCCGGTGATGGTGGGGCGCATCCGGTTTTCCGGGAGCCGCCCGGCGTGCGGGGCGCGGCGGCGCGCCCTGAGCCGGGAGCCGGGCACGCTGGACCGGCCCGCCGGACGGGGCCGACCGAGGCCACCCAAGCCACCGCACCGCGCTCACACCGGTTCGACCACCGCCGGCGGGCGCGCGAGGCCGGGCCGCCGGGGCAGCAGGACGGTGCGGAGCGCGATGCGCGGGGCGATGAGGCGGGACGGCGGCGCGGTGAGGCAGACGACATCTCGGAAGGCGGCGCCCACGACGGGGTCGATGGCGGCACGGGCGGCCAGCCGGTCCACGTACCACGTGCTCAGCCGCTCGCCGAGGCCCGCCCCGGCGTCGTCGGCACTCGCATACGGACGGTCCGCGCCGACCGCCGCGAGCCAGGCCGGGTCCACGGCGCGGGCGGCCGCCCGCTGCGCCTCGGCGGTGAACCCGGGGCGCAGCCCCCCGCCGTCCACCAGGGTGGTGCGCACCGCCAGTGCGCCGAGCGCCGCGACCGACATGCCCTGCGCGTACACGGGGTTGAAGGTGCAGTGGGCGTCCCCCAGGACGAGGAACCCCTCGGGTACCGCGCCGGGGCGCTCGAAACGGCGGCGGCGGTTGCAGGTGTCGCGGAAGCCGTGCACCGCCGAGACCGGCTCGGCGCGGGACAGCAGTTCGTGGACGTACGGGTCGCCGACGGTGGCGCTGAAACCGGCGAGCTCCGCCACGTCCGTGGGCGGGTGGTCCCCGCGTACCCCGGACAGCGTCAGCAGCCACTTGCCGTCCTCGACCGGCAGGAACGCGGCGCCGCGCGGACACTCCGGCCAGGCGGGGATGTTCACGCCGGCGTCCGGCGCGGTCGCCGGGTCCCGCTGGCGGTACAGGCAACTGGCGTAGGCGATCCCGGTGTCCACGGTCTCCTCGTACGGGGCGGTCCGGCCGAGCGCGGCGTACCACTGGGGCGCGCGGGAGCCGCGGCCGGACGCGTCCACCACGAGCGCCGCGGGCAGTTCGCGCTCCGCCCGGCCGTCCCGTGCGCCGTCCCGCGGCCGGACGCGGACCCCCGTCACGCGCCGTGCGTCCCCGGTCAGACCGATGGCCTCGGTCGCCTCCAGGACCTCGACGCGGGTGGGCGATGCCGCGGCCGCGCTCAGCGCGCGCTCCCGTACGACCGCGTCCAGCACCGGCCGGGAGACGCTCAGCGAGGGGTGCCGCCGTTCGTCGAAACGCCGCTGCCAGCCGGTCGGGGTACAGGTGATCAGATCGCGCGGCAGATACAGGCTCCGCGCCCCGGCCGCGGTGAGCGCGGCGACCGTACCGGGCAGCAGGATGTCCAGCGCCCGCTGCCCGCCGCTGAGGAAGAGGTGCAGATGGCGGGCCTGGGGGACGCCCTTGCGGAAGGCGTGCCCGGCCGGATAGCGGTCGCGTTCGACGACGGTGATCGCGTCCACGTGCCCCAGCAGGGCGGTGACGGCGAGCATCCCGGCGAGGCCGCCGCCGATCACTGTCGCGGTGCGCCCGCCGTCGGTCCGATCGGCCATTCCTGCCCCACTCCCCCCGCGGCCCCGGCCGGTTCGCGGATCCGCTCCGCCGTGCCCCGGATCCGGTCATGTCCCGGCCGCCGCGGGAACGTTGAATGATCACTGACGGGCCTCAGAGTTCAGTGCACCGCGCGGTCATGTCAACGGCCGTTCCCGCCGGGCGGCCCGGCGGCGGTCACCTGCCAGGTGCCGCGGGGCGCGTGCGCGGGCCGGTTCGGTGCGCCAGGGCCGGGCCGGTGCGCCGGGACCGGCGGCGGCCGCGGAGATCACCTCTCCACTCCGGTCAGGTCGGCGACGGTCCGGTGGCCCTCGACCACCGCCCCTTGCGGATCGCCCGGCCGTCGCACCCCCAGGGCCTGCCAGCCGGCCGCCGCCGCGGCGTCCAGTTCGCCCCGCACATCGCTCAGGTCTCCCGTATCGGCGCGTAGACCTCCTCGACCAGTCCGAAGGTCCACGCGACGCCTTCCCGTGCCGTCCGGGTCCTGGGCGGCACCCGCAGCCAGTAGGTGCGGCGGGTGCCGTCCGGCTCGGGCGTGGAGTTGACCACCTCGACCATCACCATCGGTTCATCGTCGACGAGTTCGATGCGCCACAGGATGCCCGCCTCGTCGCGGTGCACCGGTTGGGCGCCGGACTCGGCGAGATAGCGGTCGTAGCCGTAGAACTCCAGCATGACCCGGCGCAGTTCGGCGTTCTCCTCCGTCCGGATGCGCTCCGGGGTGAGGCCGGCCAGTCCGTCCAGGAAGGTGGCCGGGACCGGCATACCGCGCCAGGCGTGCAGGGCGAAGCCGTCGGGGAAGGCGAGCGCCGGACCGTCGCCCCGGTCCAGCCGCCCGGCCTCGTCACGATGCAGTTCGGCCGGTCGCTCAGCGATGATCGCCACCTTCTCGTACGGCCACCACCAGCCGGCGCTCCGGGCCACGGCGGCGACGCCCGCCAGCCGCTCACCGGCCCCCTCGAACGCGGCGAGCCAGGGCGCGTCCTGCTGCCCGAGCACCGCGTCCAGCAGCGCGAGCCGTACCACCGGCTCGTCGGCGGGCTGCTCGGCCAGCGTCTCGACGACCCCGGTCCGTATCCGCTCGGCGAGCGCGCGAGTGGTGTCCCACAGCCGGCCACCGGTCAGGGCCCAGCGTTCACTCCACGCCGAACGGCCCAACTCCGCGTGCAGTGCGGCCCGTTCGGCGGCCCACGGCCGGGTCCGCACCGCGTCGCGCACGCTCGGACCCAGCTCCCCCGGCGACGCGGCCAGCACCCGCGCCGTCGCCTCCCGCGGCGAACCGGCCCATACCAGCCGCTCCGGCTCCGCGAGCCCGGCGAGGCGATAGGCCAGCCGCACCCCCGCCTCCGCTGCCGCCCGGTCCGCCGCTCCCGTCGCCGCGGCCACCGCCCGCCAGCCCTCGACGCCCGTGGCCCGGCCGTCGGCCACCGCCACGCCCCCGATGCGCGGCGCCTCCGCCGCATGCGTCCCGTGCATCCCGTCCGACATCTGCGGCACCCCCGGCTCCCCCGGCATCTCTTGCATCCGTGACACGTTCCTTTCCCTGCCTGTCCCCACCCGTCGGCTCACCTGCCCGCCGGTCCGGTCAGTCGGCCACCAGCCGCACGGCACCCGGTACGTACTCGCGCTGGCGCACGACGCGGTACCAGCCCTTGGGGAGCGATATCGCCGCGTGTTCCTCATGCACCACACGCCCGCCGTCGGGCAGGTGCAGCAGCGCGGGCCCGAACGGCCCGGCCTCGCGCTTCAGCGCCCCGCCGCCCACCACCGCATGCGCATGGCCGGTGACCTCGCCCAGCGCCAGCACCATCCGTCCGCGCGGATCGCGCGGTTCGTCCGGCACATCTGTCACATGTGCCGGCAGCGCCGTCTCCGCGACCGGCACGATCAGCACATCTCCCTGTCGGTACACGACCGTTCCCCTTCCCCTCGTTCCCCTCGCTCGTACGGTCCCGGGAACGTCCGGCCCGGGACCGCGTTCTCGCGGACACCGAAAACACTAGGGCGGGGGTCTGACAATCGGCCGTGCGCGGCTTCACCGCCCCCGCACCGGCCGCGGCGGCCCCGCGTCCCTCCCCCGCCGCCGTACGGTCCGTTCCCCCGCCGCTGCCCGGCGCTCGCCCATCCGCCGCACCACGGCTCGCAGCGACCGCCCGACCGACCGGCCGGTCACGCTCAGCGAGGGAGCGCGGGAACGGTGACCGGACGCGGGCACGCGGACGGCGTTGTCAGTGCCGGTTGATAGGAATATCGACCATGAGCATCCATCAGCATGTGGACGAGCTGGACGGTCTGCCCGTCTTCGCGTTCCCGCCGGCCACTGCCGGTACCGCCGCCCTCCCCGAGCCCGGCGCGGTCGCCTGGCGACTGGCCGTCGATCCGTACGACGACAGCGAGGAAGAGACCTTCACCGAGCTCTGGCAGCGGTTCACCGAGACCGTGGAGCTGTCCGGCGTACGCGCGCTGGTACTGGGTCAGTGGGGCGAGGCGTACGAGGAATCCTCGTCCATGGTCGTCGATGCGGTCGTCGCCGCGAAGGACCGGCTCACCTCCCTGCGCGCGGTCTTCCTCGGCGACCTGGTGATGGAGGAGGCGGAGATCTCCTGGATCCAGCAGTCCGATGTCACACCGCTGCTCACCGCCTTCCCCGGCCTGCGGAGCCTGTCCGTGCGCGGCAGCGACGGCCTGGCCTTCCCCCCGGTGCGACACGAGGCGCTGCGCGAGCTGCGGTTCGAGTCGGGCGGACTGCCGGCCGCCGTCGTACGCGGGATCTGCGAGAGCGACTTCCCCGCGCTGGAGTCGTTGACGCTCTGGCTCGGCGTACCGGACTACGGCGGCGACTACGAGGTCTCCGATCTCGCCGCGGTGCTGGCCGGCGCCCGCTTCCCCGCGCTGCGCCGTCTCGGACTCCAGAACAGCGCGATCCAGGACGAGATCGCCACGGCTGTCGCCGCGGCTCCGGTCGTCGCCGGCCTCGAAACGCTCGATCTGTCGATGGGCACGCTCACCGACAGTGGCGCGGAGGCGCTGCTCGGCGGCCAGCCGCTCACCCATCTCCGGCGGTTCGACCTCGACCATCACTACCTCACCGACGCGATGGTGCAGCGGGTCCGCCAGGCGCTGGAGCCCAGCGGGGTCGAGGTGGTGGCGGACGAGCGAGGTGATGAGGACGTGGACGACGGCACCGTGTGGCGGTATGCCGCAGTGACCGAATAGGCCCGCTCCGGCCGGCCGGGGCGCACCGCCTACCCCGGCCCCCGGTCCATCCGGTCCGCACCTCCCGAAGAGTCCGCCGAGCGCCCCGGAGGCACCATGCTCAGCGTCCCCCGCCCCGACACCGCCGCTCTCCCGCGTTTCGCCGTGGTCGGCAACCCCGAGAACCGTCGGGTGACGCTCTTCGCCGCCGCCGTACGGGCCGCCGGGCTGCCCGCGCCACGGTTGCTGGCCTGGCGCGAGGTGCTGCGGACGGGCGCCGGGTTCGCCCCGGGCGAGACCGTACGGATCGACTCGCCCGGGGAGAACGACGAGGTCGAACGGCTGCTGCGGGGCGCCACTGATCCGACGCGGGTCGAGGGCACGGCCCGGTGGTACGCCCGCTTCACGGCGGCGGTGCGCGAGATCGCCGCGGCCGCGGCGGCGGGCGGCGCCACGCTCCTGGACGATCCGGCCGAGCTGGCGGTGCTCTTCGACAAACGGCGGTGCCACGGGGTGCTGCGGACCGCCGGGGTGCCGGTCCCCTCGTCACCTACCTCCGGGCCGGCCGCGCCGTCCGTCGACGGCTGGGCGCAGGCCCGGTCGCTGCTGCGCGAGGCCGGTCTGCGGCGCGCCTTCCTCAAACCGGCGCACGGCTCCTCGGCGTCCGGGGTGGTGGCGCTGGAATCGGACGGCCGGGGCCGCTTCCGGGCCACGACGTCCGTCGAACTCGTCGCCGACGGCGCCCTGTTCAACTCCCTGCGGGTGCGGCGCTACGACAGCGAGCCGCAGATCGCGGCCCTCGTCGACGCGCTGGCGCCGGACGGTCTGCACATCGAGCGCTGGATCCCCAAGGCGGCGCAGCACGGCCGGGCCGCCGATCTCCGGGTCGTGGTCGTCGGCGGCCGCGCCACCCACGCCGTCGTCCGGACCAGCCGGTCGCCGATGACCAATCTCCATCTCGGTGGCGCGCGCGGTGACCTCGGTGCGGCACGGGCGGCCGTCGAAGCGGCGGGGGGCCGCTGGGCCGATGCGCTCACCGTCTGCGAGGCGGCCGCCGCCTGTTTCCCGCGCACCCTGTGCGTGGGGGTGGATCTGCTGCCCACCGTGGGCTGGCGGCGTTTCGTGGTGGGCGAGGTGAACGCCTTCGGCGATCTGCTGCCCCGGCTGACCGGCCTGCCGGGCAGTGGTGCCGAGGGCCTGGACACCTACGGCGCGCAGGTCGCCGCCGTGGTGAACGGCAGCGGAACGATGGACGTGACCGGAGAATATGGAAAGTACGGAAAGACCGGAAAGAACGGAACACACCGTGTACGCCCCTGAATCACCCCCGCGCGTCCCGGACGCGTCCGCACCCGTTCCCCCGGTGCCGGTCCGCACCCCGGAGGCGGCCGTCGCCGCACCGGACATGAACGCGATCGTGGGGAGCCACGATCTCCTCTTCGTCACTCTGGACACCCTGCGCCACGATGTGGCGCAGGAGCTGGCAGCGGACGGCCGGATACCGCATCTCGCCCGGTATCTGCCCGGCGGCCGCTGGGAGCGGCGGCACGCCCCGGGCAGCTTCACCTACGCCTCCCATCAGGCGATGTTCGCCGGATTCCTGCCCACCCCGGCGGCCCCCGGGCCGCATCCGCGACTGTTCGCGGCCCGGTTCGCCGGCAGCGAGACCACCGCGCCCGGCACCTGGGTCTTCGACACCCCGGACCTGGTCTCCGGGCTGGCCGCCGCGGGTTACCACACGGTGTGCATCGGCGGGGTGGGGTTCTTCAACAAACAGGCCGCGCTCGGCTCCGTCCTCCCCGGGCTCTTCCAGGAGAGCCACTGGAAGCCCGAGTTCGGGGTCGCCTCCGCCACCTCGTTCGAGGCCCAGGTGGACCAGGCGGAGCAGGTCGTCGCCGCGCTGCCGGCGGAGCAACGGCTGTTCCTGTTCGTCAATGTCGCGGCGCTGCACCAGCCGAACTGGTTCCATCTGCCCGGCGCCACCCCGGAGGCCGGCGACAGCCGCGCCACCCATGCCGCCGCGCTGGAGTACGTCGACCGGCACATCGGCCGGCTCTTCGCCGCCGCCGGCAGCCGCCGTCCGTGCTTCACCATCGTCTGCTCCGACCACGGCACGACCTACGGCGACGACGGCTATACCGGCCACCGCCTCGGCCACGAAGCCGTATGGACCGTCCCCTACGCCCAGTTCACGATCGAGGCCGCCCGATGACCACCGCCCCGCACACCACCACCGGACCGGCGCCGGCCACCGCCGCGCCCGCCGCCCCCCGGCCCGCCGCCCCGCCGGCGCCCGCGGAGACACCACGGCAGCCGTCGGCCGGTTCGCCTTACCAGAGTTACGTCTACGCCTACCCGCACAAGACGTCCTACGGCCCGCTGTCGCCCCGCCCGGCGCTGCGTGACCTGTGGGCGGCACAGCCGCAGGACGCCCTCTCGCTCTATCTCCACATCCCGTTCTGCGAGGTCCGCTGCGGCTTCTGCAATCTCTTCACCCGCATCGGCGCCCCCGGGGAGCTGACCTCGGCGTATCTGGACGCGCTGGAGCGCCAGGCGGTCGCCGTGCGGGACTCGCTGCACGGCGACGCCCGCTTCGCCGCGGCGGCGTTCGGCGGCGGCACCCCCACCTTCCTGGACGCCTTCGAGCTGGCGCGGCTCTGCGATATCGCGGAGCTGCGGATGGGCGCCGAGCTGCGCACGGTGCCGCTCTCCGTGGAGACCTCCCCGTCGACCGCCACCGCGGACCGCCTCGCCGTCCTGGCCGAGCGTGGCGCGACCCGGATCAGCATCGGGGTGCAGAGCTTCGTGGCGGCGGAGGCGCGGGCCGCGGTCCGCCCGCAGCGCCCGGCCGAGGTGGCGGCCGCCCTGGACCGGATCCGGGAGGCGGCCGTCCCGGTGCTCAACATCGACCTTATCTACGGCATCGACGGCCAGACGGAGCGCAGCTGGCAGCACTCCCTGGACACCGCCCTGGGCTGGTGCCCCGAGGAGCTGTATCTCTACCCGCTCTACGTCCGCCCGCTGACCGGTCTGGGCCGCCGCGACCCGGGGGCGCCCGACCCGGAGTGGGACGCGCAGCGGCTGCGGCTGTACCGCCACGGCCGTGACCATCTGCTGGCCGCGGGCTATGAGCAGGTGTCGATGCGGATGTTCCGCCGCCGGGGTGCGGCGGTGCCGGCCGCCGGCGGCGCCGACCACGCCTGTCAGACCGACGGCATGATCGGCCTGGGCTGCGGCGCCCGCTCCTACACCTCGGCCCTGCACTACTCCTTCGACTACGCCGTCCACATGAACCGGATCCGCTCGATCATCGACGACTACATATCCCGTCCGGCGGCGGACTTCGCGCGCGCCGAGCACGGCAGGTACATGACCGAGGGCGACGCGCGGCGCCGCCATCTGCTCCAGTCGGTGCTCCAGGCGGAGGGCATGCCGACCGCCGACTACCGTGCCCGCTTCGGCAGTTCCCCCGCGGACGACTTCCCCGCGGAGCTGGCGCGGTTCGCCGAGCTCGGCTGGCTGGACGCCGCCGCGGCCCCCGGCCGGCTGCGGCTGTCCGCCGAGGGGCTGGCGCACTCCGACGCCCTGGGCCCGATGCTGTTCTCCCCCGCCGTACGGTCCGCGATGGCCGTCTACGACCTCAAATAAGGCGTACCGCAGTGGATTTGACGATTCTGTACCGCGGCCCGCTGGCATCCTGCGACTACGACTGCCCGTACTGCCCGTTCGCCAAGCGGCGCGACAGCCGTGCGCAACTGACCGCCGACCGCGCGGCCCTGGCCCGCTTCGCCGAGTGGGCGGCGGCGCAGGGGGAGCGCGGCGACCGGCTGTCGATCCTGTGCACACCCTGGGGCGAGGGCCTGGTCCGGTCCTGGTATCGCCGCACCCTGGCGGAGCTGAGCCGGCTCCCGCACATCCGGCGGGTGGCCATCCAGACCAATCTGAGCTGCCGCACGGACTGGCTCGCCGAGGCGGACCTCGACACCCTCGCCCTGTGGTGCACCTACCATCCCGGCCAGACCCCGTACGACCGGTTCCTGGCCAAGACCCGGGAACTGTCCGCGCGCGGCGCCCGGTTCAGCGTGGGGATCGTGGGCTTCCCCGAGCACCTGGAGCACGCCCGCCGGCTCCGCGCCGACCTCCCCGAGCAGGTCTATCTCTGGGTCAACGCCGCCGAGGGCCGCAGCTACACGGACGCGGAGGCCGCCCCGTGGACGGCGCTGGATCCGCTCTTCCCGTTCAGCCGCCATCCGCACGAGAGCGCCGGGCTCCCGTGCCGGACCGGCGAATCGGTGATCTCGGTGGACGGCGACGGCACGGTCCGGCGCTGCCATTTCGTCCCGGCGGAGCTGGGCAATCTCTACGACGGCAGCTACCGGACAGCGCTGCGCCCGCGCGCCTGCCCGCGCTCCGTCTGCGACTGCCACATCGGCTATGTCCATCTGGAGACGCTGCCGCTGTACGACGTCTTCGCCGGTGGCGTGCTGGAGCGGATCCCCGCGGCCGCGCCGCCGGCCCGCGCGGTTCAGTTCTTGCGGCCCACCCCGCCGTAGAAAATGATGTCGTTGAGCTCTTGGGCGCCGGGCACCTCGCCGTCCGGCCGCCACAGCGGCACCCGCACCACGCCCGGGTCCAGCAGGCTGAACGGCCCGAACAGTGGCTCGATCTCGGCCCGCGTCCGCAGGTTGAGGGTGGCGGTGGCGTTCTTGTAGACGTCCACCACACCGTCGCGCGCCCGCTCGTCCGTACGGCCCGCCGCGTACGCCTCGTAGGGCTCTCCGGTGGCGTGCGAGAGCACGAGGTGGCTGCCCGCGGGGAGGGCGTCGGCGAGCGCGGCGACGATCTTGGCGGGGTGCTCGTCGTCCCGGACGAAGTGCAGAACGGCCACCAGCAGCAGGGCCACCGGCTGGCCGAAGTCGATGAGTTCCCGGACGGTCGGGTGGTCCAGGATCGCCCGCGGCTCACGGACGTCGCCGAGCACGAATCCGGTGCGTTCGGTATTGGTCAGCCGGGCCCCGGCGTGAGTGGCGACGATCGGATCGTTGTCGACGTAGACGACCCGGGTGTCGGGGGCGGTCTCGCGGGCCACCTCGTGGGTGTTGGGCGAGGTCGGGATGCCGGTGCCGATGTCGATGATCTGGCGGATACCGCCGGCGGTCAGTTCGCGGACCGCCCGTTGCAGGAACGCGCGGTTGGCGCGGGCGCTGACGCGTACCTGAGGGTGGACCCCGATGACCCGCTCCGCGGCCGTCCGGTCGACCTCGTAGTTGTCCCAGCCGCCGAGGTAGTAGTCGTACATCCGGGCCGGATGCGGCCGACTGGTGTCGATCTCGTCGGCCGAGAAGCCCATGTGCTCCGGAATCGGTGAGCCCTTCGGGCTCTCGAACCCCTGGGGCATCTCCTGCACCGGGGATATCTCCTGGCTCTGGGTGATGTCCTGTTCGCTCACGCCGTCCTCCGTTCGGTGCGCCGGCACGGCGCCGCGGAGAGCAGGAAGTCCGCGTCCCCGGCCTTCGCGCCCTCGATGAAACTCACGATCTCGCGATGGGTGTAGATCAACGCCGGGCCGTCCGGGTCGGTCGACTGGCGCAGCGCCACCCGGCCGTCCCCCAGCCGCATCGCCTCGACGCATTCGCCGCCGTTTCCGCCGCTCCACGGCTTGTGCCAGCCCTCATTGCCCAGTTCTTTGGCGGGCATGCCGTTGTAGATGCGTATGCGATCCATGGTTCAGATCTCCTTGCGAAAGCCACCCAGAATGGCCTTGGTGGTGTGTGCCGGCGCGGCCTGCGCACACATCCGGTCCAGGGCCTCCAGGAACTGCGAGACGTCGTTGCGCTGGTCGAAGTACACGGCTCCGACGAGGGTTTCCGCATACGCCATGTCCGGAAGTTCCGGGAGCGGGAAGCGGAAGATGTGGAACGGCCCGTACATCGCGGGGTGCGGGCCTGCGGTGAAGGGCATGATCTGGAGCCGGACGTTCGGCAGGGCGGTGGCCTCCATCAGCCGGCTGAACTGTCCGTGCATCACCTTGGCGCCGCCGATCGGGCGCCGCAGCACGGTCTCGTCCATCACGACCCACAGCATCGGGGCGTTCTCGCGGGTCAGCAGCGGCTGCCGTTCCATCCGCAGGGCGACGATGCGGTCGATGTCCTCGGCCGGGGCGTGCGGCATACCGGCCCGCAGGACGGCGCGGGCATAGTCCTCGGTCTGCAACAGCCCGGGAACGTAGTGCGGTTGGTACGCCCGGATGAGGTTGGCCTCGCTCTCCAGGCTGACGAACGCGCTGAACCACTCGGGCAGGACGTCCCGGAAGTTGTGCCACCAGCCGGGGCGGTTGGCCTCCCGGGCGAGGGAGAGGAACCCGTCGATCTCGCACTGCTCGGTGACGCCGTACGTCGCCAGCAGCTTCTCGACATAGGGGATCTTCAGGCCGACCTCGGCCTTTTCCATGCGTCGTATGGTGGCGTGGGTGACATCGAGGGCCGCGGCGGCCTGTTCGAAGGACAGCCCCGCCTTCTCGCGCAGGTCCTGGAGTCGCTTTCCGAGCACTACCCGCAGGACGGTCGGCGCGCCTGCCGACCGTGGATCCGCCACGTCCGATCCCCTCCAACTGACGTCAATGATCAGCAGTGTGTCATGCGGTCAGCAGCACGAACAGACTGCATATCTGATTCTGCAAATTACAGACTGATCCTTGCCATCAGTGACCAACATCGCACATAGTTGCGGAGTGGCTTCCTCCTACAACGCTCCTCTGTTAGGGCGCTGTGGCGGCTTCGTCGCCGAGCGCCCGCAGGACGCGTTCCATTTGCCGGCACGCCGCACGTCCGTCGCCGAGGCGCGCAGACGTGTCCGCGCCCTGCTGCACGAGTGGGGCGCGGATCAACAGGTCCGTGACGATGTGGAGTTGGTGGTATCCGAGCTGTTCACCAACGCGGTACGGCACTCCGACAGCGAGCGGGTCGGCTGTGAGCTCACCCTGTTCGGCACATATGTCCGCATCACGGTCACCGACGAGGGAGCGTGCGGCGCCGCGGCTCCGCACGTCCAGCCCCGCAGCGTGGACAAGGAGTGCGGACGGGGCCTGTTCCTCGTCGGCGCGCTCTCCGAGAGCTGGGGGACGCGGCCCGGGGACGCCGGCGGCCAGGCCGTCTGGGCCGAACTTCCGTACACCGCAACGCACTGAGGCCCCGCTCCGCCGTCGGCGGACATCGGGGCCTCGGTCCGCGGCGCGCGCCGCGGGACGTTACAGCGGCAGCAGATCGGGCCGCTTGGGCTCGACATGGTCGCCGGAGGACTCGCCACGCAGCCGGCGCCCGATCCACGGTACGAGGTGCTCACGCGCCCAGTGGATGTTGTCGCGCCGGGCCTCGGCGGCCGAGCGTTCCGCCTCCGGGGGCCACGGCTGGTCCGGGTCGGCCGGCACCGGCAGGCCGAGCACCTGTCCGGCGCGCAGGGCCACCCGGGTGTGGCCGTCGGCCGACAGGTGGAGCCGGTCATCGCTCCAGGCCCGCCGGTCCTGCACCGACTTCAGCGACCACAGGTCCAGGACCGGGCAGTCGTGCCGGTCCGCGATGGCCCGCACATGCGCGGTGTAGGTCGCGATCTTGCCGCGCAGATGCTTGAGCACGGGGATGTCGCGGGTGTCGAAGCCGGTGCAGAGCAGCACCGTCCCGACCGATTCGCGCAGGTCGGCTACGGCGGCGTCGTACCGCTCGGCCACCGCGTCGGGGTCCGATCCGGGCCGCAGAATGTCATTGCCGCCGGCACAGAACGTGACCAGCTCGGGCGCCAGCTCCTTGGCCCGGGGCACCTGCTCCTCGATGATCTGGTCGAGCAGCCGCCCGCGGACCGCGAGGTTCGCGTAGCGGAAGTCGCCTTCGTCCCGCTGGTCCGAGAGGAGGACCGCCAGGCGGTCCGCCCAACCGATGTACGCCCCGTCACGGCCGGGATCCCCGACCCCCTCGGTGAAGCTGTCCCCGACGGCTGCGTACGACCCGATGGCGCCGCTCGCGCCGTTGCTGTTGTTCTTCGAATCGTCTGCCACGTCAGGACATCCTTCCCTTTGAGAAGTGACTTACGCCACCGTAACCAGGGGTTGACGGGAGGTGATTAATGCCACCCGGTCAAATTCTTCTCAAGTCGGAATAATGATCGATCACAGACTGCTGCCTGATCGCCTCATTTTGAGTCATGTGTCGACGATGTTGCACCCTAATTGCGCACTGCGTCAGTGTCGTATCGTCGGAGGCGCCCCGCCTCGTCGGCGAGCCCCGTCGGCGGCCGAACCCGAGGAGCGCCCGTGACGCAGCAGACGCCGCATGTCCCGTCGACCCAGCCCGACCTCGCGGAGGTGCGCAACTTCCGTGACGTGGGCGGACTGCCGACCGTGGACGGGCGTCGCGTACGGCAGGGCAGGCTGTTCCGCAGCGGCCATCTCGCGCACGCGACCGAGACGGACGCCGCGTTTCTCGCCGGTCTCGGGCTGCACACGGTCTTCGACTTCCGCAACACCTCGGACATCAAGCTGGAAGGCCCCGATGTCGCGCTGCCCGGCGTGCGGAACGTGAACATCCCGCTCACCGATCCGGCCGACGGCGCGGAGTTCTGGGCGATGGTGCGTGACGGCGAGCTGGACCAGCTGCGTACCGCCCTCGGTGACGGCAAGGCCGCGGCCCGTATGGCCAGCACCTACCGTCACATCATCACCACCCGCACCGACGCCCACAGCCAGGTGCTGCACGCGCTCGCCGAGGACAGCGTCCCGGCGCTGATGCACTGTGCGGCCGGCAAGGACCGCGCGGGCCTGTCCGTCGCCGTGACCCTGCTGGCGGTCGGCGTGGAGCCGGACGCCATCGAGGCCGACTACCTCAAGTCCGACGACCCCAGCCGCCGCTACAAGATCCGCCGTTCCGACAGTTCCGCGGTCGGGATGTCCCCGGAGGTCATGGAGCTGCTCTCGCCGCTGTTCGGCGCGCGTACCGACTACCTCGCGGCCGCCTTCGACGCGATCGAGCAGACCTGGGGCTCCACGGAGACGTACCTGGCCGAGGGCCTGAAGCTGTCGCCCGAGACCCGCGAGCGCCTGCGCGCCCAGTTGCTGACCGACTGAGCAGCCCGCCCGGTACGGCGGCCGGCTCGTACGCCGCACCCGGAGCGCCGGAGGAAGCGGCCCGGTGGAACTGTCCGCCGGGCCGTTTCCCGTGCGTCACCGCACCACGGCGCCCCGCCTCACCCGCCCACGTCCGCATGGCGCCCGTCCGCCCGCCACCCGTCCGGGTCGGTCACCCAGCCCGTGACGAGCACCAGCCCCGACGCCCGGTGCACCGCGAGAAAGCCGAAGGGCCGCTCGAAGCGGGCCGAGACCAGCCGCGCCCGGTGCGGCGGGGTCCGCGGCACCGCACCCGCCCGCGTCCCGATCGCCGTGACCGCGGCCGCCCGGAATCCGCGCGGGCCGAAGGTCGCGGTAGCCGTCTGCCGGGCCGAGTCCACCGCGAGCGGCGTCGGGCTGATCCCGGGGAAATGACCGCGCGCGGCGTCGGCGGCCGAGGTGAGCCCGAAGAGACCGGCCCGCGCCAGCAGATCGTGTTCGGCGTCGATCGTGAACCGCGCGGTGGTCAGCTCCGCCCGCGGTGCGCCGTCCCGGCTCGGCACCGAGGTCACCCGCACGCCCGGTCCGGCGCCGCCGGTCAGCCCCGCGCCGGACACCGTCCGATACGCGCCGCCCAGCGCCGCCACGCCGTGCCGCAGCACGTCACCGCCCGGTACCGCCCGCCCGCCGAGCAGCAGGTGGACATCGATCCCGTTGTCGCCCGCGACCGCCACCGCGGTCAGCGGGCCGTCCGGGGTGGCGTGCACCCGTACCTGCTCCGGGTCCGTGTCGCGGCGGTGCAGGCCCGTCAGCTCCCGCCCGGCCCACGGCCCTTCGGCCGCCCGCAGCGGCTGTTCCCGGAACGGCTCCGGCCAGGTGGTACGCACCAGCAGCGCGCTCGCCAGCACGAGCAGCGTCCCGGGGCCCACCCGCACCGGCATCCGCTCGATCAGTCCGTCGGTGTGCCGCCGCACCCAGGCGTGCAGCGCGGCCAGGTCGGCGGAGGCGTCCCCGGTCAGCTCGCCGTGCACGTCGAGCGGGAGGCCCGCCGTCCACTCGGGGCGGAGCGCGAGGGTCCGCCGGGTCCACAGCCCCACCGCCGCGTCGACGCCGTCCGCCGCGGCGAGCAGGGCCAGCAGCTCGCGGCCGGCCCGCGGCGCGCACCGCGCGTCGGTGCCGAGCGCCGCGGCCAGCTCCGCGCGGGCCTCGCCCGCCGCCGGCCCGGCGAGCAGCGCCAGCAGCGGCCAGACACCGGCCGCGGTCAGGACCGTGCCCCGCTCCCCCACCGTGTCCCGCGCCCAGCGGGCCGTCAGGCCGTTGACGGCCCGCACCGTCGTCGTGGCGGTCATCGTCTCCCCCTCGTCTCCCCCGGTACGTCGTCAGCGGTTGGCGACCGCCTGCTTGACCAGCGTCCGCCCGAAGTCCCACAGCAGGCCGCCGCCACTGTGCGCATCGTCCATGACGGCGGTGAACGCGTCGACGAAACGGTCGACCTCCCGCTCCCCGATGGTCAACGGCGGGATCAGCTTGATGACTTCGAGGTGGTCGCCCGAGACCTGGGTCAGGATGCGGTGCCGCTGGAGCAGCGGCACCACGACCAGCTGCGCGAACAGCCCCTTGCGGGCCGCCTGCAACATCGTCCAACGGCCGCGCAGGCCCAGCGATTTCGGTCTGCCGAACTCGATGCCGATCATCAGGCCGCGGCCGCGCACCTCGTGCAGCAGCTCGTACTTGTCGGTCAGCGCCGCGAGCCGGGTGCGCAGCAGATCGCCGGTGCGCCGGGCGTTGGCGACGATCTGTTCGTCCTCCATCACCGAGAGCACCGCGAGTCCGGCGGCCATCGCCTGGGCGTTGGACCCGAAGCTGGCGGAGTGCACCAGCACCCGGTCCATGGACGAGTAGACCTTCTTGAAGATCCAGTCCTTGCCGAGCGTCGCACCGACCGGGACATAGCCGCCGGACAGCGCCTTGGCCACGCACACCAGGTCCGGTGTCACGCCGTCCTCGTGCTGGTACGCGAAGAAGTCGCCGGTGCGGCCGAGGCCGGTCTGCACCTCGTCGGCGATCAGCAGGCCCTTGTGCCGGTGCAGCAGCTCCTGGGCGGCGCGCAGGAATCCGGGCGGGGTGGGCAGCACGCCCTTGCCCTGGATCGGCTCGACGACCAGCGCCGCCACATCGCCGCGCGCCAGCTCCCGTGCCAGCGCCTCCAGATCGCCCATCTCGATGGCGGTGTCGGGCAGCAGCGGGGCGAAACCGTCCCGGAAGCCGTCCTCGCCGTTGACGGAGAGGGAGCCGGTGGTCAGGCCGTGGAAAGCATGGGTGCAGTAGAGGACGCGGGGTTTGCCGGTCGCGTAACGGGCGAACTTCAACGCGGTCTCGACCGCTTCGGTGCCGCTGTTGCCGAAGAAGACGCGGTCCAGGTGGGGCGCGTAGCTCAGCAGCTTCTCGGCGAGCAGACCGGGCAGCGGCTGGCAGTCGAAGCGGGTGAGGTCGGGCAGCTGGGCGTCCAGCACCTCGTGCAGCGCCCGGCGGACGACGGGGTGGTGCCGGCCGAGGCCCATCACCCCGAATCCGGCGAGCATGTCGAGGTAGTCCTGGCCTTCGGCATCCCAGAAGTAGGCGCCTTCGGCCCGCTCGTAGACCTTGTCGAAGCCGATGGTGTGCAGCATGCGCGGGAGCTGATGGTTGAGATGGCGGGTGTGCAGGTCATAGCGTTCGCCGCCGCGCTCGGCGAGCAGCTCGGCCAGGTTGAATCCGGTCACGAGTGGTTCTCCTTACGGGCCAGTGCGGCGCTGATCCGGCCGGCGATCTCGGCGGGGGTGAGGCCGATGTCGGCCAGCAGCTCGCCGCGCTTGGCGTGCGGCAGGAACTGCTCGGGGATGCCGAAGGTCCGCAGCGGCACATCCACCGCCGCGTCGCGCAGCGCCTGGCCGACCGCCCATCCCACGCCGCCGCTGCGGCTGTTGTCCTCGACGACGGCCACCACCGCGTGCCGCAGGGCGAGCTGCGCGATGGCGGGGTCCACCGGTTTGACCCAGCGCGGGTCGATGACCGTGGTGCCGACGCCGCGCTCCGCCAGCAGCTCGGCGACCTCCAGGCAGACCGTCGCCATCACACCGACCGCGACCAGCAGGACGACCGGCTGCGGCGCGCGGTGCAGCACATCGACCCCGCCGATCCGCTCCACCGCCGCGATCGGCTCGCCCACCGACTCCTTGGGGTACCGGATGACGGTCGGAGCGTCGGCCACGTCGAGGGATTCGCGCAGCTCGGCCCGGAGCTGTTCGGCGTCGCGGGGTGCGGCGATCCGCAGTCCCGGTACGACGCTCAGCATCGACATGTCCCACATGCCGTGGTGCGAGGCGCCGTCGACGCCGGTGACACCGGCCCGGTCCAGGACGAAGGTGACCCCGCACCGGTGCAGCGCGATGTCCATCAGGACCTGGTCGAAGGCGCGGTTGAGGAAGGTGGCGTACAGCGCGACGACCGGGTGCAGTCCGCCGGTGGCCAGGCCCGCCGCCGACACCGCGGCGTGCTGCTCGGCGATACCCACGTCCCACACCCGGTCCGGATACGCCTCGGCGAACTTGCCGAGCCCGACCGGTTGCAGCATCGCCGCCGTGATGGCGACGACGTCCGCGCGCTCGGCGCCGATCCGGACCATCTCGTCGCCGAAGACGGAGGTCCAGGAGGGTGCGCCGGGCGGCGCGACGGGCTCGCAGGTCAGCGGGTCCATCGCGCCGACGGTGTGGAAGTGGTCCGCCTCGTCCTCCAGGGCGGGCCGGTAGCCGCGGCCCTTCTCGGTCAGACAGTGCACCAGCACCGGACCGTGGAAGCCGGCCGCGCGGCGCAGCGCGGACTCGACGGCCGCGATGTCGTGCCCGTCGACCGGCCCGATGTACTTCAGGCCGAGGTCCTCGAACATGCCCTGCGGGGCGATGAAGTCCTTGAAGCCCTTCTTGGCGCCGTGCAGCGTCTCGTAGAGCGGCTTGCCGACGACCGGCGTGCGCTCCAGGAGGTCCTTGCCGCGGGCCAGGAACTTCTCGTAGCCGTCGGTGGTGCGCAGGGTGGCGAGGTGGTCGGCGAGGCCGCCGATGGTGGGCGCGTAGGAGCGCTCGTTGTCGTTGACGACGATGACCAGCGGGCGGTCCTTGGCGACGGCGATGTTGTTCAGCGCTTCCCAGGCCATCCCGCCGGTCAGTGCGCCGTCGCCGATCACCGCGACGACATGGTCGTCCTTGCCGCGCACCTGGTTGGCCTTGGCCAGGCCGTCGGCCCAGCCCAGCACCGTCGAGGCGTGGCTGTTCTCGATGACGTCGTGCTCGGACTCGGCGCGCGAGGGGTAGCCGGACAGACCGCCCTTGGCCCGCAGGTTCGAGAAGTCCTGCCGGCCGGTGAGCAGCTTGTGGACGTAGGACTGGTGCCCGGTGTCCCACAGGATGCGGTCGGCGGGCGAGTCGAAGACCCGGTGCAGGGCGATGGTCAGCTCGACGACGCCCAGGTTGGGCCCCAGATGTCCGCCGGTGCGGGCGACCGCCGGCACCAGGAACTTCCGTATCTCCGCGGCCAGTTCGTCCAGCCGGTCGTCGGCCAGCGCCTTGAGGTCGCGTGGCTCCCGGATGTGCTCCAGCATCGTCATGATCGGTCCCCCTCTGGATTCAGCTGACGGTGATGTCGGGGGTGCCTGCCACTGCTCCCTCGGCTTCCATCCGCGCGGCGATCTTCATGGCCTCTTCGATGAGGGTCTCGACGATCTTCGACTCGGGGACGGTCTTGACGACCTCACCCTTGACGAAGATCTGCCCCTTGCCGTTGCCGGACGCCACGCCCAGATCCGCCTCCCGGGCCTCACCGGGGCCATTGACGACACAGCCCATCACGGCGACCCGCAGCGGCACCTCCATGCCCTCCAGACCGGCCGTGACCTGATCCGCGAGCTTGTACACATCCACCTGCGCACGACCGCACGACGGACACGAGACGATCTCCAGCCGGCGCTGCTTGAGATTGAGCGACTCCAGGATCTGAAGGCCGACCTTGACCTCCTCGGCGGGCGGCGCCGACAGCGACACCCGGATCGTGTCACCGATCCCCTCACTCAGCAGCGCACCGAACGCCACCGCCGACTTGATGGTGCCCTGGAAGGCCGGGCCCGCCTCCGTGACACCCAGGTGCAGGGGATAGTCACAACGCGCGGCGAGCTGACGGTAGGCATTGACCATCACGACCGGGTCATTGTGCTTCACCGAGATCTTGATGTCCCGGAAACCGTGCTCCTCGAACAGCGACGCCTCCCACAGCGCCGACTCCACCAGCGCCTCCGGCGTCGCCTTCCCGTACTTCTGGAGCAACCGCCGGTCCAGCGAACCCGCGTTCACACCGATCCGGATCGGCGTACCCGCCTCGGACGCCGCCTTCGCGATCTCCCGGACCTTGTCGTCGAACTGCTTGATGTTCCCCGGATTCACCCGGACCGCCGCACACCCCGCATCGATCGCCGCAAAAACATACTTCGGCTGGAAGTGAATATCCGCGATCACCGGAATCTGCGACTTCCGCGCAATCACCGCCAGCGCATCCGCATCATCCTGCGTCGGACACGCCACCCGCACAATCTGACACCCCGACGCCGTCAGCTCCGCAATCTGCTGAAGCGTCGCCCCCACATCAGAGGTCCGCGTCGTCGTCATCGACTGCACCGAGACGGGAGCGCCGCCGCCCACCGTCACCGGCCCGACCTGGATCGCGCGCGACGTGCGCCGCGTCGCCAGTGGCCGGGCCGGGACCTCGGGGAGCCCCAGTACCGTGCTGCTCCGGGGGATGTCCCGCACTCCCCCGGGAGGCTCACCACTGTTCATCACGTCACCCGCGGTTTCCTGCGACGGTCTCCCGGGCGGCCCGCAGGGACTCCTTGAGGGAGCCCATGGTGGCCAGGACGGCGGTGGGCTCGTAGCCGCAGTGCGCCATGCAGTTGGCGCAGCGCGGGTCCTTGCCCCGGCCGTACTTGTTCCAGTCGGTCTCCTCGATGAGCTCCCGGTACGTCGGGACGTATCCGTCGCTCATGAGGTAGCAGGGCCGCTGCCAGCCGAAGAGCGAGTAGTTGGGGATCGCCCAGGCCGTGCACGGGAAGTCCGCCTTGCCCTCCAGGAAGTCGAGGAAGAGCGGGCTGTGGTTGAGCCGCCAGCGACGGCGGTTGCCGCCGGCGAACGCCTTCTTGAACAGCTCCCGGGTCTGCTCGACGCCCAGGAAGTGCTCCTGGTCGGGGGCCTTCTCGTAGGCGTAGGCGGGCGACAGCATCATCTCGTCGACCTGGAGGTCGTCGTTGAGGAAGTTGAGGACCTCGATGATGTTCTGCGGGGTGTCGGTGTTGAAGAAGGTGGAATTGGTGGTGACCCGGAAGCCACGCCGCTTGGCCTCCTTTATGGCTGCCACCGCTTCGTCGAATACGCCTTCCTTCGCGACGGATTCGTCGTGCCGTTCCCGCATTCCGTCGATGTGCACCGCGAAGGCGAAATACGGCGAGGGGGTGAACTTCTCCATTTTCTTGCGCAGCAGCATCGCGTTGGTGCACAGGAAGACATATTTCCGGCGGGCCACCAACTGCCGTACGATTTCGTGGATCTGGGGGTGCATCAGGGGTTCGCCGCCGGCGATGGAGACCATCGGGGCGCCGGACTCCAGCACCGCGCCGACCGCCTGCGCCACCGGCATCCGCTGCTTGAGGACCCCCGCCGGATGCTGGATCTTCCCGCAGCCCTCGCATTTCAGGTTGCAGGCGAAGAGGGGTTCGAGCTCGACGATGAGCGGGAACTTCTCGCGCTTCCGCAGCACTTTCTGTTCAAAGAGATAGGTTCCGACCCGGATGGTCTGACGGAGCGGCATGGCCATCTAGCTCACCTCCTGGGGAGCAGCAAAGAACGGTGCCATTCGAAAAAAACAGGAAACACAGAGCGCAGCACACGGAAGGCCGATATTCCACCGCGCACGGTGCCGATACGGACGAGTTCATGTTCCGGAGCGTCCACGACCACTCGGACGGCCGCAACCGGACGGCGGCCGGCCCGCGTCGCCGCGCGGAGCGTGGCGGCGGATTCCATGTCCACCGCGACGGCGCCGGTGGCGTGCAGGGCGGCCCGCGCCGCGCCGCGTACGACGTGGTCGGAGCCGCACAGCAGGCCGGTGTGCACGGTCAGGCCGCGCTCCCGCAAGGCCCGTAGCAGCGGGCCGTTGTCGCGGCAGACCACCTCCGGCGCGTCCGGGCGGTGATCGCGGGTGGTCTCGGCGACGACCACGTCGCCGGGCCGCATGCCGGGGGCGAGGCCGGCGCAGAAGCCGCTGGCGATGACGGGCGAATCCGCGGTACGAGCGCCGTCGCCCAGCGCCTTGGCGAGGGCGCGCTCCGCCGCCTGCGGGCCCATGCCGGTACGGAGGGTGACCGCGGGCGGGTTCCCGGCGCCGCGGTCACCGCCGCGCAGCGCGAACCGTTCGATGCCGAGCGCGCAGGCGACCAGCAGCGGCGGTCCGGCATCCGGCGCGGGCCTGCGTGGCATCAGACCCCCAGGGACGCACCGGCCGGTCCGCCGTTGACGTAGCGGCCCAGGGCCGTCAGCGGGAAGACCTGCCGGTACAGGTGGTAGTTGATGGAGAAGTCCCAGGGGAAGCCGGTGCCGGTGAAGTACGGCTCGTCCCAGGTGCCGTCCGCGCGCTGGGTGCCGGCCAGCCAGCGCACTCCGCGCCGTACCGCCTCGCTGTCCCGCTCGCCGGCCGCGAGCAGCGCCATCAGCGCCCAGCCGGTCTGCGAGGCGGTCGACGCGCCGCGGCCGGCCCACTTCTTGTCCTGGTAGGACCGCTGGTCCTCGCCCCAGCCGCCGTCGTCGTTCTGCACCCGCTCCAGCCAGCCGACGGCCCGGCGGACCGCGGGATGCGAGCCGGGGATACCGGCCGCGGCGAGCGCGGGGAGCACCGATCCCGTGCCGTAGAGGTAGTTGGTTCCCCAGCGGCCGAACCAGGCGCCGTCGGGCTCCTGTTCGGCCAGCAGCCACTGGATGCCGCGGCGGGTGCGCGGGTCGTGCGTACGGTCGACGTCGGCGAGCATCTCGACGACATGGGCGGTGACGTCGGCCGACGGCGGGTCGATGACCTCACCGAAGTCGCAGAACGGCAGGCGGTTGGGGAACGGGCTGGTGTTGTCGGCGTCGAAGGCGGCCCAGGCTCCGTTCTTGGACTGCATGCCGAGGTTCCAGCGCACCGCGCGCTGGACGGCGGCGTCGACGCGCGCCGGATCCGGATGCCGCACCCGGCGCAGCGCCAGCACCACCTCGGCGGTGTCGTCGATGTCCGGGTAGTTGTCGTTCTCGAACTCGAACGCCCAGCCACCGGGCTGGAGTTGCGGTCTGCGGACCGCCCAGTCGCCGGGCCGGTCGATCTCCTCGGCGAGCATCCAGTCGGCGGCCTTGACCAGCTGCGGGTGGTCGGCGGGGACTCCGGCGTCGGCGAGCGCGATGGTCGCCAGGCAGGTGTCCCAGACCGGGGACTGGCATGCCTCGATCATCCGGCTGCCGTCCTCCTGCCAGACGGCGAACCGGTCCAGCGACCGCAGACCGGCGCTGAGGACGGGGTGGTCGAGGTCGTAGCCGAGGAGGTGCAGGGCGATGATGGAGTAGACGGCGGGGGGCTGGATACCGCCCCAGCAGCCGTCGTTCTCCTGCCGTTCGACGATCCAGCGGGCGGCGGAGCGCATCGCGGCCCCGCGCAGCTTGCGCAGCGCGACCTTGTGGTAGAGGTGCAGCGCCTTGTCGAGGCGCTGGAAGAGGCCGTCCCAGCTGGCGGCCGGGGCGAGCGGCTGCCGCGGGCGGGGACGGCGCGGATCGGTGTGCAGCTCGTCGAGGGTGAACGGTGCGGGCCGCACCGGGCGCTTGGCCGAGACGATGGTCAGCGGCACGATGGTCTGCCGCGCCCAGCATCCGAAGTCGTAGATGTTGAGCGGGAACCACTGGGGGAAGTAGATGAGCTCCGGCGGGAGTTCGGGGAGGTCTTCCCACCGCCACCAGCCGAAGAGGGCCAGCCAGATGCGGGTGAAGACACGGGCGGCGGCGATGCCGCCGTGGCCGCGGATCCAGGCGGCGGCGCCGGCCATGTGGGGGGCGTCGGGGGCGTCTCCGGCGAGCCGGAGGGCGACGTATGCCTCGATGGTGGCGGAGAGGTCGCCGGGCCCTTCGTGGAAGGTGGCCCAGGTGTTGTCGGCGCGCTGTTCGGCGCGGATGTGGCGGGCCGCCGCCTCGGTGATCCCGCGGTCCTGGATGCCCAGGAACTGACGGAGCAGCAGGTCTTCCGCGTCCATCGTGACGTTGGTTTCGAGGGTGCCCTGCCACCATCCGGCGGAGTCCTGGGCGGCGAGCAGATGCTCGGTGGCGCGGGTGGTCGCGTGTCGTGCGGCGGCCATCGTGTCCCCCGCCACGGCGGCCGGCAGGTATGCGGTTGTCTCGGCGGCGTCATCGCTGGCCGAGGGGGCCCGGGGGGCGGGCGCCCCGGTGCTTCCGTCGGTCGTCGCTTTCATGGCTTCCCCTTCGGCAGTGAACTGTGAAGCGTGCTCAGGGATTCCGTCGGCCGGCGCCCGGCTGGCACCGGCCGGCGACTGCGATCTAGATCGGTTTGATAGTGATCATCTCTCTCGTACGACGACGAAGTCCGCGAGCGCGACGAGCTGCCCGCGGATCTCTTCCGGCATCTCGACCTCGTCCAGTGCGGCGATGGCGGTGGCGTGCTGGCGGCGGGCCTCCTGGGAGGTCCACTCGCGGCCGCCGGCCTCCTCGATCAGGGCCGCGCGGGAGGCGAACTCCTCCTCCGTGAAGTCGGCGATCTCGGTCTCGCTCTTCTTGGCGTCCGCCGCGAGGATCCCGGCGAGGCGCTCGGAGGCCGGGCCTCCGGCGGCGAGCGCGGCGACCACCGGCAGCGACTTCTTGCGCTGGCGCAGATCGCTCCAGGTCTGCTTGCCGGTGGCGTCCGGGTCGCCCCAGATGCCGAGCAGGTCGTCGACCGCCTGGAAGGCGAGGCCGAGGTGGTGTCCGTACCGCTCCAGGGTGTCCGCGGTGGGGTCGTCGGCGCCGCCGAGGACCGCACCGATGGAGGCGGCGCAGGCGAGGAGTGCGCCCGTCTTGTTGCCCTCCATCTCCAGGCACTCCTCGACGGTGACCCGCTCGCGGTGCTCGTAGGAGATGTCCTGGGCCTGGCCGTCGATCAGTTTGCGGGTGGCCACGGTGAGCCGGCGGGTGGCCCGGCCGGCCTCGACCGTGCCCAGTTCCAGCAGTATTTCGTTGGCGAGCGCGAACAGCGCGTCGCCGACGAGGATGGCCTGCGCGGGGCCGTGCACCTTCCATACGGTGTCGCGGTGCCGGCGCTGTTCGTCGCCGTCCATCAGGTCGTCGTGCAGCAGCGAGAAGTTGTGCACCAGCTCGACCGCCACCGCGCCCGGCACGCCCACCTCGGGCGCCTTGCCCGCGGCCTGCGCGGACAGCAGGGCGAGCGCGGGCCGTACGGCCTTGCCGCTGTCACCCGCGGACGGGCGGCCCTGTGCGTCGATCCAGCCGAAGTGGTAGGCGGCGACGGTGTCCATGGGAGGGGCGAGCCGGTCCACGGCAGCACGCAGCACGGGAGTGGCGAGTGTCCGCCCACGCTCCAGCAGCGCGGTGACGCTCTCGGTGTCGATAGCTGGGGAAGCCGGATTCACGGTTTCTCCTCTGTTTCCGATGCTCGTGCTCGTGCGGGAACTGATACTCGTAGTCATGCCGCCTCCTGGGGCAACTGGCCCTGAGGGAAGCCGAGTTCGGTAAGTGCCTCACGAGCGGCGACGGTGCCGCTGCGCACAGCGCTTTCCATGGTCGCGGGCCACCCGGTGGCGGTCCACGCACCGGCCAGGAACAGGCCGGGGACTTGGGTACGGGCGGCGGGGCGGAGCCTGCCGACGCCCGGGGCGGGCGCGAAGGTCGCGGTGCGCTCGCGGGTGACGAAGAAGTCGATGATCCTGGCGCCCCGGGCGGCGGGCAGCAGCCGCTCCAGCTCGGGGAGGTAACGGGCGCGGAGCTTGGCGACCGGCAGGTCGATCTCGTCCTGCGCGGCGGACTGCGAGACGGCCAGATACTGCCGGCCGGTCCCCTCGGACAGTCCGGCGAGCCCGGAGGCGTCCGTGCGGTCGAAGACCCACTGGACCGGTGAGCCGACCGCGGCGAAGAAGGGGCGGCGCAGCACTCTGCGGTCGTAGACGACATGGAGATTGAGGATCGGCGCGGTGCCGATGTCCAGCAGCCGGTCCCGGTCGGCCAGCGCGCCGTCGGGGAGCAGGGCGTGGCTCTCCCGCTGCGGTACGGCGAGGACGACGGTGTCCGCGGCCAGTCGCTCGCCGTGGTGCGGGCCGCTCGACACCGAGACCTGCCAGCCACCGTCGTCGGTGCGGGTCACGGCGGTGGCGCGGGTGCGCAGGGCGACGCGTACCCCGGCCTTCTCCAGGGCGGTGCGGGCGAGGGCGTCGTGGACGTCGCCGAGCGGGACGTGGGCCCAGCCGATGTCGGCGGCACCCGGGGCCGAGAGCAGCCCGGTCTTGAAGACCTTGGCGGCCAGGCCCAGGGACGCCTCGTCGGCGGTGGCGTTGAGGGTGGCGACGCCGACCAGGTCCCACAGGGCCTCGACGGTACGGGCCGACTGGCCGTACCGGCGCAGCCAGCTGCCGAAGTCGCGGCCGTCCAGCGCGGGGTCGGCCGGGTCCAGGCGCCGGAGCGCGAGGGTGGCGCGCACGACACCGGCGCGCTCGGCGGGCGAGAGGTGCGGATACAGGGCCAGGCTCCTGGCCAGGTGGAGCGGGACGGGCAGCGCGGTGCGCCGCAGCCGGCCGAGCCGCATCCGGTCGGCGTCCAGGACCGGTACGTCCATGCGGTCCTGGACGGGGACCAGGCGCGCGGCGTCGATCCGCTCCAGGAACCGGCGGTAGTCGGTGCAGCAGCGCAGGTAGACGTGCTGGCCGTTGTCGACGGTCAGCTCGCCGGCCGGGGAGTCACGGCGGAAGGAGAAGACGAGGCCGCCCAGCCGGGGACGGCCCTCCACGAGGGTGACCCGCAGCCCTGCGTCGGCCAGCGCGAGCGCCGCCGTGGTACCGGCCAGTCCGCCCCCGATGACCACCGCAGCCGCCCCTTCGGGACGGCCTGCCGGCGGTGTGTGGTGGCGGTCGGGCCGCCTGTCTCCCGATGTCATGCGTTCTCCCCCCGTACATCCGTCATGGACGCAGCCGTCCACCGGAGGGTTGCCCGCCGCGCCGACGCCGGATCACCGCTGTCGCCGGCCCGGCACGTCATCCGCGCCTCCTGACGGTCTGCCGGCGGCCGATCGCGCGCGCGTCGAGCCCGGAGAGCCCGCGCACCGCGACGAACGCCTTCTCCCGGCCGGGCAACGAGACCCGGCCGCGCAGCACCGCCGCGGGGTCGGCGGCGATCCGCGACAGCAGGCGGTGGTAGATACCGGCCATCGCCGCCACACAGGCGCCACTGCGCCGGTCGAGCATCGGCAGCAGCTGGAAGCCGTCGGCGAAGAGCGCGCGGGCGCGCTTGACCTCGAAGCGCATCAGGCCGGTGAAGTCGGCGCCGGCCGGCGGGACCGGGCCGTGGAAGCCGGCCGAGCAGCCGAACTTGGCCAGGTCCTCGGCGGGGAGGTAGGTGCGGCCGTTGCCCGCGTCCTCGCGAACGTCCCTGAGGATGTTGGTGAGTTGGAGAGCGAGCCCGAGGGTATCGGCGTACTCGGAGGCGCGCTCGGCGTCCCGCGCGCCGGGCACGGTACCGAACACGCCCAGCGACAGACGGCCGATGGCCCCGGCGACGCAGCGGCAGTAGTCCTTCAGGTCGTCCCAGGTCTCGTAGTGCCGGCCGCGGACGTCCATCAGCACACCGTCGATCAGCTCGTCGAGCCCGTCGAGCGGCAGCGGGAAGCGGCGTGCGGCGTCGGCGAGCGCGACGGCCACCGGATCGGTGTCGTCCTCCCCCACCTGGCCGTTCTGGACCCGGGCCAGCAGCGCCCGGGTGTCCTCCAGGCGCCGGTGCTTGGCGGCCGGCTCCAGGGTGCCGTCGCCGATGTCGTCGACCCGCCGCGAGAAGGCGTAGAGCGCCGACATGGCCTGCCGCTTCTCGGCCGGCAGCAGCCGGATGCCGTAGGCGAAGTTCCGTGCCTGCTGCCCGGTCACGGCCTCGCAGTAGCGGTACGCGGCGATGACCGGCGCGGATGTGTGTGCGGTTGCCTCCACGGTCCGACTCACCCCTCTCTTCGCAATGTCGCCCCCACCTCGCGCAGCAGGCTGAGCTTGGTCGACTTGGGCGGTCCGGGGAGTACGTCGTGATCGGCGGCCGCGACCGCCCGGAGTGCGGCGCGCCCGCCGGCCACGAAGCCGGCCAGCAGCAGTTTGAGCCTGCCGTGCACGCTGCCCACCAGCGGGGTGCCTTCTTCCAGCAGCTCACGGGCGCGCTCCGCTTCGTAGGCGATCAGCGCGCGCACCGGGGCGCTCCCGCTCGGGGCGGCCAGATCGGCCTCGGTGACCCCGAAAGTCTTCATGTCCTCGGCGGGGAGGTAGATACGGTCGCGGCCGAGGTCCTCGGCCACGTCCTGGAGGTGTTCGACGATCTGCAACGCGGTGCAGACCGCGTCCGAGCGGCGGATGCGCTCGGGACTGGCGGTGCCGGTGATGCCGAGGACGAGGCGGCCGACAGGGTTGGCGGACAGCTCGCAGTAGGCGAGCAGATCGTCGTAGGTGGCATAGCGGGCCACCCGCTGGTCCTGCCGGTTCGCCTCGATCAGGCGGACGAACGGCTCGGTCGTCAGCGCGCAGCGGCGGACGGTCGGGCCGAGCCGGCGCATCAACGGATGCCGGGGCCCGGGGGCCCGGTCGCTGAAGACGCGGTACAGGTCCGCCTCCAGGGCGTCCAGCAGCGCGGGGCGGTCGTCGCACTGCGCGCGGTCCAGGCCGAGCAGCACGGCGTCGCCGCCACCGGGGGCGAGATCACCGTCACCGATGTCGTCGACGAGCCGGGCGAAGCCGTAGACGGCCATCAGGTCGGCGCGCCAGGCGCGGGGCAGGAAGAACGGCGCCACCGGGAAGTTCTCGTGCGCGGCCTGGTCCAGCACGGTGCGTGACTGCGCGTCGGCCGGCCCGCCGGAGACCGCCGCCCGCCGGTCGAAGACGCTGCGCGTCTGCGCCTCCCCTTCGCTCACCGGGGGCTGCCCGGCGCGTCGGGAAGCCGGAGCGAACCAGTAGCCATTGCCGTCACGTCTCCCGTTCTACACCGCCAAGCCAAAACATCCCTTTTCGGACACGCCGCAGGTAGCGGCGCGCCCAGGCCGGGCCACCTTCGCCCGAGCGGGTGAGCATTGCCCGACTTGCACCACTTGTGCTGTTCAGTACCCCGTACAGCTTACGCTGTACATCTGGTCCGTGTCCGAGGGGGTACCGAAGCTCAAGGCAACGATCCAGTCAACGTCGCACCGGATCCAACTGTTCCCGACCTCGGCGGAGTTGACCATCCATTAATGACCGAGGCCCCGGCGAGCCGGAGTCGCGGGGCCTCGGGGAGCGGGCCGGACTACTTGCCCGACTCCTTCTCGTACGCCTTGATCACTTCGTCGGTCGGGCCGTCCATCAGCAGCTCGCCCCGCTCCAGCCACAGCACCCGGTCACAGGTGTCCCGGATCGACTTGTTGTTGTGGCTGACCAGGAAGACCGTACCGGCCTCCTTGCGCAGCTCGCGGATGCGCGCCTCGGAGCGCTTCTGGAAGCTGCGGTCGCCGGTGGCCAGCGCCTCGTCGATCATCAGCACATCGTGGTCCTTGGCCGCGGCGATGGAGAACCGCAGGCGGGCCGCCATACCGGAGGAGTACGTGCGCATCGGCAGCGAGATGAAGTCGCCCTTCTCGTTGATGCCGGAGAAGTCGACGATGCCCTCGTAGCGCTCGCGGACCTGTTCGCGGGACATGCCCATGGCCAGACCGCCGAGGACGACGTTCTTCTCGCCGGTCAGGTCGTTCATCAGGGCCGCGTTGACACCCAGCAGCGAGGGCTGGCCGTGCGTGTAGACCTTGCCCGACTCCGCGGGGAGCAGCCCCGCGACCGCCTTGAGCAGCGTCGACTTGCCGGAGCCGTTCGACCCGATCAGGCCGATCGACTCACCGCGGTACGCCGTGAAGCTCACGCCCTTGACCGCGTGCACCTCGCGCACGCCCGCCGACGGCTTACGGCGGATGATCCGGTTGAGCGCCGCCGTGGCACCGCCCTTGCCCGCACCGGTGCCGTACACCCGGTAGACGATGTGCAGCTCGTCCGCGATCACGGTCGGCACGCGGGCCTCTGCCGCCTCGGCGGCGTCCTTCTGCTCAGCCACGTCCGTACCGCTCCTCAGCCTTCCAGAAGTACACAAAGCCGACGACACCCATCAGCACGGCCCAGCCGGCGGCGAACGCCCACACATGGGGCGGCAGCTGCTGTGCCGTGAAGCTGTCGATCAGCGCGAAACGCATCAGGTCGATGTAGACGGCGGCCGGGTTGGCGTTGAGCAGGACCTCGACGAACCCCGGGACGTCCTTGCCCTTGAGGATCAGGTCGATGCTGAACATCACGCCGGACGCGTACATCCACGTACGCATGATGAACGGCATCAGCTGCGCCAGGTCGGGGGTCTTGCTGCCCAGCCGGGCCATGACCATCGCCAGGCCGGTGTTGAAGACGAATTGCAGCAGCAGCGCCGGGAACACCAGCAGCCACGACCAGGTGGGCAGCTGCCCGAAGCCGAGCAGGATGAGGACCAGCACACCCATCGAGAACAGCAGCTGCTGGAGCTGCATGAGGCAGAACGAGATGGGCAGGCAGGCACGCGGGAAGTGCAGCGCGCGGACCAGCCCCAGGTTGCCGGAGATCGCCCGCGTACCGGCCATCACCGAGCTCTGGGTGAAGGTGAAGATGAAGACACCGGTCACCAGGAACGGGACGAAGTCGGGGACGCCCTTCCGCGTGCCGATCAGCAGACCGAAGATGAGGTAGTAGACGAGCGCGTTCAGCAGCGGCGTCGCCACCTGCCAGACCTGGCCCAGCTTCGCCTGGCTGTACTGCGCCGTCAGCTTCGCGCTGGAAAAGGCGGAGATGAAGTGCCGCCGGTCCCACAGCTGCCGGACGTATTCCGGCAGACTGGGGCGGGCCCCGCTCTGCGAAAGCCCGTACTTCTGGGCACGCTGGGCCGCGGTGAGCCCCTCGTCGGGTGATGGCGGGGCACTCATGGCGACCGCACTGTCGTGCGTAGTCTCGCTCACAGTTGACACTTTCGTCCTCAAGGTGCGCTGCCGGGGCCACACCCCGGCTCGCGCCCGATGCTCTCAGATACGAGCTTGTCAGATGACAGGAGGGCGGCCCAGTCGGGTCAGGCGCCACACGGTACGCCACTTCATGGGACGCCTGGGACCGCACGGGCTCGCCCAGCCCTCACGGAAACCGCCCAGCCAGGCCCGCAGCGCCGGCCGCGACGGGCGGCGGGCCAGGGTCAGCAGGAACCAGACGGCGGGATAGACCACGACCAGCGGGGCTGGCAGGTTGCGCCGGGCCAGCCAGACCCGGTTGCGCGCCACCATCCGGTGGTAGACCGCGTGCCGGGCCGGAGCCGTCGTCGGGTGGAAGAGGACCATGTCCGACCGGTAGTCGATCAGCCAGCCCGCGTCCAGGGCCCGCCAGGCCAGGTCGGTCTCCTCATGTGCGTAGAAGAAGTCGCCGGGCAGCCCGCCGACCTCGTCGAACACCTTGGTACGGACCGCGTTCGCGCCGCCGAGGAAGGTGGTGACCCGGGAGGACCGCAGGGGGTCGGCGGCGCGCAGCCGTGGCACGTGCCGGCGCTGGGTCTCACCGGTGTCCGGATCCGCGATCCGGAAGCTGATGATGCCGAGCTCCGGGTCCTTGGCGAAGGCTTCCCGGCACAGCTCGGCGGTATCCGGGTGGGCCAGCAGACCGTCGTCGTCCAGGAAGAGCAGCACGTCCACCTCGGTGCCGCCGGGCCCGAACGCCTCGATACCGACGTTGCGGCCCGCGGGGATGCCGACGTTCTCCGGCAGCTCGACGGTCCGTACGCCCTCGGGGAGCTCGGGCAGCGGCGAACCGTTGCCGACGACCACGATCTCGATCGGGTCGCCGTGCTGGGCGGCGACCGAGTCCAGCAGCGCGCGCAGCTCCGCCGGGCGGTTGCCCATCGTCAGGACCACCGCACCTACCGTGCCGGCGGACCCCGGCGTCCGGGCCGCCCCCGTCATTTGAGCCTGCTGGAGGCGAGGATGGAGACCAGGTGCAGCAGTGTCTGGACGATCGCGATGCCGGCGAGCACGGCGATGCCCAGGCGGGTGAGGAACAGATCACCCTTGATCTGGTCGGCGATGGCCACCACCAGGATGAACAGCGACGCCTCGACCCCGCCGACGAGCCGGTGGAACTTCAGCGCCGCGGCGGCCCTGCGGGCCAGCGCGAGACCGGAGGAGCGCGGCACCGCGGCCTCGTCCTTGACCGCGGCCAGGCCGCTGCGGGCCCGCGCGACATCGACCAGGTCGGTCTCGGCCTTGATCAGGATCGCGCCGAGCGCGGCCAGCGTCCCCAGGAACGCCCACAGCCAGTTCGTGCCGGCGCCCTGCTGGTGGAAGACGTCCGCGCCACGGATACCGAAGCCGACCAGGAGGGCCGCCTCGGAGAGGTAATGGCCGATCCGGTCGAGATAGACACCCGTGATCGAGGTCTGCTTGCGCCAGCGGGCGACCTCGCCGTCGACGCAGTCCAGCAGCAGGTAGAGCTGGATGAGGACGGCGCCGAGAATCGCCCCGGTCAGGCCCGGCACCAGAAGTGCCGCGCCCGCCAGGATGCCGGCGACGACCATCAGGTACGTGAGCTGGTTGGGCGTGATCCTGGTGTTCACCAGGTACCTGTCGCAGCGCAGCGAGATTTCCCGCATGTAGAGGCGACCGGCCCAGTGCTCACCGCTGCGCCGGTCCTTCACACCATCGGGGTGGACGACCGGCCGGAGTTCAGCTACTGACGGCTTGTGCATAGTCGGCGTAAGCGTCCCTGATCTGGTCGGTGGACAGGTCGAGGTGTTCCAGGATCGTGTAGCGCCCGGGGCGGGTCTTGGGCGCGTAGGCGACGGCGGCGACGAATTCCTCGTCGGTGAAGCCGATCTCGCCCGGCGTGACCGGCAGGCCGTGCCGGCGCAGTACCCCGGCCATCAGCGCGCTCGTCTCCCGGTCCCCGCGCAGGTGCGTGGCGAAGGCTGCGCCGAGGCCGCACTGCTCGCCATGGCTCGCCGAGCGCCGGGGGTAGAGGATGTCGAAGGCGTGGTTGATCTCATGGCAGGCGCCGGACGCGGGGCGGCTGTCACCGGCCACCGACATCGAGATGCCGGTGAGGACCAGACCCTCGGCGAGCACCTGGAGGAAGGCGTCGTCGCCGACCTCGCCCGGATGCCGGAGCACGGCCTCACCGGCCTGGCGTGCCATGGCGGCGGCCAGTCCGTCTATCGACTCCCCGGTCTCCCGGTGCGAGAGCTCCCAGTCCGCGACCGCGGAGATGTTGGAGATCGCGTCGCCGATACCGGACCGGACGTACCGGACCGGGGCCTCGCGGATGATGTCGAGGTCGATCACCACGGCGATCGGGTTCGGCACGCCGTAGGAGCCGCGGCCCGCGTCGTTGTCTAGGGTCGCGACCGGCGAGCACAGGCCGTCGTGCGAGAGGTTCGTCGCGACGGCCACGAGCGGCAGCCCGATCCGCGCCGCGGCGTACTTCGCACAGTCGATGATCTTGCCGCCACCGAGCCCCACGACCGCGTCGTAGTGCCCCTTCTTCATGGCGTCGCCGAGCTTGATCGCGTCGTCGAGGGTGCCGCCGCCGACCTCGTACCACTCGGCGCCGGGCAGCGCGGGGGCCAGCCGCTCGCGCAGTCGGGCCCCGGAGCCGCCGCTGATCGCGACGGCCAGCTTGCCGGATGCGGAGATGCGCTGGTCGGCCAGGAGGCCCGCCAGGCCGTCCAGGGCGCCGGCGTTGATGTCGACGACGACGGGGGACGGGATGAGCCGGGTCAGTACCGGCATGCGATCTCACGGCCCTTCGCGAGGTCGTCGTGGTTGTCGATCTCGACCCACGCGACGTCGCCGATGGGCGCCACGTCGATCTTGAAGCCGCGGTTGACGAGCTCCTGGTAGCCGTCCTCGTAGTAGAGGTCGGGGTCGCGCTCGAAGGTCGTCTTCAGGGCGTCGGCCAGATCGGCGGCGGCCTCACCCTCGATGAGGGTGACGCCGATGTACTCGCCGGTGGCGGTCGCCGGGTCCATCAGCTTGGTGATCTTCTGGACGCCCTTGACGGGGTCCACGATGACCTTCATCTCCTCGTCGGCGAGCTGCTTCACCGTGTCCAGGGCGAGGATGATCTTCCGGCCGTCGCCGCGGGCGGCGAGCAGGGTCTTCTCGACGGAGACCGGGTGCACGGTGTCGCCGTTGGCGAGGATCACCGTGTGCTGGAGGGAGTCACGGCCGCACCACAGGGAGTAGGCGTTGTTCCACTCCTCGGCCTTGTCGTTGTCGATGAGGGTGAGCTTGAGGCCGTACTTCTGCTCCAGGGCCTCCTTGCGCTCGTACACGGCTTCCTTGCGGTAGCCGACGATGATCGCGACCTCGGTCAGGCCGATCTCGGCGAAGTTGCCGAGCGTCAGGTCCAGGATGGTCGTGGCTTCCCCGTCCTGTTCCGGGCCCACCGGCACCAGTGCCTTGGGCAGGGTGTCGGTGTAGGGACGCAGACGCCGTCCGGCGCCGGCTGCCAGCACGAGGCCGATCATGCGGGTTCTCCTTCATCGTGTACGGCGGGTGCACCGGAGGACACCCAGAAGCGGATGCTCTCGATGAGCACCAGCAGCGCCAGGACCACAGCGACGGCGGTCAGCGCGATGGTGAAACCTGAGGGGGACAACAGCGCGGCGAGGACGGTGACGACGAGAATCCGTCCCTCATGGCCGCCGGCCGCCCGGACCAGCCACCGCGGAGGGGCGCCGCTGCCACCTCGGATGCGGTAGACCGTGTCGTAGTGATGGTAGGCGACGGCCGCTACCAGTCCGAACGCCGCGGGCAGCGCTCCCGGCGCGTCCGAGCGGGCGGCCAGAACCAGGATCGTGGTGTATTCGCCGATCCGGAAGAGCGGCGGCACCAGCCAGTCGAGGACGCCCTTGAGCGGGCGGGCGACGGCCGCGCCGGCCAGAACCGCGGAGCAGGCCGCGACGCCGACGGTCGGCCAGGACGCGGGGTGGTCCTGGAAGAGCACCCACACCAGCAGGACGGCGGTGGACAGGAAGGCCATGGCGGGCGCCAGGAAGGAGCTCGCGCGGCCGCGGCCGCGCGCCCCGCCGGCGCACAGTTCGGCGAGCGGGCCGGAGTCCGCGAGGTCGGCGAGCGCCCGCGCGGCGCGATCGGTGCGCCGGGCCCGGCGGGTCAGGGAGCGCAGCACCCGGCCCGCGGTGGTGTAGCAGGCGGCCAGCGCGCAGCCGATGAGCAGCGCGTAGAAGACGATGCGCGGGGTGGTGAACGCGGTGAGGACGGCGATCATGGCCCAGCGTTCGCCGATGGGCAGCACGATCATCCGGCGTAGCCAGACCGTCCAGCCGACGCTGTCGAGCCTGTCGGAGAGCGCCGCGGTGGGACTGGTGTTGGCGTCGGCGTCGTGGTTCGCCTCGTTGAAGGAGAAGTCGACGACATGGCGGCAGGTCTGGAGGATCATCGCGCCGAGGGCCAGCGCCCAGACGTCGTCGCCGCCGCGGGCGGCGCCCAGGGCGAGACCGGCGTAGTAGGCGTACTCCTTGGCCCGGTCGAACGTCGCGTCGAGCCAGGCGCCCATCGTCGAGTACTGGAGGGAGTAGCGGGCGAGCTGCCCGTCGGTGCAGTCCAGGACGAAGGAGAAGAGCAGCAGGACGCCGGCCGCGATGAAGCCGCCGCGGCTGCCGGTGGCCGCGCAGCCCGCCGCGATGACCGCGGTGAGCAGGGACGCGGTGGTGACCTGGTTGGGGGTCAGACCGCGGCGCGCGCACCAGCGGGCGAGGTAGCGGGAGTACGGGCTGATGCAGAAGGTCGTGAAGAAACCGTCGCGGGACTTGACCGCGGTGCGCAGCCGTACCGCCTCGTCGTCGACGGCCGCCACGGCGTCCCGGGCGTCCGCGCGCTGGGCGGGGGTGAGCGCGACGGTGGCGACCAGGCTGCCCAGCTCGATGCGCTGGAGGCCGACGCCGTCGCGGTCGAGGGAGTCGGTCAGCGTCTCCGTGAGGACGTCGGTGAGGTGCGCGGTGCCGGCGCCGACCGGGATCGCGGCGGCGGCGCGGACCAGCGCGGGGCGGGCCTCGGGCTGCGCGGTGAGCGCGCCGGGCACGGCCGCGGCCGGGAAGCGCGGGTCGGTCAGGGCGAGCCGCAGGGCGTGCGGATGGCCGACGAAGCGGGGGTCGACGACGGCCACCCGCTCCTGTGCGGGCACCGCGGCGATCAGGTCCGCGGCGGACGCGGGGTCATCCGCCGTGCGGACGTCGAAGCCCAGCGAGCGCAGGTCGGCTTCGAGCGACGACCCGGCTACCGGCGGACCGGTGAGGATGGCGGTCGACAGACGAACTCACTCCTTGGATGCTGACAAGGCAGCGCCGGTCGGTCCGCATTCGGTACGAACTACCCGGGCAGTGGGCGTGGCACACCTCACCCCTGGAGGGTTGGTGGCACGTCGGCAGAGGCTATCGGATCGCCGGAGGAGGCCGTTCACCGCGCATTCATCGCACGATCGAGTGACCGAAGGCCGCGTCTGCCGCGATCATCATCGTCGATCGGGCGCCGCATGAACAACTGCCGCCCGCGGCCGGGGCCGATCGGATGCCGGTTATGTACGGACTGGTCATAGGTGGGGTGGGTTGGGCCGACGGCGGTGGGGCCGGACCGGTGCGGGGCCGGCGGCCGCTGCCGGCCGGTTGCCCGGCCGGGCCGGCGGCGCGGGCGTCGGCCGTGGTGCGCACGGGAGCGGTGTGGACCTTCTCACCGGCCGGGCGCGGTGCGCGGGGGGGGGTGCCGGGATGCGGGGCGCGGTGTTCCGTACGCCCCGGTGCGGGTTCCGTGGCCGGAGCGCAGGTGCCGGTGCGGACGCGGCCAGGGCCCGCCGTCACCGTGGTGTCGTCCGCCCGGACAATGGCATCGTCCGCCCGAAGGGCGGGTCCCGCGGTGCCCGGTGCGGTGCGTCGCACGGCGATGGGCCGCCCCCGATACTGGATGTATCGGGGTGATCCCGACAACGCCGCGAGGTGCCGTGTCGGACACCGCGGGGCAGGCACCGCTTCGACGACACCCCCTAGGGCAGACTTGTCGTCGAAGACCGACGACAAGGACGGGCAATGCCGATCACACCTGCCAACGGACAGACCGCCGGGCTCTCGGCGGCGACCGCACCGGGCGCCGCCGACGAATCGATCATGCTGGAGCTGGTCGACGAGGACGGTACGACGATCGGCACCGCGGAGAAGCTCGCCGCCCATCAGCCTCCTGGCCAGCTGCACCGGGCGTTCTCCGTCTTCCTCTTCGACGAGAAGGGCCGGCTGCTGCTCCAGCGCCGGGCGCTGGCGAAGTACCACTCCCCCGGTGTGTGGTCCAACACCTGCTGCGGGCATCCGTACCCGGGCGAGATGCCGTTCGCGGCCGCGGCCCGGCGCACCGCCGAGGAGCTGGGGCTGGCCCCGGCGCTGCTCGCGGAGGCCGGCACGGTGCGCTACAACCACCCCGATCCGGACTCCGGACTCGTGGAGCAGGAGTTCAACCACCTGTTCGTCGGGCTGGTGCGGACCGAGCCCGCGCCGGATCCGGCGGAGATCGGCGAGATCGCGTTCGTGACGCCGAAGGAGCTGGCCGAGCGGCATGCCCGGGAGCCGTTCTCGGCCTGGTTCATGACCGTGCTGGACACCGCGCGCCCCGCGGTCCGCGAGCTCACCGGGCCGTCGGCGGGCTGGTAGCGAGCGGGACGAGCGGCAGCTCGGCCCAGACGGCCTTGCCGCCGTTCGCGGTGTGCTCGACGTCGCAGCTGCCGCCCGCCTCCGCGGTGATCATCTTGACCAGCCACAGGCCCCGGCCGCCGGTGTCGCCCTCGTCCGCCTCCACCGCCCTGGGGCGGTAGGGGTGGCCGTCCTCGACGGCGACGCGCAGCCGGCCGGCGCCGACGCTGAGCTGTACGGCGATCTCGGGTGAGAGCAGGGCGGCGTGCTGTACGGCGTTGGTGACGAGTTCGGAGACGATCAGCAGCAGGCTGTCCACGACGCAGGAGGCGACGGGTACGCGCCGGTCGTCGAGGAGGGCCCGGACCGCGTGGCGCGCCCGGGGCACGGACACCTCCAGTGCCGGGGCGGTGAACCGCCACACACCTTCGTACGCGGGCGGGACGGTCAGTTCCTCGGGGGGGTCTGCGGGGGGTCCGGAAGGCATCCTCACACGTCGAGTGTTGAGAACGCCGTGGCCCCGGCCGGCCCGCTGAACATAAGTCAGCACCTATCGACGTCTTTTGACTGTTTACGAGTGGCGTGCTCGGTCCGGCGACTGATCCTGCTGCCTTTGATTCTTGTCCACGGACTGTCGCGGAGTGGCCGCCGTACGGTCCGGTGCCCCGCCGCGCCGCCCGGCGGGGCACGGACCGTTGATCGTCACGCGGGGCGGGGCGTCCGGCGGCCCTTCCCCGCCCGCGGTCACACCGGCCGGTCGGTGATCCGTCCGCCGGCGGCCTCGATACGGCGGGTGGTGTGCACCGCGTCCAGCATCCGGCGGTCGTGGGTGACCAGCAGCAGGGTGCCCGGGTACGAGGCGAGCGCGGACTCCAGCTGTTCGATGGCCGGCAGGTCGAGGTGGTTGGTCGGCTCGTCCAGCACGAGGAGGTTGACCCCGCGGCCCTGGAGGAGGGCCAGTGCGGCCCGGGTCCGCTCCCCCGGCGAGAGGGTGCGCGCCGGGCGCAGCACATGGGCCGCCTTCAGCCCGAACTTCGCGAGCAGGGTGCGCACCTCGGCGGGCGGCAGGTCCGGTACCGAGGCCCGGAAGGCGTCCATCAGCGGCTCGTCGCCGACGAACAGGCCGCGCGCCTGGTCGACCTCGCCGACCACCACACCGGGGCCGAGCGAAGCCTGCCCGGCGTCCAGCGGGAGCCGGCCGAGGAGGGCGGCGAGCAGCGTGGACTTGCCGGAGCCGTTGGGCCCGGTGATGGCGACCCGGTCCGCCCAGTCGATCTGGAGGTCCACCGGTCCGAAGCGGAAGTCGCCGCGGCGGACCTCGGCACCGCGGAGGGTGGCCACCACCGCGCCGGCCCGGGGCGCGGCGGCGATCTCCATCCGCAGCTCCCACTCCTTGCGGGGTTCCTCGACGACGTCGAGACGCTCGATCAGGCGCTGCGTCTGCTTGGCCTTGGCGGCCTGCTTCTCGGTGGACTCCACCCGCGCGTTGCGGCCGATCTTGTCGCCGTCGGTGGCCTTGCGGCGGGCGTTCCTGACGCCCTTCTCCATCCAGTTGCGCTGGGTGCGGGCGCGGGTCTCCAGGGCGGTCTTGGTGTCGGCGTACTCCTCGTACTGCTCCCGGGCGTGCCGGCGGGCCCGCGCGCGCTCCTCCAGATAGGACGCGTAGCCGCCGCCGTAGGTGTTGACCTGCTGCTGGGCGAGGTCGAGTTCGACGACGCGGTTGACCGTACGGATCAGGAATTCGCGGTCGTGGCTGACCAGGACCGTGCCGGCGCGCAGGCCGGTGACGAACGATTCCAGCCGTTGCAGCCCGTCCAGGTCGAGGTCGTTGGTCGGCTCGTCCAGCAGGAAGACGTCGTAGCGGGAGAGCAGCAGGGAGGCGAGCGAGGCGCGGGCGGCCTGGCCGCCGGACAGGGAGGTCATCGGCTGGTCGAGGCCGATGGTGAGGCCGAGCTGGGCGGCGGTCTCCTCGGCGCGCTCCTCCAGATCGGCGGCGCCCAGCGCGAGCCAGCGCTCCAGGGCGGTGGCGTAGGCGTCGTCCGCGCCCGGCCGCTCGTCGACCAGCGCCTGGGTGGCGGTGTCCAGGGCGAGCTGCGCGTCGGTCACGCCGGTGCGGCGGGCGAGGAAGGAGCGGACGGACTCTCCGGGGCGGCGGTCGGGCTCCTGCGGGAGGTGGCCGACGGTGGCGGTGGGCGGGCTGAGCGCGAGTCCGCCGTCCTCCGGGGTGTCCAGACCGGCCAGCAGGCGCAGCAGGGTGGACTTGCCCGCGCCGTTGGCGCCGACGAGGCCGATCACATCGCCGGGGGCGACGACCAGATCGAGACCGGAGAACAGGACGCGCTCGCCGTGGCCGGCGGCGAGGTCTTTGGCGACGAGAGTTGCTGACATCAGACCGCCGATCGTATCCGCCCGCCCGCTGGACGGTCGTTCTAATATCCGGGGCATGGAACCGGGCCTGAGGACGGGTGTCAGCGACGGCACAGCGACCGTCACGATCAGCAACACCGGCAAGCGGAACGCGATGACCGCGCGGATGTGGCGGGAGCTGCCGCCGCTGCTGGCGCGGCTGGCGGCCGATCGCGCGGTACGGGCCCTCGTGCTGACGGGCGAGGGCGGGACGTTCTGCGCCGGGGCGGACATCGGGGCGCTGCGGGACACGGTGGACGAGCCGCAGGCTCTGGCGGTGGCGGCCGAGGAGGCGCTGGCGGCGTTCCCCGGGCCGACGCTGGCGGCGGTCCGCGGCTACTGCGTGGGCGGCGGCTGCCAGCTGGCGGCCGCCTGCGATCTGCGGTTCGCGGAGGAGGGGGCGCTGTTCGGGGTGACGCCGGCGAAGCTGGCGGTCGTCTATCCGGTGTCCGCCACCCGGCGGCTGGTCCGGCTGGTCGGCCCGTCGGCCGCCAAGTACCTGCTCTTCTCCGGGGAGTTGATCGACAGCGCGCGGGCGCTGCGGACCGGTCTGGTGGACGAGGTGCTGCCCGAGGGGGAGCTGGACAAGCGGGTGGCGGACTTCGCGGCCGTACTGGCGAGCCGGTCGCGGCTGACGCAGACCGCGGCGAAGGAGCTGGTGGACGGGGCGTGGGAGGTACCGGTGGCGGCGGCCGAGGAGCGGGCCGCGTACTGGGCGGCGCAGGCACGGGAGAGCGGCGACACCGTGGAGGGGGCCGCCGCCTTCCTGGAGCGCCGGGCGCCGCGCTTCACCTGGCCGGCGGGCTGAGGCGGCGCCCGCCGAGGCCCCGGCCGGGCCGCGGGCCGCTCCCCGGCCGGGGCTCACTCCCCGTTGAGGAGGAACCGGCTGCGCTCCCGCAGTTCCGCGGTGACCTCGGCGGGCGCCTTCTGCGGGGAGCCGGCGTCGTACGGCGGCTGCGGGTCGTACTCCATGCCGAGCTGGATCGCCTGGGCGACGGCGTCGCCCGCGATCCGGCCCGCCAGGGTCAGACCCATGTCGATGCCGGAGGAGACCCCGGCCGCGGTGACGTACTTGCCGTCGACGACCACCCGTTCCCCGGTCGGCGTGGCGCCGAACGCGGGCAGCTGGTCCAGCGCCAGCCAGTGGGAGGTCGCCCGGCGGCCGGTGAGGAGGCCGGCCGCGGCCAGGATCAGGGAACCGGTGCACACCGAGGTGGTCCAGGTGGTGCCCGCGTCCACGGCACGGATCCAGTCGTGCAGCGGGCCGTCCGCCATGAGCGCGGTCTGCCCCGGGCCGCCCGGTACGACGAGGATGTCGGGCGCGGTGACCTCGGACAGTGCGGCGTCGGCCACCATCGTGAGCCCGTCCGCGTCGTTGCGGTACGGGCCGGTGCGCGCGCCGACGAAGACCGGCGCCGCGCCCGGCAGGCGGCCGAGCGTCTCGTAGGGGCCCACGGCGTCCAGCGCGGTGAAGCGGTCGTAGAGCAGGATCGCGATCTGCATGGCGGTGCCTTTCAGGAATGCGTGAGCTTGGGGAGGTTCGGGAGGTACTGGGGGCTTGGGTTGTCGGCCGGCAGGTGGGAGCCGGATCGTCAGGTGGCGGCGGGCCGGGGCGGAGTGCGGCGCGGGGGCTCCGCGCGGCTGTCGTGGTAACGGGCGGCGGGTCCGGCCGGGTGCGGCCGGGCCGGTCAGCGGGCCGGCTGGAAGCGCCGGCGGTATTCGGCCGGGGCGGCGCCCAGGGTCCGTACGAAGGCGCGGCGCATCGCCTCGGGAGTGCCGTACCCGCAGTGCCGGGCCACCTCCTCGATGCCGTCGGCGGTGTCCTCCAGGCGCCGCCGGGCGGCCTCCAGCCGTACCCGGCCGGCATAGCGGCCCGGCGTCATGCCGACCTCGTCGCGGAAGGCGCGGGCGAAGTGCCGCGGGGAGAGCCCGGCGCGGTCCGCGAGGGCGTCCACGGACAGGTCGGCCGCCGGGTGCTCGGTGATCCACTGCTGGACGTCGCGCAGCGGCCGCCGCTCCGCGGTCTGGACGGCGAGCTGGGCGCTGAACTGGGTCTGGTTGCCCGGCCGGCGCAGGAAGACGACCAGATGGCGGGCGATGGACAGCGCGAGGTCCCGGCCGAGGTCCTCCTCCACCAGGGCCAGCGCGAGGTCGATACCGGCCGTGACGCCCGCGGAGGTGGTGAGGTCCCCGTCCCGTACGTAGATCGGTTCCGGTTCGACCCGGACGGCGGGGAACCGTTCGGCGAGGGCGGCGCAGAGCGTCCAGTGGGTCGTCACGCGGCGGCCGTCCAGCAGCCCGGCCTCGGCCAGCAGCAGCGCCCCGCTGCACACCGAGACCTTGCGCCGGGCGCGGTGGGCATGGGTGCGCAGCCAGTCGATCAGCCGCGGATCGGGGGTGCGGGTGCCCTCGCCGCCGGGGACCAGGAGGGTGTCGGGCGCTCCGGCGTCGGCGAGCGCGAGGTCCGGGGTGAGCGTCAGGCCACTGGAGGTGCGGACCGGGGCGCCGTCCAGGCTCGCGGTACGGATGCGGTAGGCGCCCGGGGCGGCGGCGGCCGCGCCGCTGAAGACCTCGACCGGCCCGGTGACGTCGAGGCTCTGGAGGCGGTCGAAGAGGACGACCAGCACATCGCGCTGTTCCATGCCTCCATCCTGGGCAGCGCCGGCGAGGGCGGCAATGACGAATAACCCACCTTTACTGCCATCCGCCCCCGGTGGTGACCGGACCTGCGCACACCCCCATACCGACGGGTCGGTAGCCTGCCCGCCATGACCTCTACGACCGCACTGCCCGAGCGCGCCGGCCGGCGCTGCCAGAGCGCCCTCAACTCGTTCCACGCGATGCACTACTTCTCGCCCGAACTGAGCACCGAACTCGCGAAGACCGGCATCGAGGACAGTGCCGCCGCCTACCTCGCGATCCGGGCCGCGGCCATGGGCGCGGTCGGCCCCGGCGCCGTCACCGCCGCCTTCTACAACTTCAGCCACACACTGGTCGCGCGGCACGTCCCGCACATCTGGTCCGTCGCCGCGCCGCGGACCGTCCTGGACGCCCGGCTGCGGGTCGCGGACGCCACGCTGCGCCGGCTGCTGGGCGACGCCGCCCTGGAGTCCGCGGAGATGGCGGAGGCCGCCCGGCTGGCGCTGCGCGCCGCGGAGGCGTGCACCCCGTACGCCCGCCCGCTGTTCGCCGCGCACGCCGACCTGCCGGTGCCGGCCGCGCCGCACCTCGCCCTCTGGCACGCCGCGACGCTGCTGCGCGAACACCGCGGTGACGGGCACCTGATGACGCTGCTGGACGCCGAACTGGACGCGGTGGAGGCGCTGGTCACGCACACCGCCAGCGGTCACGGGATGGGCCTTGAATGGGTCATGCGGACGCGCGGCTGGTCCCAGGAGGAGTGGGCGGCGGCGCAGGACCGGCTGCGCGGCCGCGGGCTGCTGGACTCGGCGGGCGGGCTGACCCCGGCCGGTGAGCAGCTGCGCAAGGACCTGGAGGACGCCACCGACCGTCTGGACCGGGCGCCGTACGAGCATCTGGGCGCCACGGGGGTGGCCCGGCTGACCGAGCTGACGGCGGGGTTCCTCACTCCCGCGGTGGCCGCCGGGGCCTTCCCCGCGGACCTCTTCGGCAAGCGCTGAGCCGTCCGCCGGGGTGTGCGTGCGCCTTCTCACACCCCGAGGATCCCGGCTGGGCGGCGCGACAGTCCGGCCCGCCAGCCTGCACAATGCAGGCTCAAGCAAGCGCTGGAAGGCGGGTCAGGATCAACGTGACGGCACCCACTGAGCCCATCGGGACCCTCGGGTCCATCGAAGCGAGGATCGCCGGGGAGCTCGGCGTCAAGGAGCGGCAGGTGAGGGCCGCGGTCGAACTGCTCGACGGTGGCTCGACGGTGCCGTTCATCGCGCGTTACCGCAAGGAGGCCACCGAACTCCTCGACGACGCGCAGCTGCGCTCGCTGGAGGAGCGGCTGCGCTATCTGCGGGAGCTGGAGGAGCGGCGGACCGCGATCCTGGAGTCGGTACGGTCGCAGGGCAAACTGGACGCCGCCCTGGAGGCGCGGATCCTCGGCGCCGACGCCAAGGCCCGGCTGGAGGACATCTACCTCCCGTACAAGCCCAAGCGGCGCACCAAGGCGCAGATCGCGCGGGAGGCCGGACTGGAACCGCTGGCCGAGGGGCTGCTGGGCGATCCGTCGGTGGCGCCCGCGGCGGCCGCCGCCGCGTTCGTGGACGACGCCAAGGGGGTCGCCGACGCGGCCGCCGCCCTGGAGGGCGCGCGGGCGATCCTGACCGAGCGGTTCGGTGAGGACGCGGACCTGATCGGCGAGTTGCGCGAGCGGATGTGGTCGCACGGGCGGGTCGCGGCGAAGGTGCGCGACGGCAAGGAGGAGGCCGGCGCGAAGTTCGCCGACTACTTCGACTTCGCCGAGCCGTTCACCGAACTGCCCTCGCACCGGGTGCTGGCGATGTTCCGCGGCGAGAAGGAGGAGGTCCTCGACCTCGCGCTGGAGCCGGCGGACCCGTCGGCGGCGACCGAGGGGCCGAGCCCGTACGAGCGGGCCATCGCGCACCGTTTCGGCATCGCCGACCGGGGCCGGCCGGGCGACAAGTGGCTTCAGGACACCGTCCGCTGGGCCTGGCGGACCCGTGTCCAGGTGCACCTCGGGATCGATCTGCGGCTGCGGCTGCGGCAGGCCGCCGAGGACGAGGCGGTACGGGTCTTCGCGTCGAACCTGCGCGATCTGCTGCTGGCGGCGCCCGCCGGGACGCGCGCGACGATGGGCCTCGACCCCGGTTTCCGTACGGGGGTGAAGGTCGCGGTCGTCGACGCGACCGGCAAGGTGGCGGCCACCGAGACGATTTATCCGCATGTGCCGCAGCAGAAGTGGGACGCATCGCTGGCCACCCTGGCGCGGCTGGCGCGCGAGCACGACGTCGAGCTGATCGCGATCGGCAACGGCACCGCCTCGCGGGAGACCGACAAGCTGGCGGCCGATCTGATCGCCGCGCAGCCCGAGCTGAAGCTGACGAAGGTGATGGTGTCCGAGGCGGGCGCCTCGGTGTACTCCGCCTCCGCGTTCGCCTCCCAGGAGCTGCCCGAGCTGGACGTGTCGCTGCGCGGCGCGGTGTCCATCGCGCGCCGGCTCCAGGACCCGCTGGCCGAGCTGGTCAAGATCGACCCGAAGTCGATCGGCGTCGGTCAGTACCAGCACGACCTGTCCGAGGTGAAGCTGTCGCGCTCGCTGGACGCGGTGGTCGAGGACTGTGTGAACGGTGTCGGGGTGGACGTCAACACCGCGTCCGCACCGCTGCTTTCGCGGGTGTCGGGCATCGGTTCCGGTCTGGCCGAGAACATCGTCGCGCACCGCGACACCAACGGCCCGTTCCGCTCCCGCAAGGCCCTCAAGGACGTGGCGCGGCTCGGCCCGAAGGCGTACGAGCAGTGCGCGGGCTTCCTGCGGATCCGCGGCGGCGACGACCCGCTGGACGCCTCCAGCGTGCACCCGGAGGCGTACCCGGTGGTGCGCCGGATGGCCGGTGCCACGGGCGGTGCGGTCGGGTCGCTGATCGGCAACGCGCCGGCGCTGCGCGCGCTGCGGCCGGCGGATTTCGTCGATGACTCCTTCGGTCTGCCGACGGTCGGCGACATCCTCCGGGAGCTGGAGAAGCCGGGGCGTGACCCGCGGCCGGTCTTCAAGACCGCGACCTTCAAGGACGGCGTGGAGAAGATCGGCGATCTGGCGCCGGGGATGCTGCTGGAGGGTGTGGTGACGAACGTCGCCGCCTTCGGGGCGTTCGTGGACGTGGGCGTCCACCAGGACGGGCTGGTCCATGTCTCGGCGATGTCGAAGACGTTCGTCAAGGACCCGCGGGATGTCGTGAAGCCGGGCGACATCGTGCGGGTCAAGGTGCTCGATGTCGACATTCCGCGGAAGCGGATCTCGCTGACGCTGCGGCTGGACGACGAGCCGGGCAAGGGCGGCGCGGCGGCGAGCGGCGGCGAGCGGCGCGGCGGCGCGGGCGGCGACGGGCGCCGGAGCGGTGGCGGTGAGCGCCGTGGTGGCGCGGGCGGTCGCGACGGTGCGCCGCGGCCGCGGCAGGGCGGCCAGGCGCCGCGTGGCGGGGACCGCCGCGGTGGCGGGCGCGAGGCCGGGCCGGCGAACGACGCGATGGCCGACGCGCTGCGCCGGGCCGGTCTGCTGGGCCGGGAGCGCGGCGGGCGCTGACGGCGGACGGCACAGCGCGCGCGGCGGCGGGGCACACCGCACGCCGCCGTGTGCGCCGGCCGACGCGGCGCGGGGCCGGCCGGGGGACCCGCCCCGGCCTGGCCCCGCGCGGGCTCAGGCGGCGCCCGCGTAACCCCGTAGCCGTTCCAGTTCGGCGGCCACGTCCGTGAGGGTGGCGCAGTCCGGGACGGGCCGTATCTCGGGAGCCGGGGCGGCGGGGCCCGGCCGCCGGGGGTCCTCCAGGGCGTCGGCCATCGCGGACAGCGCCCGGCACAGCCGCTCCGCCTCGTCGGTGCTCGGGCGGCGGGCGCCGTGGTCGAGGCGTACCGCGCAGGCCGTCGCGGCGTCCACGATGCGCTCGGCCGCGGTGACGACGGTCAGCCAGTCCGGGTTGCGGCCGCCGCGGGCGGCGAGGAGTTCGGCCGCGGCGCTCTCCGCAGCGGCCCGTGCCTCCCCCAGCACCCGGTAGGCGGCCCGGCGCAGCGCCAGCCGCTCGGTGGGTTCCTGCCCCGGCTCCGCCTCCAGGACGTGCCGCAGGAACTGCTCGGTGGCGCGCAGCGCCGCGGTGACGCGCTGGCCGACCCGGCGGCGCGGGTCGGCGAGCTGCGGCAGATGGCCGACGACGAGCACGATGCCGCAGGCGATGGACGTATCGGCGATCCGCTCACCGGCGGCCTGCGGAGCGCCGCTGACGTACACGAACGACAGCACCATGAGGGTGATCGCGACGGTCTGGAGGGCGAAGTGGCGGGTGGCGAACGGCAGCAGCGCACCGCCCGCCCCGGCCACCAGCGCCGGCCACCACGAGCCGGTCAGCAGCAGTCCGGCCCCGGCGAAGAGCAGCACACCGGCGAGGGTGCCGGCGAACCGGTTGACCGTACGGGAGAAGAGCGGGCCGAGGTCCGGCTTGACGAGGAAGGTGACGGTCGCCGGGAGCCAGTACCAGTGGTCGGCCCGCAGCAGCAGGGCCACCGCGGTGGCCGCGGCGATGCAGACGGCGACCCGTAGGCCGTAGCCCCGCCCGGCGGGTCCGAGCATGCTCCGCCCGGGGCGCGTCCGCCCGCTGATGAGACGGAACGCCCGGCGGGCCGCGGTCACCGGGGTAGCACGGCCGGGCGGGGCGGGCCGGGGCCGTCGCGCCGGTCCGCCCGGCCCGGCGGCGGCACCCGTCCCCGGGCCGGGCGCCGGCTCCGGCCCCGTCGTCGACGGCCCGGTCGGCGACGGCCCGGTCGGCGACGGCTCCGTCGACAGCGGCCGCGGGCGGGCGAAGACGACCGCGGCGTCCAGGAGGGCACGGTCGAAGGCGCCGCGCCCGGCGGAACCGGTCTCCGGGGCCGACACGGTGCCCGGCGGGCGGCCGCTGCGCAGCGCCTCGGCGAACCGCCGGGGGCTCTCCGCGACCCGGGACGGCAGCGGACGGGCCTCCCACAGGAGCGCGACGCTGGCCTCGCACAGCCGCGTCGCCGCGGTGAACCGCTCGGCCAGCAGGAGTTCCTCCGGACGGACGCGCCGGTGCAGCAGCCGGCCGGTCAGCCGGCGCAGCCGCAGCGCCTCGTCCGCGCGGTCCAGGGCGGCGGTCACCTTGCGCCGGGCGGGCTCGGCGCCGGGTCCGCCGGCCGCGCCCAGCGCGTCGGCGAGCGCGTCGAAGACGGTGGCCACCACCGCCCGCTCACCGCTGAGCGGGCCGCCCGCGGGGCGCGGCGAACGCAGTACGAGGCGCAGCAGGAGCAGCCACAGACAGCCGGCGAGAACGTAGAGGGCCTTCGTCCAGGGCGCGCCGGGCAGCGGCATGCCCGCACCGAGGATGGTGGCGGCCAGCATCTGCATGCCCGCGTTGGACCGTACCGGCCCGGCCACGCTGCCCGCGCCGGAGACGAAGCCGACGGCGAAGAGCGCCGGGACCACCCACCAGCCCGCGCCGGCGGACTGGAGCGAGGCGCCCATCAGCATGCCGAGGGCCGAGGCGAGGGCGGGCAGGCCGACGTGGACGATGCCGGTGCGGCGGGTGCCGGGCCGGTCGTTGACACCGGCCAGCATCGAGCCGAGGCCGGTCAGTACACCGGCCGCCGGATGGCCGGTCGCGATGCCCGCGCCCAGCAGCGGTCCCGCGCACAGGGTTCCGCGGGCGACCGCCGCCCACGGAACGGGCAGCCGCTGCCAGCGGAAGGGGTGGGCGAGCCAGGCGGGCACGGCGCGCTGCGCGCGGGGCATGGGCCTCCTCAGACGACGGCGGACGGATGGCGGTGAGCGGAATCCGAGGGGCGTCATCGGCCGACGGTGCTGCTACCAGCCTAAGGTCCTGGTTTGTCCGGATGATTCCCGGAGGGTTACACCAAGATCAAGCGAGGTCCGCGGGGCCTGCCCCGGCGCCCGGCTCCCGTCGCCCGTCCGCTCCCCCGCACCCGTGCCCCGCCCCGCCGTGCGCCCGCGAGCGGCCGGACCGCTCTTCGCCCGCACCGGCCCGAACGGTTAGCGTCCTGCCATGACGATCGACGAAAGCGATGTCCTGGTGGTCGGTGGCGGCGTGATCGGCCTGACGTCGGCCGTCGCGCTGGCGGAGGGCGGCCGCCGGGTGCGGCTGATCAGCCGCGACGCGGTCGGCGGGACGACATCGGCGGTGGCCGGCGGGCTGTGCTGGCCGTACCGCGTCCAGCCGTACGAACGGGCCGTGCGGTGGTCCGTGCGCTCGTACGAGGTGCTCGCCGGTCTCGCGGAGCGGCCGGCCGAGACCGGCGCCCGGATGGTGCCGGGCACCATAACGGCCGAGGTGACGGACGGGGCCGCCGGCCCGGCCGCCGCCGACGACGGGCTGGCCGCCTGGTACGACGCGGTGCCCGAGCTGCGGCGGGCGCGCCCGGACGAACTGCCCGAGGGCTGTGCGTCGGGATGGCGGGCCCGCACCCCCCTGGTGGACATGCCGGCCCATCTCCGCTATCTGGAGCGCCGTTTCGTGGCGGCGGGCGGGGTGGTGGAGCGGCGTCCGGTCACCTCGCTGGCGGAAGCGGGCCGGGAGGCCGGCACGGTCGTGAACTGTTCCGGACTGGGGGCGCGCGACCTGGTTCCCGATCCCGGGGTGTATCCGGTGCAGGGGCAGTTGGTGATCGTCGAGAATCCGGGTGTCGAGGAGTGGTTCGTCTCCGCCGCGCCGGGCGCGGCGGAGACGACGTATGTGCTGCCGCAGCCGTACGGGGTGGTGCTCGGCGGTACGGCGCGCGAGCACGCGTGGTCGCGGGAGCCGGACCCCGCGGTGGCGGTGGCGATCGTGGCGCGCTGTGCGCGGCGCTTCCCCGAGCTGGCGCGGGCCCGGGTCCTGGCGCACAAGGTGGGCCTGCGGCCGGCCCGGTCCGAGGTGCGGCTGGCGGCCGAGCGGCTGCCCGGCGGGGCGCTGTGCGTGCACAACTACGGGCACGGCGGCGCGGGCGTGACCGTGGCCTGGGGGTGCGCGGACGATGTGGTCCGCCTGACAGCGGAGGCGGGCGCCGCCTAACGGGTGCCCGGCGGGGCCGCCCCGCGCCCGGCGCCGGGTTCGCCTCCCTGGCCCTTGTCCGCTTCGCCGCGACCGCAGACGGGCACCGGCGTCGCGCTCGTCAGGTGGGACGCGGCCCGCCCGTCCAGCAGCAGCGGTACGAGGGCGCGCAGCGGCTGGCGCAGTGGCACGACGGCGCCGCGGCCGTGCCGGCGCACCGCCACGCCGTGCAGCGCCAGGGCGTTCTCGACCCGGGCGAACTGTGTGGCGTCGAGCCGGTAGGCGCACGGCGGGTGGGCGAGGATCCGGTCGTCGGTGGCGGGTTCGTTGTCCGCGCCGCCGAGGTAGACCGGTCCGCGGTCGGTGTATCCGGAGCGCCGGGCGGCGGCGGTGGCCGCCGCGATCCGCGCGCGGTGCCGGTCGGCGAAGGTGAACGCGCCGCGCAGGCCGGCCCGTTGCGAGTCGACCCGGCGCCGGTTGTTGCGCGCGGGGTCGGTCCGCTCGGCGTCGGTGAGCGCGTCGACGCGGGTCTCGACGAGCAGGCCGACCGCGCCCTTCACGCCCGCGGCGTTGCGCAGAATCCGCTCCTGTCCGTCGCCGGCGACCTGTCTGACGGGGTCGCCGGTGCGCGGGTCGGTCCAGATGCCGTAGACACCGGTGCTGAATCCCGCCTTCCGGACGGCCGGTGCGACGAACTCCTCGGCGAGCGCGGCGGCTTCACGGTGCACCGCGTCCGACGTGTTGAGATTGCGCGGCCACAGCGTCAGCAGATCCTTCTGGTAGTACGGCACGGTGGGGCCGTACTCGTGCAGGTCGTAGACGGTGCCGGGGCGGTAGTCGCGCAGCACGCCGGCCACCGCGCGGGCCTCGGGGGTCGTCAGGGCGAGGTGGTCGCGGTTGATGTCGGTGCCGTCGGAGTTGCCGCGGGTGTCGGCGGCCCGGCCGTCGGGGTTGGCGGTCGGCACGACCAGCACGCTGGTGTGTGCCAGGAATCGGCGGGTCGCCCGGTCCGTGGCGTACGCGAGGTCGCGGACGGTGCTCAGACATGCCTCGCGGCCGGCGGGTTCATTGCCGTGCTGCGAGCAGATGAGCAGCACGGAGTTGCCGCGCCGGACGTCCTGGGGGCGCGCCGGAGCCGGGGCCCCGATCCGGACGAGCTGGAGGGGGCGGCCCTGGGCGGTGGCGCCGATCCGGTCGACGCGGACCCGGGGCGTGGCCCGGCCGACGGCGGCGAGGAAGTCCTGCTCCTCCGGCTGGGTGGTCCAGCGGGCGCCGTGGCTCGTCTCGAAGCCGGTACGGGGCGGCGCGGAGCCGGCCCGGCCGGCGGGCGGGGCGTCCGGCAGGGTCACGGCGAGCGAGGCCGTGAGGCCGACGGCCAGCGCCGCGAGGGCGAGGCCACGGGAGCGGGGGATCACGGGGGTGCCTCCCTTGGGTCGGGCGGAGTCGGACGAGGCCGGACGGAGCCGGGGTGGCGCGGCGGGGGGGGCGGGGTGGAGAGTGCCGGGGCGGGGGCGGGGCAGAGAGTGCCGGGGCGGAGCCGCCCCGGGGCGGGGCGGCCCCGGCGGGGTCAGCCCGCGGACGGCAGGTGGCCGGCCGGGCGCGGCGGGGCGAGTCCGGTCAACGGCCCGTCGGCGCCGGCCGTCCTCGGTGCGGTGCCCGCCGTCGCGCGGACGAGTGCCGGGGCGCCGCCGGTCAGCGGCAGCCGGGCGGCGGTGCGGGCCAGGTCGACGGTGAGCTGCGGCTTCGAGTCCGGCGGGTCGATCAGGCCCGCGTCGGTCCCGGCCACGATGAGCGCGAGGCGGTGTCCGGCGGGCACGATGTGGTCACTGGCGGCCAGATCCAGGGTGATGGTGTACGGCCTGCCGGGGGTGAGCGGGCGGCCCTTGTGGTCGTCGGCGTAGTTGCCGAGGTCGGCCCAGCCGCGGCTGAAGACGGTGTATCCGACCTGCCGGGTGTCGGCGGCGGTCTCCCGGAAACAGCCGGTGTCGCCACGGTTACCGGCGCCCCAGCAGGTGCTGTCGGCCAGGGAGGTGATGCCCTCCCCGGCGCCCGTGTAGTTGCGGATGGTGTCCGGGCCGATGTCCGCCAGGACCGCCGAGAGGTGCGCGGTCGAGGTGCTGGGGGTGGCGGTCACGGTCACCGTGCCGGAGCCGGACAGCCGTAGTGGCGCGGTCAGCGGGCCGGTGCTGAACCCGGCCTTGGCGGGGGTCGGTTCGTCGATCCGGGCGGCCCAGTCGGTCTCCCCGAGCCGCGGGTCGTCGGTGAACGTCGCGGTCGCGCCCCGTGGTGCGGGGGTGGTGCCCAGGGTGCCCACGCCGGGCGTGGCGCCGTTGCGCGGCCGCAGCGTGGTGGCCGTGGTGCCGGCGGCGGGCCACTGCGGGTCGGTGGACCAGGTGCCGGGGGCGCGCTCGATGTCCGCCATCGGGGCCCGCTCGATGCCGTTGTCGTAGCCCATCAGATAGTGGTCGAACCACTGGTGCAGGGTGCTGACCCACTCCGGACGGCGGTAGTCGAACGGGTCGACGTGGCCGGTCTGGGAGAGCCAGATCTTGCGCTCGACGCCGTGCCGGGCGAGCGCGTCCCACCACCGGCCGGCGTTCCGGGTGCGGACGTTGAGGTCCTGCATCCCGTGGACCAGGAAGACGCTGGCGCGGACCTTGCCCGCGTTGCGGACGTAGTCGCGCTCGGTCCACAGACCGGTCCAGTCGCCGTTGCGCGGGGCGCCGTCGACGAGTCGTTTCTGCACGGCGGCGCAGTGCTGGTGCGCGGCGGGGCTCTCGACGGTGTCCGCGAGCCCGTCGGGCCCCGAGTCGTAGAGCGGGGCGCCCTTGGCGAAGTAGTAGTCGTACCAGGAGGAGATGCCGGCGATCGGGACGATGGTCTTCAGGCCCCGGACGCCGGTGGCCGCGACGCCGTTGGCGATGGTGCCGTCCCAGCTCTTGCCGATCATGCCGGTACGGCCGTTCGACCAGTCGGCGGTGACGGGTTCGTCTCCGGTGCGGGTGCGGTAGGCGCGGCCTCTGCCGTTGAGCCAGTCGACGACGGCCTTCGCGGACTGGATGTCGGAGCGTCCCCCGACGTCCACACAGCCGTCGGAGCGGTTGGTGCCGGCGAGGTCGACCAGGACCGTCGCATAGCCGCGCGGCACGAAGTAGTTGTCGTAGTAGAGCGGGAACTGGACCGGGCGGCCCTGGGCGTCGTACGTCTTGCGCTGGCTGTCGTTGCCGCGCCCGCAGCAGGAGTAGTAGGGACTGGCGTCCATGATCACGGGGATCCGGCGGCCCTGCTGCGCGGGTTCCCTGGGCCGGACGATATCGACGGCGACCCGGTCGGTCTTCCCGTCCGCGTCGCCGTCGAGCCGGGTGTCCACCCAGACCGATTCGCGTATCGCGTGGTCGTAGGAGTAGACGGGTCTGCTCTCGGCGGGTGCCGCCTGTGCGGCGGCCGGTCCGATGAGGGCGGACAGCAGGGCGACGACGGCCGCCACCACGAGTGCTTTCCAGGGGATGCGGGTGACCCGCGCAGGAATCGTCACGGGGCGGACGGTAGCGCGGCCGCATCCCGCGCGTAAGGGTGCGTGGCGGGAGGGGAGTGTCGCAGGTGACGGAGGATGTGGACGGGAAAGGGGTTGATGCTGCGGGTGTATGACGGTTCATGTCGGTCATGTGTCAGGTGGGGCCATGGACATGACGGTGACCTGGTGGGTACATAGGGTCTGAAGAGATCCATCTCCCCTACGAGTTGGAGGACTCGTGCGTCACAGACTTCTCGTCCCGGGCGCGGCCGCGCTCAGCCTGCTGCTGGCGATCCCGGCATCGGCGGCCGACTTCACACCCGGCGCTCCCGGTGTGGGCGACAGCTACTACCCCGAGAGCGGAAACGGCGGATACGACGTTTCCCACTACGATCTGCGGCTCAAGTACCAGCCGAAGACGGACCTGCTGGAGGGCACGGCGACCCTGCTCGCCACCACCACCCAGGACCTCTCCCGCTTCAACCTGGACTTCGGCCTGAAGGTCAGTGAGATCCGGGTCAACGGCAAGAAGGCGACCTACGCGACCTCCGGCAAGCACGAGCTGGAGATCACCCCGGCCACGCCGCTGGAGAAGGGCAAGCAGATCAGCGTCGTCGTGCGCTATGCCGGCAAGCCCTCCGAGCTGAAGATCGACAACTTCACCGCCTGGGCCCGTACGCCCGACGGCGGCGTGGTGGCACAGGAGCCGGACTCCGCCGTGTGGTGGTTCCCGAGCAACGACCACCCCACCGACAAGGCGACCTTCGACATCTCGGTCGCGGTCCCGGACGGTACCCAGGCGATCAGCAACGGCGTGCTGACCTCGCAGTCCTCCAAGCTCGGCTGGACGCGCTACAACTGGCGCTCGGACAAGCCGCAGGCGACGTATCTGACGACGCTCGCCATCGGCAAGTTCGACATCACCACCGACAAGACCGCGAACGGGCTGCCGGTGCTCAACGCCGTCAGCAAGGACCTGGGTGCGAACGAGGGGGCGGCGCGGGCGAGCATCGAGCGCACCGCCGAGGTCACCGAGTGGCTGGAGGGCGTCTTCGGCCCGTATCCGTTCAACTCGGTCGGCGGCTATGTGCCGAACGTCCCGGCCGGGTACGCCCTGGAGACCCAGACCCGCCCGTTCTACGGCAAGAAGGCGTTCGACCGGGGCGCCAACGTCTCCGTCGTCGTGCACGAGCTGGCGCACCAGTGGTACGGCGACAGCGTGTCGCTGAAGGACTGGAAGGACATCTGGGTCAACGAGGGCTTCGCCGCCTACAGCCAGTGGCTCTGGTCGGAGAAGGAGGGCGAGGGCACCGCGCAGGAGCTGGCGGACTACGTCTACGCCCAGCATCCGGCCGATGACCCGTTCTGGAAGGTCAAGCCGGGCGACCCGGGCGCGGACCGGCAGTTCGATTCGGCGGTCTACGACCGGGGTGCGCTGGCGCTCCAGGCGCTGCGCGACAAGCTCGGCGACCGGACCTTCTTCACGATCCTCAAGGCGTGGCCGGCGGAGCACCGGTACGGCAACGCCTCGGTGGCCGACTTCGTGAAGTTCGCCGAGCAGAAGTCCGGCAAGCCGCTGGCCGAGTTCTTCGACACCTGGCTGTTCCAGCCGTCCAAGCCGGCGGCGGCCGCGACGAAGTCGACGGCACAGCGGTCGTTCCGCGCCGCGCAGGCGCCGGTCGCGCAGCCCAGGTCCTGGAAGCAGATCGCGGCCACGCACGACGTGCACGCGCAGCCGCACCGGCACTGACCGAGCGCTCACGTCCCTCATCTCCGTTCTCCGGTAGGGCTGTTGCTCGCCGTCGCGGCGGATACCCGCTGCCGCGACGGCGAGCCGGCGTACCGGGCGGCCCGGCGCTTTCCAGCGGCAGGAACCGGCGACGGCACTGTCCTCGGCTGCCCCTGGAAGGAGCCGCCCGGCAATAGCCACGGCCGGTCCATCTCCCGCCCACCGAGAGGCTACCCAGAGGTAACCGCAGCTGATTTGATGAGCGACGCCGAACCAAACCCCCACTCTCCGTAGGGAGATTCCGTGTCGCGCTCCCCCCTGCGCCTGTCCCGGGCGGTCGCGGCGGCCGCCGCCCTCGCCGTCGCCGGTCTCGCTCTGACCTCCCCCACCGCGTCGGCCGCCGACGTGCCCCGGCTGAAGGTGCTCACCTACAACACCTTCCTCATGAGCAAGACGCTCTACCCCAACTGGGGCCAGGACCACCGCGCCACGGCGATAGCGGCCGCGGACTTCTTCCAGGGCAAGGACGTCGTCGTCCTCCAGGAAGCCTTCGACAACTCCTCCTCCGACGCCCTGAAGGCCCACGCCTCCGGGCAGTACCCCCACCAGACCCCGGTGGTGGGCCGGAGCAAGAGCGGCTGGGACGCCACCGGCGGCGCCTACTCCGCCCTCACCCCCGAGGACGGCGGGGTGACGCTGCTGAGCGCATGGCCGATCGTCCGCAAGGAGCAGTACGTCTACAAGGACGCCTGCGGCTCCGACTACTTCTCCAACAAGGGCTTCGTCTATGCCGTGCTGAACGTCAACGGCACCAGGGTGCATGTGGTCGGCACGCACACCCAGTCCACCGACCCGGGCTGCGCCGCGGGCCAGGCGGCCTCGATCCGCGCCAAGCAGCTCAAGGAGATGGACGCCTTCCTGGACGCCAAGAACATCCCGGCGGGCGAAGAGGTCATGGTCGCGGGCGATCTGAACGTCGACTCGCGGAGCCCCGAATACCGGGCGATGCTCGACAACGCCGACCTGGCCCCCGCCGACGCCCGTACGGGCCACCCCTACTCCTTCGACACCCAGGAGAACTCGGTCGCGAAGTACCGCTACCCGACGGACCCGCGCGAGGACCTGGACTATGTCCTGCACCGCAACGGACATGTCCGTCCCGCCTCCTGGCAGAACGAGGTGGTGAAGGAGCGGTCCGCGCCCTGGACGGTCTCCAGCTGGGGCAAGGACTACACCTACACCAACCTCTCCGACCACTATCCGCTGAGCGCCGGATGACCGGACGGCCGTCCCGGCGGGCGCGTACGCTCGCCGCCCACGGATCCCGCTGTGCTTCAACTCCCCGATCTCAGCCATGAATCCACGGTACGGGCGACCACTGACAATCGGCCTGGGCGCCCGTGCCTGAGCGGACGGGGGCGGCCGCGGATGTCTCTCGGACCCCGCGGCCGCCCCTGTCAGCCCGAGCGCCCGGTGCTGCGCCCAGGCGCCCGGCGCCGTGCGGCTACTTCACCGGCCGGCGCTCCGCGGCGAGCCGGTTCACCCGGCCGCGCACCACGAACCAGCCGCCCACCAGCATCGCCCCGAGAACCGGGATCAGCAGCACGGTCTTGCGTCCGACACCGCCGTCGCCGGAGTCGAACCACATCAGCACGATGACACCGAGCAGGAACACGATGGTCGCGATGTCGGTGACCGGCGTGCCCGGAAGACGGAAGTGCGGGCGCCGCACCAGCCCACTCCTGGAGCGGCGGACGAACACCAGATGGCAGATCATGATCGTGCACCAGGTGCTGATGATGCCCAGCGCGGCGATGTTCAGCACGATCTCGAACGCCTTGCCCGGTACGAGGTAGTTGAGCCCGACACCGAGCACGCACACCGACGAGGTGAGCATGATGCCGCCGTACGGCACCTGGTTGCGGTTCATCAGACCGGCGAACCTGGGCGCGGAGCCCGCCATCGACATGGAGCGCAGAATGCGGCCGGTCGAGTAGAGCCCCGAGTTGAGACTCGACATGGCAGCGGTCAGCACGACGAGGTTCATCACATCGCCCGCCGCCGGCACTCCGACGTTGGACAGGACGGTGACGAAGGGGCTCTCACCGCTCGTGTACTTGTTCCACGGCAGCAGCAGCGTCAGCAGCAGCACCGAACCGACGTAGAAGACCCCCACCCGCCACATGATCGAGTTGACGGCCTTGGGCACGACCTTCTCCGGTTCGCTGGTCTCGCCCGCGGTCACGCCGACCAACTCCACCGCGGAGTAGGCGAACACCACGCCCTGGAGCACGATCACCACGGGCAGCAGACCGGTCGGGAAGAGTCCGCCGTTGTCGCTCAGCAGATGCAGGCCGGGAGTGTGCCCGCCGACCGGATGCCGGGTGGCCAGCAGGAAGATGCCGATGCCCATGAAGACGACCAGCGCGGCGACCTTGATGATCGCGAACCAGAACTCCAGCTCACCGAAGATCTTCACCGAGATCAGGTTGACGGTCAGCACGACCGCGAGCGCGATCAGCGCCATCACCCACTGCGGGACCTCGGTGAACAGACTCCAGTAGTGGGTGTAGAGCGCGATCGCGGTGATGTCGGCGATACCGGTCGTCGACCAGTTGACGACATACATCCAGCCCGCGGCGTAAGCGCCCTTCTCCCCCAGGAACTCACGGGCGTACGAGACGAACGAGCCGGAGGACGGGCGGTGCAGCACCAGTTCGCCCAGGGCCCGCACGACGAAGAAGGCGAAGAGGCCGCAGACCGCGTAGGCGACGGCCAGCGCGGGCCCGGCCGAGTGCAGCCGGCCGCCGGCGCCCAGGAAGAGCCCGGTGCCGATCGCCCCGCCGATCGCGATCATGTTGATGTGCCGGGCCTTCAAGCCCTTGCTGTACCCCGCGTCACCCGCGTCCCGCGCCGCCTCGCTCCCCCCGCCCGGCGGCCTCGGGGCATCGTCCGTGACGGTTTCGGTGCTCACTGGTGGCTCATCTCACTTTCGGTCAGGTGCGGAAAGCCGTGACCGGGTCCCGCCGATCGCACGAGGGCGGCCGACGGCACACCCTCCCCGACGGGCGGCCCCCCGTCTGTGGGGGAGATCACACTTCGGGCAACCCATCCAGAGCTCGTTGATATTCGTCCCGAATAATCCCCCGCTGGAGCCTTAAAGAAGGAGTCAACTCACCGGACCCGGGGCTCCGCTCCGCACCGAACGAAGAAAATCGCTTGACCCGACCGGTCCGGGCGGCCTCGTGGCGAGGTGCGTCCGACCCTGACCCTGACCCTGACCCTGAATCGAATCAGAGCGAGCCGGAGCGTGGCACCGAGAGCCGGAACCGGGCCATGACATGCCACGGGCTGCCGGGCCACGCCGTCCGGAAGGTTTCACAAGAGTGGTGAGACAGCAATACTGTTGAACATGATGGAGTCCGCCACCGGCCTGACGGTCGACGAACTGGCCGCCCGCGCCGGCGTCACGGTCCGCACGATCCGCTTCTACAGCACGCGCGGACTGCTGCCACCGCCGGAGATCGGTCCCCGCCGGGTCGGCCGCTACGGACCGGACCACCTCTCACGGCTCGCGCTCATCGAGGAACTCCAGCACCAGGGCATGACGCTCTCCGCGATCGAGCGCTATCTCCAGCAGCTGCCGCCCGATCTGAGCGCCCAGGATCTGGCCATCCACCGCGCGCTGGTCGCCGGCTGGATCCCCGACCAGGCGGAGGACATGACGCGGGCGCAGCTGGAGCGCCGGGCCGGCCGGGAGCTGGCCGAGGGGGAGCTGGCCCGGCTGGCGGCCATGAGCGTGCTCGTACGGACGGATGACCCGCAGGTCTTCCAGGTGGATCCGGGGCTGCTGCATCTGGGCACGCGGCTGCTCGACGTCCCGATCGCCCTGGAGACGATCCTCGCGGCACGCAGCGTCGTCATCGAGCACACTCGCTCGGCGGCGCGCGAGCTGAGCCGGCTCTTCAAGGACGAGGTTGGGGAGCCGTACCGGGACGGCGGTCCGGATCCGGATGACGTGGCGCGGCTGAAGTCGCTCTCCGCCCATATGCAGCCGATGGTGGTGCAGGCGCTGGTCACCGCCTTCCAGCGGTCGATGAAGGAAGAGCTGCGGGAGTGGTTCGGCGGGCGCGAGGCGTGAGGGGGCGGGCTGGGCCGGCCCGCCCCCGTGACCCGGTCAGTCGCTGAACTTCTCGCCCTTCCCCGCCTTCTCGACCAGCAGCGCGGACGGCTCGAACCGCTCGCCGTACGCGGCCGCCAGCTCCCGGGCGCGGGCCACGAAGCCGGGCAGACCGCCCTCGTAACCGTTGATGTACTGGAGCACACCACCGGTCCAGCCGGGGAAGCCGATGCCCAGGAGGGAGCCGATGTTGGCGTCGGCGACGGAGGTGAGCACCCCCTCTTCAAGGCAGCGGACGGTGTCCAGCGCCTCGGCGAAGAGCATCCGCTCCTGCATGTCGGCGAAAGGGACGGCGGCGCCCTCGGTGGCGAAGTGCTCGCGCAGTCCGGGCCACAGGCCGGCCCGCTTGCCGTCCTCGCCGTACTCGTAGAAGCCCGCGCCGCCGCTGCGGCCGGGGCGCCCGAACTCGTCCACCATCCGGTCGATGACCGCGTCGGCGGGGTGCGGCTGCCAGCTGCCGCCGGCCTCCTCGACCGCCCGCCGGGTCTCCAGCCGGATCTTCCGCGGCAGCGTGAGCGTCAGCTCGTCCATCAGGGACAGCACCTTGGCCGGGTACCCGGCCTGGGCGGCGGCCTGTTCGACGGAGGCCGGGTCGAGGCCCTCGCCGATCATCGCCACGCCCTCGTTGATGAAGTGGCCGATGACGCGGGAGGTGAAGAAGCCCCGCGAGTCGTTCACGACGATGGGGGTCTTGCCGAGCTGCCGGACCAGGTCGAAGGCGCGGGCCAGGGCCTCGTCGCCGGTCTCCGCGCCCTTGATGATCTCCACCAGCGGCATCTTGTCGACCGGCGAGAAGAAGTGCAGGCCGATGAAGTCGCGCTCGCGCTCGACGCCTTGGGCCAGCAGCGAGATCGGCAGGGTGGAGGTGTTGGAGCAGAGCAGCGCGTCGGGGGCGACAAGGTGCTCGATCTCCTGGAACACCTTGCGCTTGAGCGATACGTCCTCGAAGACCGCCTCGATGACGGCGTCGCAGCCGGCGAGGTCCTGCGGATCGGCGGTGGGGGTGATGCGCGCCAGCAGCTCGTCCCGCTGCTGGTCGGTCGTACGGCCCTTGGCCAGCGCCTTGGCCAGGACCCCGGCCGCATATGCCTTGCCCTTCTCGGCGGCCGCCACGGAGACGTCCTTGAGGACGACCTGCATACCGGCCTTGGCGCAGGAGTAGGCGATGCCCGCACCCATCATGCCGGCGCCCAGTACGGCGACCTTCTCGACCGTGCGGGGCGCGATGTCCTTGGGGCGGCTGGCGCCGGAGTTGACGGCCTGGAGGTCGAAGAAGAACGCCTGGATCATGTTCTTGGAGATCTGGCCGGTCACCAGCTCGACGAAATACCGCGCCTCGATGGTCTGGGCGGTCTCGAAGTCGACCTGGGAGCCCTCGACGGCGGCGGCGAGGATGTTGCGGGGCGCGGGGTACGGCGCGCCGTTGAGCTGCTTCTTGAGGTTGGCGGGGAACGCCGGGAGGTTGGCCGCGAACTTCGGCTGGGCGGGGGTGCCGCCCGGGATGCGGTAGCCCGGTGCGTCCCACGGCTGCCGGGACTCCGGGTTGTCGTCGATGAAGGCGCGGGCCTTGGCGAGGAGTTCCACGGGGGTGGCGGCGGTGTCGTGGATCAGCCCGGCGTCCTTGGCGCGGGTGGCGTTGTACCGGGTGCCCTGGAGGAGCACCTTCAGCAGGGCGTCGGCGATGCCGAGCAGCCGGACCGTACGGGTGACGCCGCCGCCCGCGGGCAGCAGACCGAGGGTGACCTCGGGCAGGCCGATCTTGGTGGCGGGGGTGTCGAGGGCGATGCGGTGGTGGCAGGCGAGGGCGATCTCGTAACCGCCGCCCAGCGCGGCGCCGTTGATGGCGGCGACGACCGGCTTGCCGAGGGTTTCGATGCGGCGCAGGTCGCGCTTGATGCCGTTGCCCGCCTCGAATGCCTGCTGGGCCTGGGCGGGGGTGACGGCGATCAGGTCGCGCAGGTCGCCGCCGGCGAAGAAGGTCTTCTTGGCGGAGGTGACGATGATGCCGCGGACGGTGTCCCGCTCCGCTTCCAGGCGGTCGGCGATCGCGGTGAGGGACGCCTTGAAGGCGTTGTTCATGGTGTTGGCGGACTGGTCCGGGTCGTCCAGGACCAGGGTGACGATGCCGGTCTCGTCCTGTTCCCAGCGAATGGTCGACACAGCAGTGGGCTCGCTCACGGTGGCTTCTCCGTTAGGGGGGTGGGACGGGGCGGTCAGAGGCGCTCGATGACGGTGGCGATGCCCATACCGCCGCCGACGCAGAGGGTGGCCAGGCCGTAGCGCTTGTCCTGCCGCTCCAGCTCGTCGATGAGGGTGCCCAGGATCATCGCGCCGGTGGCACCGAGCGGGTGGCCCAGGGCGATGGCGCCGCCGTTGACGTTGACCTTGTCCAGACTCAGGCCCATGTCCTTGGCGAAGCGCAGGACGACGGCCGCGAAGGCTTCGTTGATCTCGACGAGGTCGATGTCGTCGATGGTCAGACCGGCCTTGGCCAGAGCCTTGCGGCTGGCGGGCGCGGGGCCGGTCAGCATGATCGTCGGCTCGGAGCCGGAGACCGCGGCGGAGAGGATGCGGGCGCGCGGGGTGAGGCCGTAGCGCTCACCGACCTCCTGGGAGCCGATGGCGACCAGGGCCGCGCCGTCCACGATGCCGGAGGAGCTGCCGGCGTGGTGGACGTGATCGATCTTCTCGACCCAGTGGTACTTCTGGAGGGCCACGGCGTCGAAGCCGCCCAGGTCGCCGATGGAGGCGAAGGAGGGCTTGAGCGCGGCCAGGGAGTCGGCGGTCGTGCCGGGACGCGGGTGCTCGTCCCGGTCGAGGACGACGAGGCCGTTGCGGTCCCGTACGGGGACGACGGAGCGCGCGAAGCGGCCGTCCTTCCAGGCCGTGGCGGCGCGCTCCTGGGAGAGCGCCGCGAACTCGTCGACGTCGCGCCGGGTGTAGCCCTCGATGGTGGCGATGAGGTCGGCGCCGATGCCCTGCGGGACGAAGCCGGTGTCGAAGTTGGTCATCGGGTCGGCGAACCAGGCGCCGCCGTCGGAGGCCATCGGAACCCGGGACATCGACTCGACGCCGCCCGCCAGCACCAGGTCCTCCCAGCCCGAACGCACCTTGGCGGCGGCCATGTTGACGGCTTCCAGGCCGGAGGCACAGAAGCGGTTCTCCTGGACGCCCGCGACCGTGTCGGGCAGTCCGGCGGCGATCGCCGCGATCCGGGCGATGTCGGAGCCCTGGTCGCCGACCGGTCCGACGACGCCGAGGACGATGTCGTCGATGGCGGCCGGGTCGAGTCCGGGGAAGCGTCGGCGCATTTCGTGGAGGAGGCCGACGACGAGGTCGATCGGTTTGGTTCCGTGCAGTGCGCCATTGGCCTTGCCGCGGCCGCGTGGGGTGCGGATCGCGTCGTATACGTACGCTTCGGTACTCAAGTCAAGCAGCCTTTCGCATGAGGGTGAGGCTTTCGCAGCAGGGGCGGCGGCCGCTCCGGGTCAGCCGAGGAGGGAGCGGCCGATGATCTCCTTCATGATCTCGGTGGTCCCTCCGTAGATCGTCTGGATGCGGCCGTCGGTGAATGCCTTGGCCACCCGGTACTCGGTCATGTAGCCGTAGCCGCCGTGGAGTTGCAGGCACCGGTCGGCGACGCGTTTTTGCAGTTCGGTGGCCCACCACTTGGCCATCGAGGCATGCACCGCGTCCAGTTCGCCGGCGGTGTGGTCGACGATGCAGCGGTCGAGGAAGGCGCGGGTGACGGCACATTCGGTGGCCATCTCGGCCATCTCGAAGCGGACGTGCTGGAGCTTGGCCAGCGGCCGGCCGAATGCCTCGCGTTCCTTGACGTACTGCGTGGTGATCTCCAGGAGGTGTTCGGCGGCGGCGATCCCGGCGACGGCTATGCCCATCCGCTCCTGTGCGAGATGGGTCATCAGATGGCCGAACGCGCCGTTCAGGTCGCCGAGGAGATTCTCCTTGGGCACCCGTACGTCGTGAAAGAACAGCTCGGCGGTGTCCTGGGACTTCTGGCCGATCTTGTCGAGGTTGCGGCCGCGCTCGAAACCGTCCGTGCCCCGCTCGACGACCAGCAGGCTCAGGCCGTGCGCCCCGCCCTCCGGCGTGGTCCTGGCCACCACGATGACGAGGTCGGCGAGGATGCCGTTGGAGATGAAGGTCTTGGAGCCGTTGAGGATCCAGTGGTCGCCGTGGTCCTCGGCGGTGGTGCGGATGCCTTGCAGATCGGAGCCGGCGCCGGGCTCGGTCATCGCGATGGCGGTGACGGTCTCGCCGGTGCAGAAACCGGGCAGCCAGCGGCGCTTCTGCGCATCGGTGCCGAGCGAGGTCAGGTACGGGCCGATGATGTCGTTGTGCAGGCCGACGGCGAGTCCGGCGGCGCCGGCCCGGGTGAACTCCTCGGCCAGCACCGCGCTGTAGCGGAAGTCGGGCTCCCCGCCACCGCCGTACTCCTCGGGGACGGCGAGCCCCAGGAGTCCTTGCCGGCCGGCCGCCCGCCAGGCGGCCCGGCTGACGATGCCGTCCCGCTCCCACTGTTCGTAATACGGCGTCACCTCCTTGGCGAGGAAGGTGCGTACGGTCTCCCGGAAGGCGTCGTGGTCCTCGGTGAAGATCTGGCGCTTCATCTGCGGGCCCTCCTGGGAGCCGGTCGGATCGGCGAACGGCGGCGCGGCGCGTCCGCGCACCGGGGTGTGACGTCGGGTGCCATCAGCTGCCCGCGTCCTGCCGCCCGCGGCCGCCGGGACCGGCGGTGAGGCCGGGGACCTGCCAGTCACGGGCGATCTCTTCGGTGTCGGCGCCGGGCTGCGCGGGCGGGCGGCGCACGGTGCCCGGGGTGGCGGAGAAGCGGGGCGCGGGCGCGGGCTGAGTGAGGCCGTAGCGGTCGACGAAGGTGCCACGGGCGGCGAGATGCGGGTGCGCGGGGGCCTCGCGCAGGGACAGCACGGGTGCCACGCAGGCGTCGGAGTGCGCGAAGACCTCGGTCCACTCCGCCCGGCTGCGGGTCCTGAAGCGAGCGGCGATGGCGGTGCGCAGGGCACCCCAGGCGGCCGGGTCGTTCCGGTCGGGGGCGCCGTCCTCGATGCCCAGGAGACGGCTGAACTCGGCGTAGAACCGCGGTTCCAGCGCGCCGACCGCCATATAGCCGCCGTCGGCGGTCTCGTACGTGCCGTAGAACGGTGCCCCGCCGTCCAGCAGATTCGCACCGCGCCGGTCCTGCCAGCCGCCCGCCGCCAGCATCCCGTGGATCATCGCCGTCAGGTGGGCCGTGCCGTCGACGATCGCGGCATCCACGATCTGGCCCTTTCCGCCCTCGGCGCGGGCGTGCTGGAGGGCCGCCAGGACGCCGATGACGAGATAGAGGGAGCCGCCGGCGTAATCGCCGAGGATGTTGGCGGGGATGGCGGGCGGGCCGCCGGGCGGGCCGATCATGCCGAGGGCCCCGGTGAGTGCGATATAGGCGATGTCGTGTCCCGCGGTGTCGGCGAGCGGTCCCTGCTGCCCCCAGCCGGTCATCCGGCCGTAGACGAGCCGGGGGTTGCGCGCCAGGCACTCCTCGGGGCCGACGCCGAGCCGCTCCGCCACGCCGGGCCGGTACCCCTCGACCAGTACATCGGCGCGCTCGGCCAGATCGAGTACCTGCGCCGCTCCCTCGGGGCTCTTCAGGTCCACCACCACCGAGCGTTTGTTGCGGTTGGTGAGGTCGTACTCGGGAGCGATGCGCGGTCCCGCGCCTCCGGGCCGGTCGACGCGGACGACATCGGCGCCGAGATCGGCCAGCAGCATGGCCGCGAACGGACCGGGTGCGATCCCCGCCAGCTCCACCACGCGCACCCCGCTCAGCGGGCCGTGCCCTGAATCCGCCATCGAGCCCCAGTCCTCTCACCGCACTGTGACACTTCTGATGTAACACTCGTGATGTTAAGAACGTGTTCCACTTTCCACAAGCCCCCCAGGCCGTGCGTCGATCACGAAGAAGCCCGTGGTGGCGATGCCCAACTGTCATCGCTGTCACGGGCCTTGGTGCGCCTGCTCGCTGCGCGCCGGCTATCCCCCGTCGAGTTCGGCGATGAGCTTCTTCGGGGCTATGACGCGGTACGACTCCTCGGCCCAGTCGCAGAGCAGCTCCGCCGGCGGGGCGCCCCGCTCCGCCAGGGACACCCGTACCCACCCTGCCCTGCCCAGCCCGTATCCGGCGGACTCGACACCCGGCGAGGACAGCGCATGGGCGTGCGCCTCCGGGTCCGTCAGCTTCAGCGTGATCCCCGGCGGACAACTGCCGTCACCGACGCCGAGGAAGACGAAGACCTTCTTGCCGGCCTTCACGACGCTTTCGCCCCAGGGGAAATCCTCGACGGCCCCCGGAAGCCCGAGCGCGAACGTCCGCACCCGCTCCCGCACCGCCACCGGATCCGCTGTCTTCACCATGGGCTCCGCCCGTCCTTTCCCGTCCGGCGCCGGTCTCGGGCAGCGCGTCCCGCCCGGCCGCCGCACATGTCCTTCGCGGCTGGTGACCTCCACCGCATTCCACGCTAACGGCGACCACTGACAACAGCCCGCGGAGCGACGGTCCGGCGGAGGACACTGGTGCCATGTCGTCTCCGCAACTCGCCCCCGAGCTCTTCGGTATCCACCACGGCCAGGGACTGCGCCAGTTCAGCGAACTGGCGATAGCACTGCTGTTGTCGTCGCTGATCGGGCTGGAGCGCGAAGCCCGGCAGAAGAGCGCGGGGCTGCGCACCCATACGCTCGTCGGCGTCGGCAGCGCACTGTTCATGGAGGTGTCGATCCACGGCTTCGGCGCGCTCGTGGGAGTGGACGGCGTCTCCCTCGACCCGTCCCGCGTCGCCGCGCAGGTCGTATCGGGCATCGGCTTCATCGGCGGCGGCCTGATCTTCGTCAAGAAAAACGCGGTCCGCGGCCTCACGACAGCCGCCACCATCTGGCTGACCTGCGCCATCGGCATGGCGTGCGGCGGGGGCCTGGCACTGCTGGCGATCGGTGCGACGGCGGTGCACTTCCTCATCGTCCGCGGCTTCCCGAAGCTGACGGAACGGACCATGAAGGCGTCGCCCTACGAGCGGGTGGAGCTGCGACTGACCTACCGCTCCCAACACGGACTGCTGGGGCAGATGTTGGCGATGTGCACCGGCAGCGGCTTCCGGGTGACCGACATACAGGTGGAGACCGGCGCGGACGACGAGAACGTCTCGGCCGAGGTGCTGCTCCGCCTCGAAGGGACCGGCTCGGCGCACCCGTTGGTCGAGGCACTGGCAGAACTGGACGGGGTGCGCGGGGTGGCCCTGGGACGGCAGAACGACAGCACGGAATGAGCCCGGCGGGCGGGCGGCGCCACCGCCGGCGGACCGCCCCCGTACGCGGTCCGCGCGCCGGAGCGCGACTCGGACACCCGCCGCCTCGGTACGACCGCCCTCCCCCGGCGCCGCACCGGACGACGCCGCCGACGGGGCCCGAGACCACTCCCGGAAGGCGGGCACAGTGCTCCGGGACCACGGTGAGCAGCGCGGCCGCACCGCCGTTCCCTGTTTCCCTCAGACGCTCGCGAGCGCCCGCCGGCAGAGGGAGTCGGCGGCCCGGGTGGTCTCCGGGAGGCGGTACTTGGGCGCCAGGTGGAGCGTATGCGCGCAGGCCCGGTCGAGGTCGACACGGTGGCCCACGGAGACGAAGACCGGTTTGACGCCCTTCTGGGTGCGCAGCGCCCGCCCGACCTCCTCCGGATGACCGGCGCCGCCGGTGGGGCCCCCGGAACCCGGTGTATCCGTGGTGCTCGGCCGGTCATCCAGGAGGGGAGAGGCCGCGCCCCGGTCCGGTCCCGGAGGCGTGTAACGGAAGGTGAAGGGGTTCTTGGCGACGCCGATCGTGGGCAGCCCGGTGAGCACCCCGAGGTGGCTGGCGAGCCCGAAACGGCGCGGGTGCGCCAGCCCGTACCCGTCACACACCACGAGATCCGGTGTGCGCGTGAGGCGGGCGAGGGCATCGAGGACGGTGGGGATCTCACGGAAGGCCAGCAGGCCCGGGACGTACGGGAACGAGACCCGGCCGACGGCGGTGGCCTCGTCGACCACGGCGAGCGTGCGGGCGTCCAGCGCGACGGCCGCCGCGGCGACGACATCGCGCTCGTCGTCATAGGCGACATCCACCCCGGCCACGGTGCCCGCGAAGCCCGGTTCAGGGCCGGACTGGTCGAGGCGTACACAGGACCTCAGCCGGTCCTGGACGGCGCGCGCCTGCGCTTCGTCGGTGGGCCAGTGCCGCAGTTCGTCGTCGGGGGAGATCGTTCCGGGGGCATCCATGGTGGCGGTCACGCTATCGAACCCCTGATCCGGCGGATCGGCCTGCCCCGCCCCTCGGCGTTCACGTGTCTCCGGGGTCTCCAGCGTCTCCCGGTGGCGTACGGCCGGCCGGTGACCGTCGGTGCCGCTCCCCGCGCGGAGGGCGTGACCTTGTGCGATGTCCCGTGGACGGCCGCCCCGAGGCGACGGTCCGCGCATCCGTCCACGCCTGTGGCCTGCGGACTCCCTGACGGCAGGGCACCAGCCACCGCGGCCCGGCGCCTCATTAATATTGCGGACATGTTCGTACTTGAGCTGACCTACACCGCGCCCATGGAACGTGTCGACGCCGCACTGCGGGAGCACGTGGAGTGGCTGAACGAGCAGTACGCGACCGGGCACTTCATCGCCGCCGGCCGCAAGGTGCCGCGCGACGGAGGCGTGATCCTCGCCGCCGGTATGGACCGGGCGGCCGTCGAGCGGCTCGTGGCCGAGGACCCGTTCTCCGTCGCCGACGTGTGCACGTACCGGATCACCGAGTTCGTGGCGACCACGACCGCACCGGCCCTGGAGCAGTACCGGGAACAGCTGACTTCCTGAGCCTGGTCCCGCTCCGCCGTCCCACGCGGCCCGGTACGTCGTGCGTACGGCGGACCGGGCCAGTTCCCGTCAGCTGCTCCGGTATGTGCGCTGCCTCGTCCCCTGCACGACCGGGAAGTCCCCGGTCTCGTCGTGCAGTCCGGCGGAGAACGTCATCTGCTACCGGGCCGTCGCCTCTGCCACCGGTTCCCGGCTCCACCGTGCGGCGGACCGTACATCCTCATGACGGGCGGCGGCGGTGGCTACGGTGTACCGCTCCCGGACGAGGGCCGGCAGGTCCTGTTGCCCGTGCCCGGCGGCCTGCGGAGGGAATTCGCCACGCAACGGACCGTCGGTGACGACGGTGCGGACGCCGTACATGACATGGAGGCGGAGTCCAGCCTCAGTGGCGCCGGCCTGAGCGGGAATGCCGGGGCGTCGACGTCCTGGGCGTGCGTGTCCTGGATATAGGGATATGCATCGATATCGGAGTAGGCATCGGCCGCTCCGAGCGGTCCACGATCCGTCCGCAGCGCGCTGTCGAGTCGCGGCTCCGTTCAGACGGCTTCCCGCAGGCGCCCGATGCGGCGGTCGAGGGCCGGGGCCGCACCGGCAGGGTGGTGGAAGGCCATGGCCGAGACTCTTCCGAGCCGGGGGAACGGCATCCGGATGGACACCGGGACCGCACGCGAACGGCACCCGACGGCGCGCACCGTACGGAGTCTGCGCCCGGTGTCCGTCCGCTCAGGAAACGCCCATGGCCCGGCCTTGCTCGGGCGCGGTCGGCCGGGCCGCTGATTTTTTTCGCACCGTGCACGTCGTACGGGCGGCAGGAGCAGCAGGCGGGCGATACGCCGTGCGGGTGAGCGCGACGCGGTGCGTGGCCGACGCGGGGGCGCCAGTACGAGACCGGGGGGGTGAACTACGGCTCCACACCGGACCGGCAGGCAGGGGCGAACCCGGCCGCTGCCGTGCGTAGGTCAAGGAGCGGCCTCGGGGGCCGGGGTGGGCCAGCGGCCTCCGTTGAGCCAGTAGCCCTGGATTTCCTCCAGTTGGCGGCCCTTGGTTTCGGGGGCGGTGACGAAGGCGAAGCCCAGGGCTCCGAGCGCCAGGACGCCGAGGCCCCCGAACGTCCAGGCCGCGCCCACCCAGGCCATCAGGGACGGGAAGAACTGGGCTATCAGGAGATTGGCGACCAGGTCCGCGCTCAGCATCACCGACGCCCCGGTGGACCGCAGCTGGGCGGGGAACGCCTCACTCGCGTAGACCCAGATCAGCGATCCGAAACCGAAGTTGAACGCCGCGGTGAAGAGCAGGACGGCACCGAAACCCACCCAGGTGGCCGAACCGTGCAGATCCCCCATCGCGAAGACGGTGGTCAGGACGGCGAGCATCACGACCACCGTGCCGATGCCGGAGAGCAGCACCAGCCGCCGGCCGAGCCGGTCGATGATGAGGATGGCAAGGACGGTCGCGGCCAGTGAGGCGAGCTCGACGAAGGCCGGCAGCAGGAAGTTCTGGCCGTCGCCGGTGAAGCCCATCTCCTGGAAAATCTGCGGGCTGTAGTACGTCACGGCGTTGATGCCGGTGATCTGGCAGAAGAAGCCGAGGCCGACGACGAAGAGCGTTGCGCGCGCATAGGGCTTGTGCAGCAGCGAACGCGCCGATCCACCCCCCTCCGCGGCGAGCGCGGCGCCCACGGCCGCCACCTCCGCGCGCGGATCGACATCCGGGTCGGTCATCGCCATGACCTCGACGGCTCGCTCCGTCCGGCCTTTGAGGACGTACCAGCGAGGGGTGTCGGGCAGCCGGAGCAGCGGGATCAGCACCAGGGCCGCGGGTATCGCGGAGAGGCCGAGCATCCAGCGCCAGTGGCCGCCACCGGACAGGCCCCAGTTGACGAAGTAGGTGAGTGCGATACCCGCGACAGTGGCCACTTGGTAGGCGGCGACGGAAGCGCCGCGGATGCGCGCAGGGACCGATTCGGCGATGTAGAGCGGCGCGGCGACGATCGAGATGCCGATGGCGACGCCCAGCAGGAAGCGGACGGCGTCGAGCACCACGACATTGGGCGCGAGCGCGGAGAACGCGACGAAGACGGCGTACGAAACGGCGACGATCAGCATCGCGGTCCGGCGGCCGAGGGCGTCGGCGAGCTTGCCGCCGATCAGTGCGCCGACGAGGGAGCCGAACACCAGAATGCTGTTGACCAGCCCTTTTTCGGCGGCGGTGAGGTGGAAGTCCTTGCTGAGGAACACCAGGGCACCCGAGATGCTGCCGGTGTCGTAGCCGTAGATGACGCCGACGACGGCGCCGGTGAGCGCGAACATCCTGCCGGTGCGGTGCGAGGTCCTGGAGGACGGCGGCGGGGGCGTCGCCGGAAGTGTTGCCATGGACATGGGGAGTCCTTCGTGCGGCGTAGCGACCTACTTCATGATTTATCTTGCGAACTCCGGACGCATTTCAAGCATGTGTCAACATCTTCCTCCCCTCGCGGGCAACCATCCATTCAGCTTGTTCAAACCACCCTCCACACTCCCGCGTCGCCCTCCCTCACCTACCCGTTCACCCTCGCGAGGGATGGATTCGAGGCGGAGCCATGCGTACAGTTGATTGCAGAGAAACTAGAAGTTGCAGCTTCAGTCACTCGAACCATTCGGCAGACACAGACCTCGGACATACGCATCACGGGAGGGCGGGTCATGAGCGAGACCTCGTACATGGAGCAGGAACTGCGCAGTCAGCCGGACACCTGGCAAGAGGCGGCGCGGATCGGTGCCGCGACAGGCCCACTGCCCAAGCCTGGTCAGCGCGTCGCCGTCGTCGGCTGCGGCACGTCGTGGTTCATGGCCCAGTCGTACGCGGCACTGCGTGAGGGCGCCGGAATGGGCGTGACGGACCCGTTCGCCGCCTCGGAGGCATTCCTCGGCAGCGGCCGCGGCTATGACGCGGTGGTGGCGATCACCCGCTCGGGCACCACGACCGAGGTGCTGCGCGTCCTGGACGCGGTCAAGGGGCGTATCCCCTCGGTGACGATCATCGGCGACCCCGAGACGCCGGCGGTCGCGCTCTCCGACGAGACGGTCACGCTGCCGTTCGCCGACGAGAAGTCCGTGGTACAGACGCGGTTCGCGACCACGGCGCTGACACTGCTGCGCGCACATCTCGGCGCCGACGTCTCCACAGCGGTACGCGAGGCACGCGAGGCACTGTCCGCGCCGGTCGAACAGGAGTGGGTGGACGCCGAGCAGTTCTCCTTTCTCGGCACGGGGTGGACGTTCGGCCTGGCAAACGAGGCAGCTCTCAAGATGCGGGAAGCCTCACAGAGCTGGACGGAGTCCTACCCCGCGATGGAGTACCGCCACGGACCGATCGCGATAGCCGCGCCCGGCCGGGTGACCTGGCTGTTCGGTACGGCTCCGCAGGGCCTGGAGGCAGATGTGGTGCGGACCGGTGCGCGTTTCGTGTGCCACGCGCGCGATCCGCTGGCCGATCTGGTGCTGGTCCAGCGCGTGGCACTGGAGCGGGCCCGCGCCCGCGGCCTGGACCCGGACAGCCCGCGCAGCCTGACCCGTTCGGTGATGCTCGAAGCACCGGCCGCTCCGTAGAAGGTGCTCCTCCGCCCACGTAAACCCGCCCCGTCCGCAAGGGAGTCCGATTCCCATGCCCCTCGTTCCCGCCTCATCGATCGTCGACGCCGCGCGTGAGGCGCGGGTCGGTGCCGCGGCCTTCAATGTCATCCATCTGGAAACCGCCGAGGCGCTCGTCACCGCCGCCGAGCGCACGGGCACCCCGCTCATCCTCCAGATCAGCGAGAACTGCATCCGCTACCACGGCAGCCTGCTGCCCATCACCCGCGCCACCCTCGCACTGGCCGAGGACTCCACCGCCCACATCGCGGTGCATCTCGACCACATCACCGACGCGGACCTGGTCCACCAGGGAATCGCCGCCGGGGTGGGGTCGGTCATGGTGGACGCTTCCGCACTCCCCTACGCGGAGAACGTCACCACCACCGCCGAACTGACCTCCTGGTGCCACGCTCGCGGCGTCTACGTCGAGGCGGAGCTCGGCAAGGTCGGCGGCAAGGACGGGGTACACGCCCCGGGAGTGCGCACCGACCCGGACGAGGCGCTGGCCTTCGTCCGCGCGACGGGAGTGGACGCGCTGGCCGTGGCCGTCGGCTCCTCGCACGCGATGCACGAGCGCACGGCCGTGCTGGACAAGGACCTGATCGCGGCGTTGCGCGCGGCGCTGCCGGTGCCACTGGTGCTGCACGGTTCCTCCGGTGTACCGGACGACGAACTGCGTCGCGCCATCGCCGCCGGCATGACAAAGATCAACATCTCCACGCATCTGGTCTCCGTCTTCACCCACTCGATACGGGAGATCCTCACCGCGAACCCCGCGCTCGTGGACTCCCGGAAGTACGTCAAGCCGGCCCGGGAGGCCGTGGCCGAGGAGGCGGCGAGACTGCTGGGCGTAGTGACCACTCCGGCGGCCGAACCAGAGCTGTACGCCGCCCAGGCATCGGTCCGGGGGTGAGACGTCAGAGGGGGTACCAGAGCCCGGTTAGGCTCGCGCCATGAAGCGCCATGAACGGATGAACGCACTGCTTGAGCTGCTCGGGGACCGGGGCCGGGTAGAGGTCGAGGAGGCGGCCACCGAGCTGGAGGTTTCGGCCGCCACGATGCGGCGCGACATGGATGCCCTCGCCGAGCAGCAGCTGCTGACCCGCACACGGGGCGGGGCGGTGCTCAGCTCGGTGGCGTACGACCTGCCGATCCGGTACAAGCACGCTCATCGGTCCGAGGAGAAGGAGGCAGTGGCGAGGGCGGCGGCGAAGCTGGTCGGGCGCGGGGACGTGGTCGGTCTGAGCGGTGGCACGACGACCACGGCGATCGCCCGGGTGCTGGCCACCCGCCCCGACTTCGCGGAGGCGGGTCCGCAGCCACATCTGACGATCGTCACCAATTCCCTCAACATCGCCAATGAGCTGGCCGTACGGCCACAGATCAAAATCGTACTGACGGGCGGGGTCGCGCACTCACGGTCATTCGAACTGGTCGGTCCGTTCAGCGAGTTGGTGCTCCAGCAGATCTCCGTCGACATCGCCTTCATCGGGGCCAACGGCATGGACCCGGTGATGGGGGCCACGGTGCACGACGAGGCGGAGGCCCGGGTCAACCGCCTCATGGCCGAGCGTGCCCGGCGCGCCGTGGTCGTCGCGGACTCATCGAAGATCGGCGAGCGCTGCTTCGCCCGGGTCGGCGACGCGGACGTCTTCGACACCTTCATCACAGACGGCGGAGTGAAGGAGACAACCCGCCGCGAATTCTCCGACCGGGGTCTTCGCGTGGTGGCGGCGCGTTTGGCGGAAAGCGACAGTCACGGGTGATGGCCGCCCCTCGGCGACGGCCCCATGGCCGACTGGCCCTGAGGACTGTCGCTGGTTGACCGCCGTGGGTGGCCTCAACGAATAGCGAGCGAGCATCGGCGGAGGCCGCCGGCCGGCCGACGCAGGCAGCCACCGCCGGCCGAGCCTTACTGCCGGCCGACCGGCGGTACTGATGACTGACCGGTACTGGCGACCGGTTGGTACTGGCGGCTGGCCGACGCTGACGGGCGACTGGTGCTGGCGGCTGACGGCTGGCCGACGCTGGCGACCGACTGGTACTGACGGCTGCCCGGTGCTGGTGGCTGACTGGTACTGACGGCTGGGGCTGATCGGCAGAGTCGGCGGTCGCCTCCGGCTCGGCACGGGTGGCCGGCTCCGGCAGGTCGCCATGGAGCGACACCGGCCAGGGGATGGGGAGGGGCGGGGGCGGGGGGGGAGGCCCCCCGGACCCGACATCGCACCTTCCCGGCCCCGCACCCCGCCCGCCCCCGCATCCTGCCGGGGTGCCGACCGCTCTCGCGCCCATGTTGTCGCCCGTACGAGGGCCGTGCGGCTGGCCACGTTGACCGGGCAGGGCCCTCGTCGGACTGCGGTCCTCCTCGGCCGTGCGACGCACCTCCGACCTGGCGGGATGCTTCTTGACCGGACAGTGTGCTTCTTGACCAGGGGGTGTGCTTCTGACCAGGTGCTGTGTTCCTCGATCATGCGCCGCGCCTCTTGGCCAGGCGACGTGCCCTTCGGCCGTGGGCCGCGTCTCTCGACCGGACGGTGCGTTCCTCGGCCAGGCGAATTGTGGTGCCGGGTCGGGCTGGTGGGGCTATTCGACTGCGGGGTGAACGGCGAACCGGACGTGCAGAGCTGCCAGGCCGGTCGCGAATACCGCTTCGCCGAAAACCTCCTCGACCTGCGGCACTGCCTCGTCCGCGCCGCGGTAGGTCGCCGTCCAGCGCACCTCTGCGCCCTCGTCGTGAGATAGGACGGCCAGGGTGGCTTCGTAATCGGTGATGGGCAGGACCGAGTAAAGGAGGGTGTAGCGGTACACCCGCAGAGCGTCGTCCTTGGCGAGCAGGCGTTCACGGGCGGCGACCTCGCCGTCGATGGTGAAGGTCCTTACCGCGCCGGGGGTTTCGGGATCGGCTCCGTCCTCGATGATCGAGGGCGGGACCTGCGGATGCCAGTCGGCAAGGCCGTTGAAGCGGCCGATGACGCGCCAGACCGAGTCGGGGTCTGCGGGGAGCACGGTGGTACGGATGAGGCTGTGCATGGTGTCCCTTGTTGTGGATCGTGTGGCCCCGAACGTCCTGGGCTTCTTGGGGTCCTGGCGGGCCGTTACCAGGTGCCGTCGCCGCACAGGGCGGCGTCGGTGCCGCCGTCGATGAAGACGACCTGGCCGGTGACGTGGATGTTCTCCTGGGACGTCAGCCATGCCGGCAACGGGGCGACTTGCTCGGGGCGGGCGTGGCCGTGCAGCGGCATGGGGACGCTCGCGTCAACGACCTTACGCATCTCGGTGACGCCGAGCATACTCTCGGTCATCGGGGTGACAATCGTGCCGGGTGCGACTCCGTCGAGAGGCATCCCGGCGCCGGCCCAGTCGCTGGTGACGGCCCTGCGGCGGAGCCGGCGGGGTTGGCCCGCTGGGACGAGCCATGGACCGCGTAGTCCTCACCCCGGTCGATGGCGGCCTGAGCAGCGGCAACGGCCGTGCCCCATCGTCGGCAAGCACAGCGTCGACGACGGCCGGGGCAGGCGGGTGCACGGAGACTGCGGAAGGGATCAGGGCGGGTCGCGGGTCGCTGCTCTCAGCAAGTAAGGGGCGTAATCCTTCGAGAGTGGCAACTGCTTCGAAGGAGTTGACCGGGACGAGGGTGGGGTGAAGTGGGGCAGTTCGGTGCAGGCGATCGCGGCGTCGAACCGCTCGCCGGTCAACTCTCCGGCACGGATGATCAGTTCCTTACATCCCAGGGCGAGAAGAGGCCGGCTGAGATGTCGGTGCCTCGACGCCGGTGCCGATCACGGTGTGATGCGTTGACACGTTCCGGTCCCCGACGCGGTGACTCGGACCCCGTCCTGATACAGGAGTTGCAGGGGCTACAGGCATCGCAGAGGCTGCGGGCGCCGCAAGGATCAGAGCGAGCACAGTGAGTTTGGCGGGCACGGCGGGTGCCGTGTGGCGATGTTCACGGGGTCGGCTGCGCAGACCGCAGTAGCCGCAGCGATTCGGTTACTTCGGCTTCTCCCCATAATCCGGTTGCTGGAATGCCGCGCTCACCACGCTCGCCGGACCGAGTGAAGTCTGTTGACCCCATAGATCTCGTAGTTCTCGGAACACTCGTACGTTCTCGGAGATCTGGTCTCCTGCGTAGGCCGGCTCATTGATGAGCTGGTCACACGTCCTGTTGGTGAGCCTCTGACCAGTACGGTGCGCGGCGAGGACATTCGGTACCCAGGCCACGGTCCGGCGGCCTTGCGGATACCGGGCCGGGCCCGACGGCTGGTACGCGTCATGGGCAGTGTTTCGGCGATCTGGATGCGGTGGCTCACTGCCGGGTACGGGCGGGCGTCGGCGTCCCTCGCGGGCATCGCCGTTCATGGGAAGCGCTCGGCGGGGCGCTGGGGTCCGCACGTCTCGTCCAGCCATGGCGTCCCGGCCGAAGGCGAAAAAGGACTGGCCCGAGCCGACGGACGGATCGGCGCCGACACCGGCACCGGCACCGGCACCAGCACCAGCACCAGCACCAGCACCAGCACCAGCACCAGCACCAGCACCAGCACCAGATAGAACGCTCGATGAGGTCTGGGGAGAGAGACGGACATCCGGGACCGTGTGATCTCCGCTGTCGTACGGCCCTTCTTTCTCGGCTGCGCCGTGCAGGGTACGGCCGTGTTTCGTGCCCGCAGCGCGTCCGAGTGCTCGGATGCCGCATCGGCGGTCGTGCGACCGGGGCGTGCGGCGGGCCGGGGCACCGTTCCGTACCGCCGCACGCCCTCGTAGAGCTGTGCCGCTACCGCGCCCCGTAGACCGGCTGTGGTGTCTCGGCGCCGGTGAGGAGTTGGCGGACGGTGGCGCCGGCTTCGGCCGGGGTCCAGCGGGCGCCTTTGTCGCGGGTCGGGCCAGGGCGCCAGCCCTCCATGACGGTGATGCGGCCGGCCTCCGTCTCGAACACCCGGCCCGTGACGCCCTCCGAGGCGGCTGAGCCCAGCCATACCACCAGCGGCGAGACGTTCTCGGGGGCCATGGCGTCGAAGCCACCGGCTTCCGGGGCCGCCATGGTGTCGGCGAAGGTCCGTTCGGTCATCCGGGTGCGAGCGGCCGGGGCGATGGCGTTGACCTGGATGCCGTAGCGGCTCAGCTCGGCCGCGGATACCAGCGTCAGGCCGAGGATTCCGGCTTTGGCCGCGGAGTAGTTTCCCTGTCCGACACTGCCCAGGAGGCCCGCACCAGATGTGGTGTTGACGACTCGGGCCTGCGGCATACGTCCCGCCTTCGCCTCAGCGCGCCAGTGGGCCGCGGCGTGTTTGAGGGGGAGGAAGTGGCCCTTGAGGTGGACTCGCACGACTGCGTCCCACTCGTCCTCCGCCAGGTTGACCAGCATCCGGTCGCGGAGGAAGCCCGCGTTGTTGACGAGGGTGTCGAGACGTCCGTACGTGTCGAGGGCGGTGGCGATGAGCGAGGCGGCGCCCTGGGTCGTCGCGATATCGCCGCCGTGCGCGACGGCTTCGCCACCGGCGGCACGGATCTCCGCGGCCACCTGGTCCGCGGGGCCTTCGCCGCCGCCCGCGCCGTCCAGCCCCACGCCGAGGTCGTTGACCACGACCCGGGCGCCCTCGGCGGCGAAGGCGAGGGCGTGCGCGCGGCCCAGTCCGCGCCCCGCGCCGGTGACGATGGTGACGCGCCCTTCGCAGATCCCGGTCATCTGAGGTCTCCTCTCATTTCTGGTCACTACTTGTCATTTCTTGCTGGTTGTTGTGGGTGCGGCGAGAACGCCAGGCCCCCGAGGCGCCTGGCTCCGGCGGCGTCGCCCGCACCCCCACAGTCACCCACTCCCCACGTCATCGCCCGCACCCCCGCCGTCACCCACTCCTCACCCCATCGCCCGCACCCCCGCCATCGCCCACTCCCCCTCCCCCGCTATCGGCCGTTGACGCATCGAGGAAGGCCGGGCGTTCGCCGCCTCCGTGTACCAGGAGGCTCGCGCCGCTCACGTACCCCGACAGGTCCGAGGCGAGAAACGCGCACGCCTCGCCGACCTCGGCAGGGGCGGCCAGCCGGGCGAGCGGTACGGTGCGGCCGACCGCGGCGATGCCGGCCTCGTCGCCGTAGTGGAGATGGGACAGTTCGGTGCGGACCATGCCGAGGGTGAGGGTGTTGACGCGGATCTTCGGGGCCCATTCGACGGCCATGGAGCGGGCGAGGCTGTCGAGGCCCGCCTTGGCCGCGCCGTAGGCGGCGGTGCCGGGCGAAGGGCGGATACCGCTGACGCTGCCGATCATGATGATCGAGCCGCCGGATTCCTGATCCGCCATCACCGCGCGGGCGGCGAGGGACGCGGTCAGCGGGGTGATCAGGTTCAACTCCACCACTCGCGCGGCGTGTTGGGGGGAAGAGTCGGCGAGCAGGCGGTACGGCGTGCCGCCGGCGTTGTTGACGAGGACGTCGAGCCGTCCGTATTCGGCGCGTACGCGGCGGAAGAAGGCGGCGACCGCATCGGCGTCGCGCAGGTCCAGTTCGACGTATCGCGCCGTCCGCCCCGCCGCCTCCGGCGTCCGGTCGGGGGGTCTGCGGGCACAGGCGATAACCTGCGCCCCGGCGTCGAGCAGGGCCGTACTGATCCCCGCGCCGACGCCGCGGGTACCGCCGGTGACGACCGCGACCCGGCCCGACAGATCGATGGTGAGCGCCATGGGGGACCTCCCGCAGCGCGCGGTGCGCTGCTACCTTCTCATCAACAGCACCTAACAAATGTTTGGTGGAAAGGTAGCTGATCCGCTCATGGGTGTCTCCACCTCTCACCCCGCCCCGCCCTCGGGTGATGGCGGCATCGCGCTCGTCACGGTCGACTTTCCGCCGGTCAACGCCCTTCCCGTACAGGGCTGGTACGACCTGGCGGAGGCGGTGCGGGCGGCCGGTCTGGACCCGGGGGTGCGGTGTGTGGTGCTCGCCTCGGCCGGGCGCGGGTTCAATGCCGGAGTCGACATCAAGGAGATGCAGCGGACGGCGGGGCACACGGCGCTGATCGGCGCCAACCGCGGTTGCTACGCGGCGTTCGCGGCGGTCTACGACTGCGAAGTACCGGTCGTCGCGGCCGTGCAGGGCTTCTGCCTGGGCGGCGGCATCGGGCTGGTCGGCAACGCGGACGCGATCGTGGCGAGCGACGACGCGACGTTCGGGCTGCCCGAGCTGGACCGCGGTGCGCTGGGCGCGGCCACCCATCTCGCCCGGCTCGTACCGCCCCATCTGATGCGCACGCTGTACTACACCTCGCGTACGGTCACCGCCCGCGAGCTCCACCGGCACGGTTCCGTCTGGGAGGTGGTACCGCGCGAGCGGGTGCTGGAGGCGGCGCTGGCGCTGGCAGGCGAGATCGCCGCGAAGGACGGGTACTTGATCCGCCTTGCCAAGGCTTCCATCAACGGCATCGATCCGGTCGATGTGCGTCGCAGCTACCGCTTCGAGCAGGGCTTCACCTTCGAGGCGAACCTCAGCGGTATCGCCGACCGGCATCGCGATGCCTTTGCCGGCGCAGCGGCGGAGGAAAAACCGGTGGCAGGCGACCCGGTGGCGCACCAGGAGCCCGGGGAAACCGGGGAGCCCGGGAAATCGCGGGAATCCCGGGAGTCGCGTGAGGCGACGGATCCGGGGGAGCGCCGGGAGTCGGAGCAGCTCCCGCGGCCAAGAGGCCCGGCAGCAGCTGCCCCCGCGCCCCCGGGCGGCGTGCGAGGGCACCACGCGAAGAGTTGACCGGCACAGCGGGACGGGGCGAAGGGGCAGAGTTGAGCGACAAGACGATGAGCGCCGACGAGGCCGTGGGGCGGCTGACGAGCGGGATGACGATCGGGATCGGCGGCTGGGGCTCGCGCCGCAAGCCGATGGCGCTGGTGCGCGCTCTGCTGCGGTCCGAGCTGACCGATCTGACCGTCGTGGCGTACGGCGGGCCGGATGTGGGGCTGCTGGCCGCCGCGGGACGGATCCGGCGTCTGATCGCGCCGTTCGCCACGCTCGATTCGATCCCCCTCGAACCGCACTTCCGCGCCGCCCGCCAGAGCGGCACCCTCGAACTGACCGAGCTGGACGAGGCGATGTTCATGTGGGGACTGACCGCCGCCGGCCAGCGGCTGCCGTTCCTGCCGGTCCGCGCCGGTCTCGGCTCCGATGTGATGCGGGTCAACCCGCAGCTGCGGACGGTGACTTCGCCGTACGAGGACGGTGAGGAGCTGGTCGCCGTCCCCGCGCTGCGGCTGGATGCCGCGCTGGTGCATCTGCACCGTGCGGACGCCCAGGGCAACGGGCAGTATCTGGGCCCCGATCCGTACTTCGACGATCTCTTCTGCGAGGCCGCGGACGCCGCGTATCTGTCCTGTGAACAGATCGTGGACGGTGCCGAGTTGAGGTCGGCGGGCGGGCCGCAGACGCTGCTGGTCAAGCGGCCGTTCGTCACCGGGGTCGTGGCGGCCCCGAACGGTGCGCACTTCACCTCCTGCGACCCGGATTACGGCCGGGACGAGGCGTTCCAGCGGGCGTACGCGTCGGCGGCCGCGGACCCGGAGGAATGGGCGGCGTTCGTCAAACGGTTCCTCTCCGGCGACGAGCGGGACTACCAGGCCGCGGTCGCCGCCTTCCACGAGCGGGAGAGCCGGGAGAGCCGGGAGAGCGAGAAGGGTACGGAGGAGAAGCGTGCGAAGGGGGTCGGCGCATGAGTGCCGCGTCAGCAGCCCCGGGCTCCCCCTCGACTCCCGGTTCCCCTTCGACTCCTGCTTCCCCTTCGACTCCTGCTTCCCCTTCGACTCCTGCTTCCCCCTCAGCCCCCTCGTCCTCCGTCACTCCTTCAGCCCGCGCCGTCCCTCCCCCTTCTCCTTCTCCTTCCCCTCCCCCTTCCGCTCCCGTCACCCCGGCGCCCCCCATCGCCCCGGCAACCCGTGCCGAATACGCCGTACTGGCCTGCGCCGAGGTGTGGCGCGGCGCGGGTGAGATTCTCGCCAGCCCTATGGGAACCGTGCCCTCGATCGGCGCGCGGCTGGCCCGGCTGACCTTCTCCCCCGAACTGCTGCTCACCGACGGCGAGGCGTTGCTGATCGGCGACACCCCGGCGATCGGTGCCCGGTCCGAGGTGACCGAGGGCTGGCTGCCCTACCGTCAGCATCTGGCGCTGGTCGCCACCGGCCGCCGGCACGTCATGATGGGCGCGAGCCAGGTCGACCGCTTCGGCAATCAGAACATCTCCTGTATCGGCGACTGGTCCCGGCCGGCCAGGCAGCTCCTCGGGGTGCGCGGTGCGCCCGCCAACACCCTGAACAATCCGACGAGTTACTGGATTCCGCGGCATTCCCCCCGGACCTTCGTCGAGCGGGTCGACATGGTCTGCGGAGTCGGCTACGACCGGGCCGCCGCGGCCGGGCCGTCCGCGACCCGCTTCCACCGCCTCCCCGACGTCGTCAGCGACCTGGGTGTGTTCGACTTCGCGACGCCGGACCGTACGATGCGGCTGCGTTCGCTGCACCCCGGTGTGACCGTGGAGCAGGTCCGGCAGGCCACCGGTTTCGAGCTGGTGGTGCCCGCGCGGGTGCCGTTCACCCGGGAGCCGACCGCGGCGGAGCTGCGGCTGATCCGCGAGGTGATCGACCCCCGGGGGCTGCGCGACCGCGAGGTACGTACATGACCGCCGGCCTTGAGCGCGGCGCGCCGCCGCCCGCCCCGCCCCCGCCTCTCCGGACCGCGCTGACCGAACTGGTCGGCGTACGGCACCCCGTCGTCCAGACCGGGATGGGGTGGGTGGCCGGGCCGCGGCTGGTGTCCGCCACCGCGAACGCCGGGGCGCTGGGGATTCTGGCCTCCGCCACGATGACGGTCCGGGAACTGCGGGCGGCGGTCCGCGAGGTGCGGTCCCGTACGGACGCGCCGTTCGGTGTCAATCTGCGTGCGGACGCGGGCGATGCCGGGGAACGGGTGCGGGTCGTCATCGAGGAGGGCGTACGGGTCGCCTCGTTCGCGCTGGCCCCCTCCCGGGAGCTGATCGCGCGCCTCAAGGACGCGGGTGTCGTCGTGATCCCGTCGATCGGGGCGCGACGGCATGCGGAGAAGGTGGCGGCGTGGGGTGCCGACGCCGTGCTCGTCCAAGGGGGCGAGGGTGGCGGGCACACCGGTGAGGTGGCGACGAGCGTGCTGCTGCCGCAGGTCGTGGACGCGGTCGGCATCCCCGTCATCGCGGCGGGCGGTTTCCGCGACGGGCGGGGCCTGGTGGCCGCGCTCGCCTTCGGCGCGTCCGGGGTCGCCATGGGCACCCGTTTCCTGCTGACCTCGGACAGCACCGTCCCCGACGCGGTCAAGGAGCGCTATCTCGCGGCGTCGGTCAAGGACATCACCGTCACGACGAAGGTCGACGGGCTGCCGCACCGGATGCTGCGCACGGATCTCGTCGACGCGCTGGAGCGGAGCGGGCGGCCGGCGGCGCTGCTACGGGCCGTACGGCACGCGGCGGCGTTCCGCAAACGGTCCGGGATGCGCTGGGCGGAGATGATCCGCGACGGTCTGGCCATGAAGCACGGCAAGGAGCTGAGCTGGAGTCAGCTGTTGCTGGCCGCCAATACGCCGATGATGCTGCGGGCCGCGATGGTCGAGGGGCGGCCGGATCTGGGCGTGATGGCCTCGGGCCAGATAGCCGGACTGATCGAGGACCTGCCGTCCTGCGCGGAACTGGTGGACCGCATCATGACGGAGACGTATGAGACCTTGGCCCGTCTTCCCCGCCCCCCGGGCCACACCGGCGGCTCCGGCCACTCCGGCCTCCCGCGCCCACCGGGTCCATCGGGTCCATCGGGTCCATCGGGTCCATCGGGTCCGCCGGGACCACGCCCCCCGCACAGCTGACCTGGGCGTTCCCATGACCCTGCACCACCCTTTGGCCCGCTCCGCTCCCCCTCCCCACGGCCCGTGCGGTACCCCGGGCTGATTTTCTCCCCGGACACGGGGACAATGGGCGACGGAGAACGGACGCGCGAAGGCGGCCGGGGCGTCCTTCCCGGGATCACCGTCCCGATCCGGCCCACCCGAGATGACCGGCCTGAGACCACCAGCCCGAGACGACCAGCCTGAGATGACCTTCCTGGGATCGCCTTCGCAGGAGTTCTCCTCGGGGAGGAGAGATGACGTGCGGAAGATCATCGCCATGGTGCTGGCGGTCGTGGCCTGCGGCGCTTCGCTGACGCTGACCACGGCCTCGGACGCGGTCGCCGCCGGGCGGTCACCGCAGTGCGTCAAGGTTCGGAAGTTCTTCAACAGGGGTCACCAGCGCTATGTCCGGCTGACGAACCTGTGCGCCGGGCGCGCCGCGTGCTACGTCATCGTCCTTCCGCACCGTCCGGACCCGCACGGCCGCCTCGCCAAGGGCGCGACGCGGGACATCCGTTACGGCACGACGCAGGCGCCGCGCGCCCTGTACGTGAAGAACACGCGGTGTTGAGCTGACGGGCCGGAGCTGCCGGGCCGGGAGGCCGGAACGCCGGGTCCAAAGGCCGGGGCTCAGAGCCGTTCGATGATGGTGACGTTGGCCTGGCCGCCGCCCTCGCACATGGTCTGAAGGCCGTAGCGGCCGCCCGTGCGCTCCAGTTCGTGGAGGAGGGTCGTCATCAGCTTGGTGCCCGTCGCGCCGAGGGGGTGGCCCAAAGCGATGGCGCCGCCGTTGACGTTGACCTTGCCGGGGTCGGCGCCGGTTTCCTTGAGCCAGGCGAGGACCACGGACGCGAACGCCTCGTTGATCTCGACCAGATCGATCGCGTCGAGGGTCAGGCCGGTCTTCTTCAGCGCGTGGGCGGTGGCCGGGATGGGTGCGGTGAGCATCCGGATCGGGTCCTCACCGCGTACCGACAGGTGGTGGATGCGGGCGCGCGGGGTGAGCCCGTGGTCGCGTACGGCACGTTCGCTCGCGAGCAGCATCGCGGCGGCCCCGTCGGAGACCTGGGAGGAGACCCCGGCGGTCAGCCGGCCGCCCTCGACCACCGGTTTGAGGCCCGCCATCTTCTCCAGGGAGGTGTCGCGCCGTGGCCCTTCGTCCACCTCGACGGCCCCGTACGGCACGATTTCGCGGGTGAAACGGCCCTCGTCGATGGCGCGGACCGCGCGCTGATGTGAGCGCAGCGCGAACTCCTCCATATCGCGGCGCGAGATGCCCCATTTCTCGGCGATCAGTTCGGCACCGTGGAACTGGTTCACCGGCCGGTCGCCGTACCGGGCGCGCCAGCCCCGGCTGCCCGCGAACGGGCCTTCGGTGAGGCCGAGCGGTGCCGCGGCCTGGCGGCTGGCGAAGGCGATCGGGATCATCGACATGTTCTGGGTACCGCCCGCGACGACCAGGTCCTGGGTGCCGGAGAGCACGCCCTGCGCCGCGAAGTGCACGGCCTGCTGCGAGGAGCCGCACTGCCGGTCGACGGTGACGCCCGGCACCGCTTCGGGGAGCCCGGCCGCCAGCCAGGCGGTGCGGGCGATATCGCCGGCCTGGGGGCCGACCGTGTCCAGGCAGCCGAAGACGACGTCCTCGACGGCGGCCGGGTCCACGTCCGTGCGGGCCATCAGCGCCTTGAGGACGTGCGCGCCGAGGTCGGCGGGGTGCACGGCGGCGAGTCCGCCGTTGCGTTTGCCGACCGGAGTGCGCAGGGCGTCGATGAGGTACGCCTCGCGTGGCGCGTAGCGCGCGGTGTACTCGGCTGACTCGTGTGGCGTGGCCATGTCGACTCCCTGGATGGTGGGTCTCGGGGCCCTGAGGTCTCGGGTTCCTGTGGGCGGTGACCCTCGGTGGTCGTGGTCGGTGGTCGGTCCTCGGTGGTGAGTAATCGGTGTCCGGTGGTCAGTGGTCAGTCCCGGCGGGCGATGCCGTCCAGCACCATCGAGAGGTACTGGCGGGCGATCTCCTCGGGGCTGTGGTGTCCGTCCGGCCGGTACCAGCTCGCCGCGACCCAGACGGTGTCGCGGACGAAGCGGTAGGTGAGCCGGATGTCGAGGTCGGCGCGGAACGCTCCGTCGGCCACGCCCCGCTCCAGCGTGCCCAGCCATGCCTTCTCGAACTTCTGCTGGGATTCGGTGAGATAGCCGAAGCGGGGCTGGGCGGCGAGGTGCCTGGACTCCTTCTGGTAGATGGCGACCGCGGCACGGTGCCGGTCGATCTCCCGGAACGACTCGGTGACCAGGGCTTCGATGGTCTCCCTGGGGCCGAGGCCGGCCGCGAGCACGGCGTCGTAGCCGTCCCACAGCTCGGTCAGGAAGGTGGACAGGATCTCGTCCACCATCGATTCCTTGGAGTCGAAGTGGTAGTAGAGGCTGCCCGCGAGCATCCCGGCCTCGTCCGCGATACGGCGGACGGTGGTGGCGTTGTACCCCTGCGCGGCGAACACCTCCGCCGCGGTGTTCAGCAGCTCGCGGCGGCGCTCCGGGGTCGCGCTCACGGTCGTCTTCTTCTTTGCGGTCGGCACCTGCCCATTGTCGCTCCCCGTATCGGACCTGTTCACAGGCGTGCGCCCGCCCCGGCTCCGGGCGGGTGTCAGGCGTGCTGGCTGCTGACCGGGACGATCTCGCCGGTCATGTACGAGGAGTAGTCGCTGGCGAGGAAGACGATGACGTTGGCGACCTCCCAGGGCTCGGCGTAGCGTCCGAACGCCTCCCGGGAGGTGAGTTCGTCGAGCAGTTCCCCGGTGGTGACCTTGGCGAGGTGCGGGTGCATCGCCAGGCTCGGCGAGACGGCGTTGACCCGGACCCCGTAGGCGGCCGCTTCGGCCGCGGCGCAGCGGGTCAGCGCCATCACGCCGGCTTTGGCGGCGGCGTAGTGGGCCTGGCCGCGCTGCGCGCGCCAGCCGACGACCGAGGCGTTGTTGACGATCACGCCGCCCCCGGCCGCGGCGCGCATCCGGCGCAGGGCGGCCCGGGTGCAGCGGAAGGTGCCGTTGAGGGTGACGTCGAGGACCTTGTCCCACTGGTCGTCGGTCATCTCGACGAGATCGGCGGTGCCGCCGAGACCGGCGTTGTTGATGACGATGTCCAGTCGGCCGTGCCGCTGCTGCGCGAGGTCGAAGAGCGCGTTGACCTGCGCTTCGTCGGTGACGTCGCAGGGCAGGGCGGCGACCCGCCGGGCGCCGAACTCCGCGGCGAGCCGGTCCTCGGATTCTTTGAGGCGGCGCGCGTGGGCATCGGAGAGGACGACATCCGCGCCCTCCTCCAGGAGCTTGCGGACGGTGGCGCCCCCGATGCCGGCGCCCGCGGCGGCGGTGACGACGGCCGTCCGGCCGGTCAGCAGGCCGTGCCCGGGAACGTAGGAAGGCTTCTCGGTCGTCATGGCCGTACGCTAACCTACCAAACACTTGTTAGGGAACGGTTGTCAGGGAACGCTCGTCGGGAAATTGCGCGCCATCAAGGGCATCGAGAGGGAGGCTGCGCGTCGATGGATCTCGGACACACCCCGGAGGACGAGGAGTTCCGGTACGCGGCACGGTCCTGGCTCGCCGCCCGGGTGCCCGGCACGCCCCTGCCGTCGCTGGAGACCGCCGAGGGTTTCGCCGCCCACCGGGAGTGGGAACGCATCCTGGCCGCGGACCGCTGGTCGGTGGTCTCCTGGCCCGAGGAGTACGGCGGCCGGGGCGCGTCCCTCGCGCGCTGGCTGATCTTCGAGGAGGAGTACTACGCCGCGCAGGCACCCGGCCGGGTCAGCCAGAACGGCATCAGTCTCCTCGCCCCGACCCTCTTCGCGCACGGCTCCCCCGCCCAGCTCGCCCGCGTGCTCCCGCCGATGGCCGGCGGCGAAGTGATCTGGGCACAAGCCTGGTCGGAGCCGGAGGCCGGTTCCGACCTCGCCGCGCTGCGCTCGGTGGCCGTACGGACGGCGGGCGGCTGGCTGCTCAGCGGGCAGAAGACCTGGTCGTCGCGGGCGGCCTTCGCGGACCGCGCGTTCGGCCTGTTCCGCAGCCATCCGGACGCGGACCGGCCGCACCGCGGGCTGACCTACCTGATGTTCGATCTCGCCGCGCCGGGCGTGACCGTACGGCCGATCGGGCGGCTGGACGGCAAGCCGGCCTTCGCCGAACTCTTCCTCGACGAGGTCTTCGTCCCCGACGAGGACGTGATCGGCGAGCCGGGCCAGGGGTGGCGGGTCGCGATGAGCACGGCGGGCAACGAGCGCGGGCTCACACTGCGCAGCCCCGGCCGTTTCACGGCGTCCGCCGACCGCCTTGTCGCGCTGTGGCGGCGGCGTGCCGATCCGGCCGATACGGCACTGCGCGACCGGGTCGCCGACGCGGTGATCGGCGCCCGTGCCTACCATCTCTTCGCCCGCGCCGGCGCCGCCCGGCTCGCCACGGGCGACGACCTGGGTGCCGGGTCCAGCCTGAACAAGATCTTCTGGTCCGAACTCGACATCGCCCTGCACGAGACCGCGCTCGACCTCCTCGGCGCCGCGGGTGAACTCGCCGACAGTGCCGACGAGGCGCCGGAGCACGGCAGTTGGGCGGCGGGCTGGACCTTCGCCCTGGCCGGTCCGATCTACGCGGGCACCAATGAGATCCAGCGCGACATCATCGCCGAGCGGCTGCTCGGACTGCCCAGGGGGCGGCGGTGAACGGCGGCGCCCGGCGGCACGTCGGTGGCTGCGGCGCGACGGGACGAGAGGGCGGTCGAAGGTGACTTTTCTCCTGGCTGACGAGCAGCGCGAGTTCGGGCGGACGCTGGACCGGATGCTGGGCGCGGCGGACATCGCGGGCGCCGTACGCGCCTGGGCGGTGGACGACACCGGGCCGGGCCGGAAGGTATGGCAACGACTCGCGGATCTGGGGGTGTTCGCGCTGGGGGTACCGGAAGAGCACGCGGGAACCGGTTTCCTCCCCGTCGAACTCGCGGTCTCCTTCGTGGAGTTGGGTCGCCACGGCGTGCCGGGTCCCGTGGTCGAGACGGTCGCCGCGGCGGCCCTGCTGCGGCGGCTGGGCGATCCGGCGCCGGGCGCGCGATGGCTGCCGGGGATCGCGGCGGGCAGCCACCTCGTGTCGTACGCGGACACCTACGGGGAGACGGGCGGCACGGCTGGTGCGAGCGGGGACGCGGGTGCCGGGCGCGGGCCGTACGCGCTGGACGCGCACACCGCCGATGCGACGTTCGTCGTCACGGGCGACCGGCTGCTGCGGGCGACGGGCCGGGGGCCGGTCCAGCCGTCGCTCGACCCGGCGCGGCGGCTCGCCCGCCCCGCGGACGGCGGCGAGGTGCTGGCGAGCGGGCCCGCGGTCCGGTCCGCGTCCCGGCACGCGGTCGATGTCGCGGCCTTCCTCACCGCCGCCCAGGCGCTCGGGGTCGGGCGCCGGCTGCTGGCCGACACCGTCACCTACGTACGGCAGCGGAAGCAGTTCGGAGTGGCGGTCGGCTCCTTCCAGGCGGTGCGGCACCGGCTGGCCGATGCGCTGGTGGCCCTGGAGTTCGCGCGGCCCCTGGTGTTCGGGGCGGCGGTGGCGCTGGCGACGGCGGAGGCGGGGGCGGACGGGCGACGGGGCGGGGTCGTGGCGGCGGAGGGCGACGGGAGTGCGGCGGCCGTCCGGCGGGAGGTGGCGGCGGCGAAGGTGGCGGCGGGCGAGGCGGCGTACGGGGCGGCCCGCGCCGCGCTCCAGCTGCACGGTGCGATCGGCTACACGGACGAACTGGATCTGTCGCTGTGGATTCGCAAGGCGCGGGCGCTGCGGACCGCCTGGGGAACCCCCTCGGAGTGCCGGGCCCGCGTGCTGGCCGACCACGAGAGGCACATCTTTTACCAGTAAAACACCTGCTAACCTTCTCGCCATGGGGAAGCACGCCAAACCTGCCGGAAAGAGAGTCGCCGGCCCGCCCGGGAGCGGGACATCGGCAAGCGGCACAGCGGGGAGCGCGACACCGGGAGGTGGCGCAGCGGGGGGCGGCGGCGCAGCGGGGCGTCCGGTGCGCTGCCGTCCGTTGCCGGTCCGGAGCACCGTGCGGCTGCGCCGTCCCGTCGACATCTGGCACAAACCGGCGCTCAGCGCGTTCGTCGCGATGGCGATCTCCGATGTCACGCTGTTCGCGCTGGACCGGTTGCCTCTGGTGCTCTACACCTCGGCCGGGGCGATGTGCGCGCTGTACGGGCACGGTCTGCCGTACGCCGCCCGTGCCCGCACCCTCCCCTGGGTGGTGCTCGGGATGGTCGCGAGCCTCGGCCTCGCGCTGACCGCCGGAGCGCTGGTCTCCTCGACCGCGCTGCTCGTCGGGTGCGCCGCACTGCTCGCCGCGGTCCACAAGATGGTCTGCGACGCGACCCGCATCGGCCCGCCGGGGAACCTCATCCCGACCTTCATCTCCGCGTCGGCGTTCTTCGTGCCCCAGCGGCTCGGGCAGGTGCCGGGGCACCTGGCGACGGCGCTCGGCACCGGCGCGCTCGCCTGGCTGGTGTGCATGGCACCGGCGCTGGTCCGGCCACGGGGCCCCGAGCGGATCGCCACCGCTCGCGCGCTGGAGGCGGCCGCCGCGCTGCTGCGGACGGCCCCCGGTCCCGACGGGTCCGGCCCTGCCGGGACCGGGCACGTCCGGCACGCGACCGCGGCCGCGGTGAACGCCGCCTGGCACACCCTCTTCCTGGTCCCGGCGCGCACCCCGGCGAAGGCGGCGGCACGGGCCGGCCTGGAGCGGCTGCTCGTCCGTGCCGAGTCGGCGCTCGGCGGACCGGCCGGGGCGGCCCGGCACGCCGGAGGATGCGGTGGCGAGCACGGTGGTGACGGTCGGGTCGAGGCCGGCCGGCTCGACGGCTGGGCACGCGAGCTGCGCCGTGGGCGCCCGCTCCCCGAGGTCGCGCTCTCCGTGGCGCAGGCCGAGGAGTGGGCGGGCGTGGCGGCGGAGGGCGCGGTGCGGGCCTGTTCCGGGACCGGGGAGAGCGGGCCGCGGCGGCCCGCCCCCGGCCGTCCGCGCGGGGTACGGGCGGTGGCGGCGCGGCTCGCCCCCGGGTCGCCGCTGCTGCCCATCGGCGCGCGGGTCGCGGCGGGATGTGCGCTGGCGGGCTGGGCGTCGATGGCGGTCGGCGTCGGGCACCCGTACTGGGCCGTGGTCACCGCGGCCTCGATCTACCAGGCCAACACCACCCTCTCCTGGCAGCGCGCGCTGCAACGCACCCTCGGCAATCTGCTCGGCCTGCTGCTGTTCACCGCCCTGCTGCCGCTGATCCACACCGGCCGTCCGGCGATGATCGCGCTCGCCCTGGCCTGCCAGCTCGGCACCGAGGCGTGCATCACCCGCAACTACTGGCTCGGCTCGGTGTGGGTGACGCCGATGGCGCTGCTGCTGACCGAGTTCGGCAGCCGGCAGCCGGCCGGGGCGCTGGTCCGCGACCGCTGGATCGACACCGTGGTGGGCGCGGCGGTGGGCCTGGTCTGCTGCGTACTGGTCACCAACCGGCGCGCCGCGAACCGTATCGACAGCGCCCTGGAGCGCGTCGCGGACGCCGAGGCCGCGGCGCTCCGGCTGCTCACCGCGGGAGCGGTGCCCGGGGCCTACGACGCGCGGGAGACCGGCTGGGCCCGGGACCGCCTCACCGCCTGTCTGGTCGAGCTGCGCGAGGCGGCCAAGGTGGCGGCCGGCGAGTGGTGGCAGCGCGCCCTCCCGGAGGAGCGCATCGCCCACGCGGAACAGCAGGGCCACCGCACCCTGGCCGGTCTCGTCCGCCGGCTCCCGGCCCCCGTACCGGCCGCCTGACCCGTGTGCCCGCCCGGCCCGGCGGCAGGCACAATTGGGCTGTACGCCGATGACGGTGGCCGTGGCCGGCGGCGGGGGTACCGGCCGTACGCCGGTGGCCGTACACCGGCCGTCATCCGCCGGTCGTCACCGCCCGGTCGCCGTGGGCCGGGCGTCATACGTCCAGGGAAGTGGCAGTGGCCGAGAGGAGAGTGCGGGTGACCGAGGACATCGTCGCAGGGGTGCTGCGCCAGTGGCAGCAGGTGCACCCCGGGCTGGACACCGGCCCGATGGCGGTGATCGGACGGCTCAACCGCTGCTCCGCGCTGCTCCAGCAGGCGTCCGACGCCCCGCTGCGGCGGGCCGGGCTGACCCGCCCCGAATTCGACATCCTCGGCACGCTGCGCCGGATGGACCGCGAGCTGACGCCGGGCCGGATCGCCCGCGAAACCTTCGCCTCGGGGGCCGCGGTGACCAAGCGGGTACGGCAGCTGGAGGCGCGCGGGCTGATCGCCCGTCGGCCGGACGACCGGGACCGCCGCGTCACGCACCTCTCCCTCACCGACGAGGGCCGCGCGGCCATCGACCAGCTGCTGCCCGAACAGCTGCGGTACGAGGCCGCCCTGCTCGACGGTATCGGCGACCAGCGGCAGGGCGAACTCTCCGATGCGCTCGGTGAGTTGCTGGTCGTCCTGGAGGGACGGCTCGGCAGCCTGCTGGACTGAGGGGCGGGGAGCCAGGACGGGTTCTGCGGCCGGGGCGAGGCCGGTGTCCGGGCCGGCGCCGGGCACCCGGGCCGGGGCCGGTGGCCCGGGTGCCCCGCGGTCAGGTGGTCCGGGTGGTCCGGGTGGTCCGGTGCGGCGTATGGCCATCGGGCGGGCGGCGGCTGCCGGAGGAGACCAGGCACTGGTTCAGACCGGAGCCCATGCGCGGGAAGCCGGTCCCAGGCCGGACCCCGGGCGCAGCGCCTGACGGAGCACAGAAGACGGAGCCACGGAGCGCAGAGCACGGCAGACGGCAGACGGCAGACGGCAGACCAAGGAAATGACCCACCGGAATCAACACCGAAATCAACGGTGGAATGACCGGCACCCTGAGCAATAACATGACCGGCAGCCCGAACAGCGAAATAGCCACCGAAATGGCCGCCCAAGCCACCGCCCCGACTGCACACCCACACGAAATATCCGCGAATTACCACGGCCGCCGGAGACCCCCGGCATCACCCTGCGGAATCACCCACCACAGATTCCGCACCATCCGCGCTTCCCACCACATCCACGCTTTCCGCAACACTCACGTTGTGGAATTCCGCCGCACAGACGCCCGGCGCGCAGAAAGGACGGATGCGGACGTCGACGGCGCTGCCGCACAGTTCGTCGAGGCGGCCTTCGTGAATCATGCAGACGATGTGGGGGAACTGCAACGCGACATCCAGTACCGGGCACTCGCGGAAGCGCACCTGGCCGACCCCGCCCTCGGGCCCGTCGGGCAGGGGCCGGAAACCGGCGCGGGTGGCGACCGCGATGGCGCGGTCCTGCGCGGTGCCGTCGCCCGGCTCGACCTCGCCGTCCGCCATCACGCGCCGTGCCCAGGCGCGGCCCGCCGCGCGGGCGGCGGTGCGCGGGTCGGCGGCCGAGCGGTCCGTGGCGGCCTCGGCGAGGGCGCGGGTGAAGCCGCGGTAGACGCCCGGTTCGGGGACGACCGCGGCACCGGGGCCGAACCCCTCGGTGCCGGCCGTCAGACGGTAGACGAGGCGCGGGCGGCCGCGACCGGTGGGCCGTTCCGGCTCCCGGCGGACGAGGCCGTCCCGCTCCAGGCGGGCGAGGTGGTAGCGCACGGTGGCCGGGGTCAGCTCCGAGGCGTCGGCGAGCTGGACGACCGCGTACGGCCGGCCGCCGGTCCGCAGCACCTCCAGGAGCCGCAGCCGCGGGTCCGCCGAGGGGAGGGCGCCTTCTCGCATATCCATCTCTGCTGCCACATGCACGACTCCACAATAGAAGAGGCGGTGCCACAAAAAGCCGGGTACTAGATCCCGAGCAGCCGGGACCAAAGTCCCCTCGATTGAATCGATAAAATCGGGGCCGGGCCGACTGCCGGAAATTTCCCGGTAGCCTTTTCGTGGACCCAGCGGGTTTATGAGGAGGCGCGGATGAGTCACGAAGAGTCCGGTAAACCGTCGATGGCCACTCCGGCCGGCGCGGCACTGCTGAAGGCCGGCCGGTTTTTCTCCGGCGGTGAGGTATCCGGCGATCTGCGCACGGTGCACCACAAGGGCGGGCGGGACGGAGACGTCTTCTACCGGGACCGCTGGAGTTTCGACAAGGTCGTCTCCACCACGCACGGCGTCAATTGCACGGGCTCCTGCCGCTGGCAGGTCTATGTGAAGGACGGCGTGATCACCTGGGAGACCCAGGACACCGATTACCCGTCGGTCGGCCCGGACCGCCCGGAGTACGAGCCCCGCGGCTGCCCCCGCGGCGCGGCGTTCTCCTGGTACTGCTACTCCCCCACCCGCGTCCGCTACCCGCATGTGCGCGGGGTGCTGCTGGAGATGTACCGGGAGGCCAAGCAGCGGCTGGGCGACGACCCCGTGGCGGCGTGGGCCGACATCATGGGTGATCCGGCCCGTCGCCGGCGGTTCCAGAAGGCGCGCGGCAAGGGCGGTCTGGTGCGGGCGAGTTGGTCCGAGGTGCTGGAGATCGCGGCCGCCGCGCATGTGCACGCCATCGCCGAGCACGGTCCGGACCGGATCGCCGGATTCTCGCCGATCCCGGCCATGTCGATGGCGTCGCACGCCGCCGGGGCCCGTTTCATGTCGCTCATCGGCGGTTCGATGCTGTCGTTCTACGACTGGTACGCCGATCTGCCGATCGCCTCGCCGCAGGTCTTCGGCGACCAGACGGACGTCCCGGAGTCGGGCGACTGGTGGGACGCGGCGTATCTGATGATGTGGGGCGCGAACGTCCCGGTCACGCGTACGCCGGACGCGCACTGGGTGACCGAGGCCCGTTACCGGGGCCAGAAGGTCGTCGCGGTGTCGCCGGACTACGCCGACAACACCAAGATCGCCGATGAGTGGGTGCATCCGCACCCGGGGACCGACGGCGCGCTGGCGCTGGCGATGGGCCATGTCGTCCTCAAGGAGTTCTTCGTCGAGCGGCGGGTGCCGTTCTTCGACGAGTACGTGCGCACGTACTCCGATATGCCGTTCCTGGTGACGCTGCGCGAGAAGGACGGGGCGTACGTCCCGGACAAGTTCGCCACCGCGGCCGATCTGGGCGGTGCGGACGACCGGGGCGCGTCCGGCGACCCGCGGGACCGCTGGAAGACGCTGCTGATCGACGACGCGACCGGCGAGGTCTTCGTGCCCAACGGCACCCTCGGCCACCGCTGGGGCGCCGACGGCAAGCCCACCGACCGGGGTGACTGGAATCTCGACCTGGGCGGGGTCACCCCCCGGCTGTCCGTCGCGGACGGTGCGCACACCACCGCCGAGGTGCTGCTGCCCCGCTTCGATCTGTCCGGCGGCTCCACCGGTGTCCTGCGCCGCGGTGTGCCCGTACAGCGGCTGTCCGCGGACGGCCCGCCGGTGTGCACGGTCTACGACCTGCTGCTGGCCCAGTACGGGGTCGGGCGCGATGAGCTGGGGCTGCCGGGTGAGTGGCCCACCGGCTATGACGACGCCGGGCAGGTCGGTACCCCGGCGTGGCAGGAGCAGCACACCTCCGTGCCGGCGGCCCAGGCCGAGCGGATCGCGCGGGAGTTCGCGACCACGGCCGAGGAGTCCAGGGGCCGCTGCATGATCCTGCTGGGCGCGGGGACCAACCAGTGGTTCCACGCGGAGACGGCCTACCGCGGCTTCCTGGCGCTGCTGACGATGACCGGCTGCCAGGGCCGTAACGGCGGCGGCTGGGCGCACTACGTCGGGCAGGAGAAGTGCCGGCCGGCCACCGGCTGGGCCACCCTCGCGTCGGCGGGCGACTGGCAGCGGCCGCCGCGTCAGATGATCGGCACGGGCTGGTTCTATCTCCACACCGACCAGTGGCGTTACGACCCGTTCCGGGCCGAGAAGCTGGCGTCGCCGCTGGGCGAGGGGCGGCTGGACGGTATGTCGCCGGCGGACTGTCTGGCGGCGGCGACCCGGATGGGCTGGATGCCGTCCTATCCGACCTTCGACCGCAATCCGCTGGATCTGGTGGCCGAGGCGGACGCCGCGGGTGTGGACCCGGTGGCGTACACGGTGGACCAGCTCCGGGACGGGCGGCTGGGGTTCGCCGGTGAGGACCCGGACGCGCCGGAGAACTGGCCCCGGGTGATGACCGTCTGGCGGGCGAACCTCTTCGGCTCGTCCAGCAAGGGCAACGAGTACTTCCTCAAGCATCTGCTGGGCACCGACAGCCAGGTGCAGGGCGGGGCGGCCCCGGCGGACTGCCGGCCGCGGGACGTGAAGTGGCGCGAGGGCGCCGAGGGCAAGCTGGATCTGCTGGTCTCGCTGGACTTCCGGATGACCTCGACGACCCTGTTGTCGGACATCGTGCTGCCGGCCGCGACATGGTACGAGAAGCACGATCTGTCCTCGACCGATATGCATCCGTTCGTCCACGCCTTCACCCCGGCCGTGGACCCGCCCTGGCAGACCAAGCCGGACTTCGACATCTTCCATGAACTGGCGCAGAAGTTCAGCGAGTTGGCGAAGGGGCGGCTGGACACCCGGCGGGATCTGGTGGCGACCGCGTTGCAGCACGACACGGTGGACGAGACCGCCCAGCCGGGCGGGGTGGCCCTGGACTGGCGGGCGGGCGACTGCGCGCCGGTGCCCGGCCGGACGATGCCGAAGCTGACGGTCGTCGAGCGCGACTACACGGCGGTGGGCGAGAAGATGGCCGCGCTGGGCCCGCTCGTCGACACCCTGGGGGTGACCCAGAAAGCGGTCACGTACAACGTGACGCCCGAGGTCGGGACGCTGGGACGGCTGAACGGCACGGTACGCGGCGGGGTCGCCGACGGGCGGCCGCGGCTCGACACCGCGCAGCGCGCCTGCGAGGCCATCCTGAAGCTGTCCGGTACCACCAACGGCCGGGTCGCCACCCACGGTTTCCGGCAGCTGGAGAAGCAGACCGGCCAGGAGATGGCGCATCTGGCGGCGGAGGCCGAGGGCAGGCAGATCTCGTTCCAGGACACCCAGTCGCGCCCGGTGCCGGTGATCACCTCGCCGGAGTGGTCGGGCAGTGAGGCCGGCGGGCGGCGCTACACCGCCTTCACGGTCAACACCGAACACCTCAAGCCCTGGCACACCCTGACCGGCCGGCAGCACTTCTTCGTGGATCACGACTGGATGCACGAGGCGGGCGAGGCGATGCCGACGTACAAGCCGCCGCTGAACATGACGAGCCTGTACGGGGAGCCGGCCGTCGGCACGGTCGACGAACGGGGCGTCACGGTCCGCTATCTGACCCCGCACAACAAGTGGGCGATCCACTCCTCCTACCAGGACAACCAGCACATCGCGACGCTGGCCCGCGGCGGCCAGTCGGTGTGGATGAGCCCGCAGGACGCCGCGTCGATCGGTGTCCGGGACAACGACTGGGTGGAGGCCGTCAACCGCAACGGCGTGGTGACGGCGCGGGCGATCGTCTCGCACCGGATGCCGGCCGGGACGGTGTACATGTACCACGCCCAGGAGCGCACGCTCGCGGTGCCGAAGGCGGAGACCACCGGCAAACGCGGCGGTATCCACAACTCGCTCACCCGCGCGGTCATCAAGCCGACCCATCTCATCGGCGGCTACGCCCAGTTCGCCTGGGGTTTCAACTACCAGGGCCCCACCGGAAACCAGCGCGACGAGGTCACCGTGATCCGCCGCCGCGCGCAGGAGGTGCAGTACTGATGGCCCCCCGTACGGCCCGCACCGGGCGCCGCGTCATGGCCCAGGTCGCCATGGTGATGAACCTCGACAAGTGCATCGGCTGCCACACCTGCTCCGTCACCTGCAAGCAGGTGTGGAGCAATCGGGAGGGCACCGAGTACGTCTGGTTCAACAACGTCGAGACCCGGCCGGGACAGGGCTATCCCCGTACCTACGAGGACCAGGAGCGCTGGAAGGGCGGCTGGGAGCGGACCCGGCAGGGCAGGCTGCGGCTGCGGTCCGGCAGCCGGGCCGGCCGCCTCGGCAAGCTCTTCGCCAACCCGGACCTGCCGGGCGTCGAGGACTACTACGAGCCGTGGACGTACGAGTACAAGCAGCTGCTGGACGCCCCGGCCGGTGACGACATGCCGACCGCACGGCCCGTCTCGCAGCTGACCGGCAAGCCGATGGACACCATCACCTGGGGCCCCAACTGGGACGACGACCTGGGCGGGGCGAGCGAGCACGGCGACAAGGACCCGGTCATCGCCAAGCTCCGCCGGGAGCTGGGCACGAAGGTGCGGTTCGAGTTCGAGCAGTCCTTCATGTTCTACCTGCCGCGGATCTGCGAGCACTGCCTCAACCCGGCGTGCGTGGCGGCCTGCCCCTCCGGCGCGATGTACAAGCGCGAGGAGGACGGCATCGTGCTGGTCGGACAGGACCAGTGCCGCGGCTGGCGGATGTGCGTCAGCTCCTGCCCGTACAAGAAGGTCTACTTCAACCACGCCACCGGCAAGGCCGAGAAGTGCACCTTCTGCTATCCGCGCATCGAGGCCGGGCAGCCGACGGTCTGCTCGGAGACCTGTGTGGGGCGGATGCGCTACCTCGGCGTCATGCTCTACGACCCGGACAAGGTGCTGGAAGCGGCCTCGGTGGCGGACGACCGGGACCTGTACCCGGCGCAGCTGGACGTCTTCCTCGATCCGTTCGACCCGGACGTGGTCCGGGACGCGGAGGCCAGCGGCATCGCACCCGACTGGATCGAGGCGGCCCGCAACTCCCCCGTCCGCAAGCTGATCTGCGAGTACCAGGTCGCGTTGCCGCTGCACCCGGAGTACCGCACCATGCCGATGGTCTGGTACATCCCGCCGCTCTCCCCGGTGGTGGACGCGCTGGCCGGTACGGGCTTCGACGGCGAGGACGCGGGGAACCTGTTCGGCGCGATCGAGTCGCTGCGTATCCCCGTCGAGTACCTGGCGGAGCTGCTGACCGCCGGGGACACCGTCGCGGTGGACTCGGTGCTGCGCCGGCTGGCCGCGATGCGGTCGTACATGCGGGGCGTCAATCTGCGCGACGAGCGGGACGCGGACATCGCCGGACAGGTCGGGCTGACGGCCGGCCAGATGGAGGCGATGTTCCGGCTGCTGGCGATAGCCAAGTACGAGGACCGGTACGTCGTCCCCTCGGCGGCCCGCGCGGACGCGCAGCGGCTGGAGGACACCTATATCGGTCCAGGCGAGGGCGCCCCGACCGGCTGCGAGAGCGCTCCCGGGGACGCGTCCGACCCGGTGTCCGACGGCCGGGGGGCCAAGGTGAACCTGCTCAACTGGGACGCCAACGGCCGCCCGGACGGCCTCTTCCCGCCCCGCACGCCGGGCCGCCTCGCGGGCGGTGCGGTATGACCCCGACCGCGCTGATCAGGTGGGTGGCCGCACAGTGCCTGTGCTACCCGGACGAGCGGCTCCTGCGCGAGCAGCTGCCGCTCATCCGGGAGGCGTTGGCGGAGCTGCCGACGCACGCGCAGTCGCCGGGTTCGCCGGAGTTCCCGGGGGACGCGGCGGCCGCCGGCCTGCCCGCCTTTCTCGGCCACCTCGCGGCCACCCCGGAACTGGAACTGGCCGCCCACTACGTCGCTACCTTCGACAGCCGCAACCGCCGCTGCCTGTATCTGACGTGGTGGACGACGGGCGACACCCGCAACCGCGGCGCGGCGCTGGTCGCCGTGCAGGACTTCTACCGGCGGTACGGCATGGCGGGTGACTTCGGCGGCGAACTGCCCGACTTCCTGCCGGTGATGCTGGAGTTCGCCGCGCTCGCGGGCGATGCGGCGGGCACGGAGCTGCTGGACGGGCACCGCGCCGGACTGGAGCTGCTGCGGCTGTCGGTCGAGCAGAGCGGCTCCCCGTACGCCGCCGTCCTGCGGGCCGTCTGCGGCACGCTGCCCGGCCCGTCCCCGCGCACCCGCGAGGAGGCCAAGGCGCTGGCCCGCAGCGGCCCCCCGCAGGAGCTGGTCGGTATCGACCTCGCGCCCGCCCCGATCCCGGCAAGTGCCCTGTGGCAGAAGGTGACGTCATGAACACCCTGGACTGGATGCTGTGGGGAGTCTTCCCCTATGTCGCCGTCGTCGTGATGGTCACCGCCATCGTCTGGCGGGCCCGTTACGACCGCTTCGGGTGGACCACCCACTCGTCGCAGTTCCGTGAGTCGCGGCTGCTGCGCATCGGCAGTCCGCTCTTCCACTACGGCATGCTCTTCGTCATCCTCGGGCACCTCGTGGGGCTCGTGATCCCCGCGTCGTGGACCGGCGCGGCCGGGCTGAGCGAGCACGCGTACCACCTGATGGCGGTCGTCACGGGCACGCTGGCGGGCGGCTGCGCGGTCGCCGGCCTCGGCATCCTCGTCTACCGCCGGCTCGCCGTCCCCTCGGTGCGCCGGTCCACGCTGCGCAGCGACCATCTGATGTACACGCTGCTGATCGCCGCGATGCTGGCCGGTCTGACGGCGACCGTGCTGGTCCAGATCGCCGGGGTGGGCGGCGGTGACTACGACTACCGGGAGGGCATCTCGGTGTGGTTCCGGAGCCTGTTCGTCCTCCGGCCGGAGGTGGCGCTGATGGCGGCGGCCCCGATGGCCTTCAAGGTGCACATCCTGCTGGGCTTCGGCCTGCTGCTGCTCGCACCGTTCACCCGCCTGATGCATGTCGTCGCCCTCCCGGTGCAGTACTTCTTCCGGCCGTACGTCGTCTACCGCAGCCGCCGGACGCCGGCGGGTCCGCCGCGGCGGCAACTGTCGGGACGCAACCGGTAGTTGTCCGCGGGGGGAGCGGGAAAGCGCAGGGGGGCACGGGAACCGTACGCCGACCGGCAGGGCCGCCACAGGCCGTGCCGGTCGGCGTACGTGTGTTCACTGCCAGGTGCAGATCCAGACGAGCGTCGAACCCCACCAGTGCCAGCCGCAGTTCAGGGACGAGGTGGGATCGGGCGACGGCTCGTCCGTGGGCGGGACGGGGACGCTCGGCGTCGGGTCCGTGGGGGTGAAGGTGGGCGTGGGAACCGACGGGGTGGGGGTCGGCGGCCGGGGCGTCACCGTCGGCGCCGTCGTGGGGCCGCTCGTCGGGTCAGTCGTGGGGCCGGTGGTCGGACCGGTCGTCGGGTCGGTCGTCGGGCGGGGCGGCGGAGCGCCTGTCGGCGTGGTCGTCGGAGCGGACGCCGAGGGCTTCGGCGTCGGTCCCGCCGCTCCCGGCTCGGCCGGGGCGAGCGGCAGGAGAGGCGACGGCAGGGACGGTATGGAGGCCACGGAACGCGCGGGCGCCGGCTCGCTCCGCCAGGACTGCGGCTGATCCCCCGACGGACCCGCTCCCTGCGCACCGCCCGCCGCGGCGCCCGGTCCGCCCCCCGGCGCGCCTCCGGTTCTCCCGCCCGACGCCCCTCCCGGCAGGGCGGGCTGCGGGGGCTCACCGCCACCGCCGTGCGACGGAACCGCGGCCCGCTGCTGGGGAGCGCCCGGGTCGTTGCCGGTCAGGGCGAGCCCCGCGGCGACCGCCGCCCCGGCCACCGCCACCACCCCGACCCCGGCGACCGTCACGGCGAGCGGTCCGGCCTGGCGGACCTGGCCGCGCAGCAGATGCCGTACGGACCGCTGCGCCACCTTGAGCGCGCCGCCCCCGGACGGGGGTGTGCCCGAGCCCGCGGCGGCGGCCCCGGTACCGGCCAGCGCCAGCAGGAACTTCGCCGAACCGCTCGTCAGGAACACCAGCAGCGCGGGGCCGGTGAGCGCCGGCAACCGGTGGTTGGCGTGGGCCAGCAGCGTCATCCTGCCGTGGCAGTCCGGGCAGTCCAGGAGATGGCTGTCGACGTCACCGGCCTGTTTGTCGGTGGCCTCGCCCCGGACGAACGCGGGCATCCGCTCCCAGTACGCGGCGCACGCCGGATTGTCCGGCGCACCGGGCATCGTCCGCAGGAACGCCTGCCGCATCCCCTCGCGCGCCCGGTGCAGCAGCACCGCGGTCGCGCCCTTGCCGGCGCCGATGGCCTTGCCGACCGCCTCCAGCGACTGATCCTCGGCCTCCGCCAGCCACAGCGCCTTCACCCAGCGCTGCGGCAGTTGGCCGAGAACCCTGGCGAGCAGATCGACATAGGCGATGCGCTGCATCGGGTCGGCGCCCGGGGCGGATTCGGTGGCCTCGGGCCAGGCGTGGCCGCCCTCCGGGTCGCGCGGGATCTCGCGGGCGGCGTCGGCGCCGACCGTGGTGGCGAGGTGGCGGATGGTGGTGCGCAGATACGCCGGGACGTTGTCGATGCGGTGGCCGCCCTGGATCCGTCGCCAGACGCGGAAATGGGCCTCGGCGACGAGGTCTTCGGCCAGCCAGGCGTTCGAGGTCAGTGAGCGGGCATAGCCGACCAGACGCGGGTGCTCCTGTTCGTAGAGCGCGGCGTAGGCGTCCGCCGCCGACTCCTCACAAGCCACAACGGCGGCATCGGGCACGACATCTGACATGGCGGCACAACCCCTGATATATCACCCCGGCGGTCCGGCTCCGCACCTCACGGAGAGCACGGCCCGGACCACTGGACCATCGGCGCATTGCTTGGGTTTCGCAAGCGTAAGGAGGTCATATTCTCTCATTCAAAGTTGCGTGACACAGGTCACGCTGGAATCCGGTGCTCTGGCGTAATGCCTCGGTCGTCATAGTGGTCATAGGGGAAAGGATCCGCACCGAATGCAAGGGAGCCGGCGATGTCCACCGCCATCGACCAAGCCGTCCACGCCCGCCTCATCGCGACCGCACCACGGTCGCGGATGATCCCGGCGGCCCTGCGCTACGACCGCACCGACCCGTTCGCGGTGCGCGTGGTGTTTCCCCCCATCGCGTCACTGGACGGGGCGGAGGCGGAGTGGTCCTTCGCCCGCGACCTGCTGGAGGCGGGGCTGCGCGAGCCGTCCGGGACCGGCGATGTCCACATCTGGCCGTGCGGCCCGGACGCCACGATGCTGGAGTTCCACACCGCCGACGGGGTGGCGATGGTGCAGTTCGGCACGCGGGACCTCTGGCACTTCCTGGCCCGGTCGTACGAACTCGTCCCGAAAGGCGGCGAAATGCACCACCTCGATGTGGACGGCGATCTCGCCGCCCTGCTGCGCGGCGCCTAGGTGCCATGACCGGCGATGTCTGCCCCGTGCGGAGCGTCGTCCGGTGCGTGCGGTCGCAAGGCGGCCGGAAATCCTTGCAGCGGAGCTACCAGGGCTCTCGGCCGACGCGGCGAGCGTGCGTGCTGGCGGCGCGACGGGGCAGAGCTCGCCGGGAGGGGCACTGGCGCGCCCGTGGCGCGGACGCGGCTGCCGGTGCGGCGGCGGAAGGCGGCGCTGGGAGGGGCGGGCAGGAGACGGGGACGGCCGGCGGCGGGGCGCCTGGACGGGCCGCCGGCTGGTCATGGCGCACAGCCGGTGCGGGACCGGTTCCCCGCCCGGTGGAGTCCGCCGGGCGGGGAACCCGAAGCCGCATACGTCCGTTGTCGGTTGTGCGAGGGCGAGCGGCAGCGGCCGCCCGGCCGTCGCGCTCGGGCCGGTCAGCCCGCCTGCCCGGCGGGCGCGGCCGACGTGGCGGCGGCCGGCTGTGCGCCCGCGCGGCGGTCCAGCCGGGCGTCGGTCAGCGCCGCGCCGAGCGAGACCAGTCCGAGCGCGGCACCCACCCAGCCGACCGAGGGGAGCCCGAGGCCGGCGCCGATCGCCAGGCCGCCCAGCAGCGGTGCCACCGTGATCCCCAGCTGCATCGCCGAGACGTTCGCCGCCCCGGCCAGGGTCGGCGCGCCGACCGCGATCGTGAACACCCGGGAGAGCACCGGCGGGTTGACAAGGAATCCGGTCAGTCCGAGCAGGAACACCAGCGGGATCGTGGCCGCCAGGTGGCTGCCCAGCAGGGCCAGTGCGACGGAGACGACGGCCATGCCGAGGATCCCGGCGTACAGCGTCGGGAAGGGGTGCCGGTCCGAGGTCCGCCCGCCGATGGTCAGCCCGGCGAAGGCGCCGGTCCCGAACAGCGACAGTACGGCCGGTACCCAGCCGGCGGGCAGCCCGCCGCTGTCGGTCAGCAGCGCGCCCAGGTAGCTGAACGACACCATGTACGCCGCAGTGGTCAGCATGGTGTTGCCGTAGGCCACCCAGAGCCTGGGCCGGGCCATCGCGCGCAGCTCGGCGCCCCGGTCGGGAGCCGCGTCCTGGCCGCGGTCGGTGCCGGGCGTCGTCAGCCGCACCGCGATCGCGGTCGCCGCGGTCAGCGCGGCCACCGCCCAGAACCCCGCGCGCCATCCGGAGTGTTCACCGATCAGCGTGCCGGCCGGACCGCCGGCGACCATGGCCAGGCTCAGCCCGGTGACCACCACCGACAGCGCCCTGGCGGTGCGGTCCGGCGGGACCATGCGGATCGCGGTCGCCGACGCGGCCGCCCAGAATCCGGCGTACGCCACTCCGCTGACCGCGCGGGCGGCCAGCAGCGCCCCGTACCCGGGCATGAGCAGGCCGAACGCGATGGCGACGACGAAGAGCGTCTGGCAGACCAGCAGGGTGGTGCGCGGGGGCCACCGCAGGGTCAGCACCGCCAGCGGCGGGGCGCCCAGCAGCACGCCGACCGCGAACGCGGAGATCAGGGTGCCGGCCGTCGGCAGCGACACCCGGAGGTCACCCGCGATGTCCGACAGCACTCCGACGATCAGGAACTCCGAGGTGCCCATGGCGAAGAGGCTCAGGCCGAGCAGGTAGACCGCTACGGGTATCCCGCGTTGCGCTGTGTGCTGCTCGTCCACACTGTCTCCGGGTGCTGAGGGCATGACAGGGTCTCTCCCTTGTCTTGTCGGTGCGGTGCCGGACAGGGGCTGTGGATACGGGGCGGGGCGGTCCGGGGCCTACTGTCGGACCGGGTGGCGGGAAGCGACCGGGGTGCTGTCGCACGGGGTGCGCGACAGCCGAGGGGCACGGCACGGCGACCGGGGCACCGGGGGCGCCGGTCCGTCCGACGGCCGGTCAGAGCCACGACGTACGCGGCGGTCCCGGCCCGCCGGCCCGTCCCCGCGGGAGCACTGCCGGCGCGGCGTGCGGAGCGGCCGGGCCCGCGCCGGCCACGACGACGCGTCCGGATTCCGCAGCTGTCCCACTCATCGCGCTCCTCTCCGACCGCAGAGTGCTGTCGGTGGCAAGTCCACGACGATATTTATTGCTGTTTCCGGGACAGGCGCGGTGCAATGGGCGGGTGGAACACTCTCCTGCCATCGCCCAGGCCCTGACCGAAGTCGGCCCCCGCCTCAAGCGGCTGCGCACCCAGCGCAGCGTCACACTGGCGGCGCTGTCCGAGGCCACCGGTATCTCCAAGAGCACCCTGTCCCGGCTGGAATCCGGCCAGCGCCGCCCCAGCCTGGAACTCCTGCTGCCCATCGCCCAGGCCCACCAGGTCCCCCTCGACGAACTCGTCGGCGCCCCCGAGGTCGGCGACCCCCGTATCCGCCTCGCCGCCAAGCAGGTGAACGGCAACATGGTCCTGCCCCTGACCCGGCAGCCCGGCCCGCTCCAGACCTTCAAAATGGTGATCCCGGAGACCCAGAGCACGCCCGAGGTGTGCACCCATGAAGGCTATGAGTGGGTCTACGTCCTCTCCGGACGCCTGCGGCTGATCCTGGCCGATCACGATCTGGTCCTGGACGCCGGTGAGGCCGCCGAGTTCGACACCCGGCTGCCGCACTGGTTCGGCAGCACCGGGAACGGCGCCGTCGAACTCCTCAGCCTCTTCGGCCGGCAGGGCGAACGCATGCATGTCCGCGCCAGGCCCCACCGGCGCCACAAGTCCGGCCATGAGACGGGCCGTGAACCGGGCCATGGGCACGGCCACGACCACAACCACCATCACAGTCCCGGCCACAGCCACAGTCACAGCCATGGCCACTGACGCGGCGTCGATTCCCGGCCTGCCGCTGACCCCGCGGCCGGCCTGCGGACCTGCCCGGTTCCCGGCGCAGCGGAGGCAATCCTTCGGTCATCCCTTCGGCGGCACCGTATTGAGGCCGCCGTCCGTCGCTTCTATGTTCTGGCGAGGACAACGGCACAACGACCATGAACCGCCTCGCGCCGCGCACGGAGCTGCTGTCCCGGGACAGCGAGCGCCCGCCGGGCGGTGTACCTCGCCGCCACCCGAACCGGGTTTGCGTCGTGGACAACGGATGGCCAATCGGAGGTGGCACGATGACGGACACGGTTCCCACCATGTACGAATGGATCGGCGGCGCGGAGCGGCTGGAGCGGCTGACCGAGGAGTTCTACCGGCGGGTCCGCGAGGACGAGATACTCGCCCCGCTTTTCGCCCGCATGGCGGATGACCACCCCCAGCATGTCGCGGTCTGGCTCGGCGAGGTCTTCGGCGGGCCGGAAGCCTATACCGAGGGGCACGGCGGTTTTCCGCATATGCTCTCCCGGCACCGCGGCCGGGGCATCCGGCCGGAGCAGCGGGAGCGCTGGGTAAAACTCTTCATGGAGGCCGCCGACCACGTCGGAGTGCCCACCGACGCCGAATTCCGGTCCGCGTTCGTGGGCTATGTGGAATTCGGCTCGCGCCGCGCCATGGCCAATTCGCAGCTGGACGCGAAGCCGGCCACCCGGGAAACCATCAAGACCTGGGGCTGGGGTGAGGCGCCCCCCGGCACCGACTGAGCTCCGCCGGTCCCGTGCCTCACCGACGACGGGACGGCCGGGCCGGGGGCGCCGGTGTACGACGTCGAGGTGAGGACGGGCGGGACCGCGGGCACGGTGCGGCGCCGGGCGACGGCTCGTCCGGCGGGCCCGCCGTGCCCGGACACCGCACCGGACGGACATCGGGCAGCCGCGCGGGGCGTTGCGCGGGCGACGGCGCTCCGCGCGGTGCGCCGAGTACGCACGTCACGGGCCGGCCCTCGCGCACGCCAGTGCCGTGACCGGCAGTGTCCGCCCCGTGAGGAGCGTCGTCCGGTGCGTGCGATCGCGAGGCGGCCGGAAGTCCTTGTACCGGAGCTACCAGGACTTCTGGCCACCGCGGCGAGCGTGCGTGCTGGGCGGCCCGACGGGGCAGAGCCTGCCGGGAGAGGCACCAGGACCGGCTCCGCGGACATCCTTCGGCCGCCGAACTCCCGGCGTTTTCCCATGAGTTCACTTCAGGGTGCGTGAATCCGATCACGTAGCTGACACGCGGCCGGGCGTCGCGCCGGCGAGCGGGGGCACGGTGGGGTTACAGGACCGCCTCGCCCAGCCGTCGCGCGAGGCTCCGGACGAGGCGGCGGCCGTCGAGCACGACGGCAGGTCGTGGACCTGAGGCCGGTTGCGCCGCCACGCGCGCGCCGTCGACGAGCTGCTGACCGCCACGGGCGTGGTGGCGAAGGGCCGGGCCGGTTCCGGAGAACCGGCCCGAGCAGGTAGCGGTGCCGGCCGCCGTGCTCCCGTCCCGCTCAGCCCGCTGCATCCAGCCGCCCGGCCGAGGGGCGGGCCCCCAGGGCCCGGCCGGAGCACGTGTACACCATCGGCAGCCGCGAACTCGGCTGACCGGTACGGGGCCAGTGGCTGCCGCCGTCCGCGCCGGAGCCCGAGACCAGCACAGCACGGACATCGAGAGGACCAGAGGTGCCAGAAATGGCGGAATGGAACGCGGCACAGCTCAAGGCACGCCGGACGCTGATGCGGCGGCTGTTCGGTTCGAGGATCACCGAGGTCGTGAGCCTGGCGGCCAGGATGGATCTCCCCGACGCGATCGGGGAGGGCGAGTCGGACGCCACCGATCTCGCCCGGCGGTACGAGATCGCCCCGGAGCAGATGAACCGGCTGCTCCGGGCGCTCGCGAGTCTGGGACTGTGTGAGGAACGTGCCCCGGGGAGGTTCGCGCTCACCGACGTCGGGTCCCTGCTGCGCAAGGAGCACCCGGGCTCCCTGTACGACTTCGCGCGGTTCCACACCGCACCGCAGACGCTGCGCCCCTGGACCCGTCTGGAGGACAGCATCCGCACCGGGCGCACCGCCTTCGACGAGCACTTCGGCAGGCCGCTCTACGAATATCTCGCCGATGAACCGGAACTGACGGCGCTGTTCAACGCGGCCATGAGCGAGGAGAGCCGCGAAACGGCCGACACGGTGGTCGAGCACTTCGACTTCGGCCCGTTCACCACGGTGACCGACATCGGCGGCGGCGACGGCACGCTGATCACCGCGATCCTGGAACGCCATCCCGGGCTGAACGGCGTGATCTTCGAAACCGTCGAGGGGGCCGCCCAGGCCGCCGGCACCCTCAAGGCCGCGGGGCTGGACGGGCGGTGCGCGGTCGCCACCGGGGACTTCTTCGACGCCGTACCGGCGGGCTCGGATCTGTACGTGATCAAGAGCGTCATCCACAACTGGAACGACGAGCGCGCGGCCGCCATCCTGCGCAACTGCCGTGCGGCGATGTCCGCGGAGAGCCGGCTGCTGATCATCGATGTCGTGCTGCCCGAGCTGGTGACCCCGGACACCGTGGGGCTGGACCCCTACATCAAGGACCTTCAGATGCTGGTACTCGTCGGCGGGAAGGAACGCACGCGCGCCGATTTCGACCAGCTGTGCGCGCAGGCCGGACTCGCCGTCACCAAGGTGGTGCCGCTGCCGTCCCATGTCGGTCTCAGCGTCATCGAGATCGCGCCGGTCTGACCCGTTCGCCGCGGGGTACGCCGCCGGGGCCGCCGCGATGGCGGCCGCGGCGGCGTACCGCGACGTCCGGCCCCCGTAGGCCGGCCCGCACCGTTCGGTCAGCGCGCCCGTACTGTACGGATACCTCCGGCCTGCCCCTCCCCTGCCACCGCAGCACCGCACAGCGGCGCCCCGCCCCGGCGGTTTCTGAGCCGCGAAGCTGCCACGACGGTGAATTGTCACGACGGGTGATCATTGATCGCGCGCCGCCCTTTTTTTTCCTCGTCCGCGGGCGAGTCGAACAGGTTCGCCAGATGCAGATCCAGCAGTTCCAGCGCCTGCTGCGGGCCGTGTACGTCCAGCAGGAGGTAGGTGGAGAGCCCGTCGACCAGGCTGATCAGCAGCATCGCCGTGTCCTCGGTGGCGCGTTCCGGCGGCAGTTCGCCCCGTTCCGCGGCCAGCCGCAGCTGGTCGGCGAAGAAGGCGCGCAGTACGGGGATGCCGTCCCTGGCCTCGGCCCGTAGCTGCTCGTCGTGCACGGCGCGGGCGAAGTAGGCGACGCCGACGAGCGCCCCGACGCGGCTCTTCGCGTCCAGCGGGAGCATCCCCGTCAGGCAGGCGCGCAGCACCAGGCGCGGGGACGGTTCGGCGCCGGCCGCCTCGACGCTCGCGCGGATCCGGTCACCGGCCAGCTGGTTGATCCGCCGCAGCGCGAAGGCGAGCATCTCGTCCTTGGTGCGGAAGTAGTGCTGGAGCCGGCCGAGCGAGATGCCGGCCTCGGCGGCGACATCGCGCAGGCTCGCACCGTCCAGGCCCCGGGTGCTCGCGATCCGCCAGAGCGCCCCGGAGATCTCCTGCCGTCTGGCCTCGTGGTCCACCTTCTTGGGCACCGATGCCCCCTTCCTCCGCTCAGCGGCCGGTTCCGCTGCCTGGTGGCCGGGTACGGACATCCGGCCGGCGCACTTTTACAAGTCGCTTGTACCGTTATAACGTACCGGCAATCAATACGATTGACCTGGAAACCGGTGACCCTGATGCCCGAGCACCCCGCGCCACTCCTGCGCCCGCCCCGCCATCGCGTCGATCCCCGCGCCCGCGCCTGGTGGACCCGCCAGGCGCTGCTGACGCTCAGCGGCCCGCTGCTGCTCACCGCGCTGGCCCTGGCGGTGCTCTGTGTGCTGTTCTTCCCCGGCGCGCTGCCGTGGCTGGGCCCGCTGCTGCTGGCCGTGCTCGTACTGCCCGCCCTCGGCTACCCCCTGGTGATGCCGCGCCTGCGGTACACCGTCCACGCCTGGGAGCTGGGTGAGCGCGCGGTCTACGCGGCGGGCGGCTGGCTCTGGCAGCAGCGGCGGATCGCGCCGCTGTCCCGGGTGCAGACGGTGGACACCGTGCGCGGCCCCCTCCAGCGGCGCTACGGGCTGGCGACGGTGACCGTCACCACCGCCTCCACCGCGGGCGACATCAAGATCGCGGGATTGTCCGACGCCGATGCCGAGGAGTTGTCGCGCCGGATCGGCGAGGCCGCGCAGGACGTGCCGGGTGATGCCGCATGAGCGCCCCCGAGCCCGCTCCCGCTCCCGCTCCCGGCGGACCGCCGCCGTGGCGCCGGCTGGATCCGCGCACCCTGCTGGTGCACTGCGGCTGGCTGGCCGCGCCGCTCGGCTCGCTCGCGCTCACCGCGCTGGCCACCGGGGGCCGGATCGGCACCGGGGCCCGCATCACGCTGGCCGCCATCGCCGCCTCGTTCGCCGTCGTCACCGCGCTCGGCCTGATCCGCTGGGCCCGGACGGACTTCCGGGTCACCCACGACACCCTCGACGTACGGAGCGGGCTGCTGACCCGGCGGCTGCGCAGTGTGCCGCTGCACCGCATCCGCACCGTCGATCTGACGGCCTCACCGCTGCACCGGCTGCTGGGCGTCACCGTGCTGCGCGCCGGTACCGCGGGTTCCGCGGACGGCGGGAGCGAGCTGACGCTGGAGGCGCTCGCGATACCCGAGGCGGACCGGCTGCGCACCGCGCTGCTCGCGCACGCCGACACCGAGGCGGCGGGCGAGAACCCGGTGCTGGCCCGCGTCAACTGGCGCTGGCTGCGGTACGCGCCGCTCACCTTCTGGGTCGTCGGCGGGGTGTTCCTCGTGCTGGGCGCCGGCTACCGGGCGCTGGACGGCATCGGCATCGAGCCGTGGAAACTGGGCTTCGTCCAGCGGGCGTTCCGGGAGTTCGGATCGAGCATGCTGTGGCTGACCGTCCCCGCGGTGCTGCTCGCCATCGTCGCCCTGGGCTCGGCCGGCGCCCTCGTCCACTACGTCGAGGGCTGGTGGAACTACACCCTGGAGTGGGCCGACGCGCGCACGCTGCGGGTGCGCCACGGACTGCTCACCACCCGCTCGGTCACCATCGAACGGGCCCGGCTGCGCGGGGTACTGCTCCGCGAACCGCTGCTGCTGCGGGCCGGCGGGGGTGCGACGGTCCGCGCGGTGGCGGGCGGGCTCGGCGACCGCGAGGAGAACCGGCGGCGCAGCGCGCTGCTGCCGCCCGCGCCCCGCCGGGAGGCGCTGCGGGTGGCGGGCGGCGCCCTCCGGTCCCCCTTCCCCGATCCGGAGCTGACGCCGCGGACCGGTCAGGCACCGGACGCGCTGACCCGGCATCCGCGGGTCGCCCTGCGCCGGCGGCGGACGCGCGGCCTGCTCTTCGCGGTCCTGCCCGGCACGGCCGTCCTCGCGGGCCTCGGGGTGGCGTTCACGCCCGTGCTGCTGCACTGCGCCTGGATCTACGCCGTCCTCACGACGCCGGCCGTGTGGTGGCTGGCCCACGACGCGTACCGCAATCTGGGGCACGGCGTACGCGACCGCCATCTGGTCGTCCGCTCGGGCACCTTCAGCCGCGACACCCTCGCCCTCCAGCGCGAGGCGGTCATCGCCTGGACGTTCACCACCTCCCCGTTCACCCGCCGCGCCGGCCTCGTCGCCCTCACCGCGGCGGTCGCGGCGGGCGAGGACGGCTACCGCATCCCGGACATCGCCGCCGACTACGCCCCGGCCTTCGCCGCGAGGGCCGCCCCCGGAATCCTGGAGGAATTCCTGCTGCGTCCGGACGAGGCGCCGCAGGAGGTTCCGGCGTACGGCGCACCCGGCGCGAAGCACGCGAAGCGGGTGCGGAGGGGGGCGAGGGGAGCCACCGGATAGGCGAGGCGGCCGGGTCCGGCCGCGGGCGGCATCAACTCCCCCGGGAACTCCGGAAGTTCAGTGAGGCGGCGGGCCAGGTGCGTGGCGCGGTCGGGCGCGCGGGCATCGGTCGCACGGAAGACGTAGAAGCAGCTGATTTCGGCATATATCGCGCATTCCCACTGGATTCGCGGGTACGGCCGTGCTTCCGTATCCATTTCCGGGCCCTGCCCGCTACCCCGATTCACACCCGGGATTCACAACATGACGCAGATCACACACCTGTCGCATGCACGGCGGGCACGGGCGCGCCGTCCTACTCCATGCGCCATGCCCATGACCCGACACCGTGAGGGAGCCGCCGCGATGGACCGAGTCATCGATCAAGCCGTCCAGGTCCGTCTCATCGCGACGGCGCCCGGCCCGCACGCGGTGCCCGCGGTGCTGCACTATCACCTCGCCGATCCGCTCGCGGTCCGGATGTCGTTCCCGCCGGAGATCTCACTGGACGGCGTCGCGGTGGACTGGGCGTTCGCCCGGGAACTGCTCGCCGAGGGACTGTCCTCCCCGGCCGGCCGGGGGGATGTGCGGGTACGGCCGTGCGGCCCGGACCGCACCGTGATGGAGTTCCACGCGGACGAGGGCATCGCCATGGTCCAGCTGGACACCGCGGACGTCCGGCAGTTCCTGACGCGCTCCTACGCGGTGGTGCCGGCGGGACGTGAGCCGGCGCATCTGGGCGTCGAGCGCGGTCTCGCGGAGCTGTTCGGCGCGGCGTGAGGCGGCACCGGCGGCGGGGCCCGACGCCCGGCCGGCACCGCCCGGTCCGCCCGCCCCACCGCCCCCACCGTTCGGCACGGTCAGCGCTGCGGGAAGCCGAAGCCGTAACCCTGCTGCTGCATCCACGGCAGCAGCTGGTCCAGCGCCGTCACCGTCCGGGCGCGGTTGCCGCCGCCGTCGTGGAAGAGGACGGTCGGGCCGTTCGGCAGCTCACCGCGTACGGTCGCCTCGATCGTCGCGACGCTGCCGCCCTCGAAGTCCTTGCTGTCGACGTTCCAGCCCAGCGGGCGCATACCGTGTGCCGCGGCGAGCTGCCTGCTGTAGGGGGTGAAGGCGCCGCCGGGCGCGCGGTAGTACTCCACCTCCGCACCACCCGCCGCGTCCTCGATCATCTTCCGGGCGTCGAGGATCTGCTGCGACTGGTAGCTCTGCGACCGGTGGTCCATGGCGGTGTTGTGGTCCATGGTGTGGTCGCAGAGCTTGTGGCCCGCGGCCACGACCTTCTTGACCAGCTCCGGATGGGCCCGAGCCTGCGGGCCGATCATGCAGAACACCGCCTTGACGTCGTACTTCTTCAGCACCGCGAGCACCTTCGGGGTCCAGACCGGGTCCGGGCCGTCGTCGATGGTGATGTTCAGGCTGCGGCCCGGCCGGTCCGAGGCGTGCACGATGGACGGGTCGATCTTGGCGGCCGCGGGGGTCCGGCCGGCCTGCTGCCCCGTTTCCGGGGCGTCGGCGCGGGCCTGGGAACCGTCGCCGGACGGGGTGAAGGCGAGCGCCCCCGCGACCACGAGCGACACCACCGCTGCCGCCGCCGCTCCGATGATGCCGCCCTGGATGCCGAAGCGCCGTGCCATGTGAACCCCGTCCCTTGTGCCGTGCTCGTGTGCGTACCGTATGACAGCGGGCCCGTGCGTATGCCGGCCGCCCTGCACCACGACAGATGCTCAGAATTCCGGGCAGGCTCCCCCTGTTACGGATCCATCATGAAACTTATTGATACTGAACCCATGCCACGTGTACTTCTGATCGAAGATGACGCCGCCGTACGGGACGGAGTGACACTCGCGCTCCGGCGGCGCGGTCACGAAGTGGAGGCCGCGGCCAGCGGCGAGGAGGGCCTCGACGTCCTGCCGGCCTTCCGCCCCGACATCGTCCTGCTGGACCTGATGCTGCCCGGCAAGGACGGTTTCCAGGTCTGCCGGCTGATCCGCGCCGAACGCCAGCTGCCGATCATCATGCTCACCGCCCGCGGTGACGACCTGGACGTGGTCCTCGGCCTGGAGGCCGGCGCCGACGACTACATCATCAAGCCCGCCCGCGGCGAGGTCCTGGAGGCCCGGATCCGCGCCGTGCTGCGCCGTACCGCGCTGCCCGCCGACGGTGCGCCGGCCGTCACCGAACCGGGTCCGTCCCCGGTCGAGACCTACGGCGAGCTGGCCATCGACCGGGCCGGTCTGGTCGTCACCAAGGCCCGCAAGGACCTGCCGCTGGCGCCGTCGGAGATGAAGCTGCTGCTGTTCCTGTCCGCCACTCCGGGGCAGGTCTTCAGCCGCCAGCAACTGCTCGAACACGTCTGGGAGCACAGCTACCACGGCGATGCGCGGCTGGTCGACGCCTGTGTGATGCGGCTGCGGACGAAGATAGAGGACACCCCGCGCAGCCCCCGTTACGTCCAGACCGTGCGCGGCTTCGGCTACCGCTTCGGACCACTGTGAGGCGCCTGGCCCGCCTCGTACCGACCCGCTCGCAGCTGGGCGGGCTGCGGGCCCGGCTGGTCGTCGCCTTCCTGCTGGTCGCCGCCGTGAGCGCGCTGACCACCGCGGGGCTGACCTACCGCGAGGCCCGTAACGCCATCCTCCAGCGTTCCCAGGACGCCGCCGTCAACGATCTGCGGGCGCAGGTCAATTCGCTGGCGCCGGAGCTCGCGGTGCCGCCCTCCCAGGCCGATCTGGACTCCTTCCGGGTGCAGCTGGAGCGCTCCGGGAAGTCCCGGGACTGGGACGTCTCCGTCTCCTACCACGGTCTGCCGGAGAGCAGCGAAGGCGGTCTGCGCCGCGATGTGGTGATGCCCGCGGGCGTCCTCGACTCGGTCGAGAAGCGCCATGTGCCGGTCTTCCAGCGGGTGGACCGCGGCGGCGATCCCTGGCTGCTGATCGGGATGCCGGTCCGGGAGTCGAGCGGTGCGGCGTCGCCGCTGTCCGTCTACGCCCAGCTGCCGCTGCGGGCCGAGGAGGCCAATGTCGAGGCGCTGGTGAGCGCCGCACGCGGCGGGGCCGTGCCGGTGCTCGCGCTGGCCGTGATCCCGGCCCTGCTCGCCGCGCGCGGTGTGCTGCGGCCCGTACGGGGGCTGCGGCAGGCCGCCGGGCGGATCGCCGAGGGCAAGCTGGACACCCGGCTGGAGGTGAAGGGCGCCGACGAACTGGCCGATCTGTCCCGCACCTTCAACGACATGGCCGCGAAGCTGGAGGAGAGCGTGGCCGAGCTGCGCCGGCTGGAGTCCAACGCCCGGCGGTTCGCGGCCGATGTCTCGCACGAGCTGCGTACGCCGCTGGCGGCGATGGCCGCGGTCACCGATGTCCTCGACGAGGATGCCGAGTCCCTCGACCCCGACACCGCCGCCGCGGTCCGGCTGATCAGCCAGGAGACCGGCAAGCTGGCCCGGATGGTGGAGGACCTGATGGAGGTCTCCCGGTTCGACGCGGGGGCCGCGGCGCTGCACCTGGACGAGGTGGACGTCGCCGAGACCATCCGCAAGACCCTTCAGGCCAGGGCCTGGCAGCAGCGGGTGACGGCGGACCTGGCGCCGGACGTACGGGCCCGGCTCGACCCCCGCCGGCTGGACGTGGTGGTCGCGAACCTGGTGGGCAACGCCCTGCACCACGGCGGCGAACCGGTCCGGGTGCTGCTGCACGCGCCCGAGCCGGGTGCGGAGCGGCTGCTGATCGAGATCTCGGACAGCGGCCCCGGCATCGACCCCGAGGTCCTGCCGCACGTCTTCGACCGCTTCTTCAAGGCGGACTCGGCCCGCGCCCGGTCCGAGGGCAGCGGCCTGGGCCTGGCCATCGCGCTGGAGAACGTCCGGCTGCACGGCGGCACGGTACGCGCCGCCAACTCCCCCGAGGGCGGCGCGGTGTTCACCGTCGATCTGCCGCTGCACCACGGTGAGCGGACCGCCACGGCCCAGGACGTGGCCACCGACGACCCGGCGGAGGACGATCCCGCCGCGGCCGCGGCGGGGTACCCGACGGCCGACGCGGTCGAGCGGGCGGCCACGTACGACGCCAAGCACCCGGCCGCCGCCCTGTCGGCCCCCGCGGCCACCGACGACGGCCGGGATGCGATGCGTCCCCCGGCCGGGAAGGAGAGCGAGGCATGAGCGCCCGCAACGCCCCGACCGCCGCGCGGGCCGGGCGGATCGCCCTGGGCGGCCTGCTGGCCGGTGCGCTGGCCGGCTGCGGCATCGCGCCCACCGATGTCATCGACGCGGGCGTGCCCGCCTCCGGGGTGAAGGCCCCGGGCCAGCCCGTCTCCGATGTCCAGCTGTTCTTCTACGGACAGTCGGGGCTCCGCTCGGCGACCCGGCCGACGAAGACGCCGGCCGGCCCGCAGAGCGCGCTCGACCTCCTGCTGGCGGGGCCGGACCACGCGGAGCGGATGCGCGGGCTCTCCAGCGTCCTGCCGAAGTTCTCCGGCCCGCTGGTCGCCGCCGAGACCGAAGGCCGGGTCCAGATCACCTTGCCGAGCATCAAGGCGCTGAACTCCGCCGCGATGAGCCAGCTGGTGTGCACCGTGGCCAACGCCCGGGTTCCCGGCCACAAACCGCCGGGGCAGGTCCTGGTGACCCTGGTGGACGCGCAGGCCCGCGTCGGCCCCATGATCTGCGGCGGCAACAACGCCTTCCCGGTCATCGAGCCCAGCCCGACGGGGTCGTCGGCCCCCACGCCGTAGGCGGCCGGGGGCCCGTGGCGGGGGCGCGTTACGGTGGAGGGAGGCACCCGCCTGGCACGAAGAGGATCGGACGGCCCTGAGACCTCGGGAGACCCACACGATGACCGAGCGCAAACCACCCGGTGTCAGCTTCGAGTCGTGGATCGACAAGCAGATCCGCGAGGCGACGGAGCGGGGTGACTTCGCCCATCTGACGGGCGCGGGCAAACCGCTCGCCGGTCTCGACAAGCCGTATGACGAGCTGTGGTGGGTCAAGGAGAAGATGAGCCGGGAGAACCTCTCGTACCTCCCGCCGACGCTCGCCCTGTGCAAGGAGGCCGAGGACGCGCTGGAGGCGGCGTCCACGGCTCCCTCGGAGGCCGCACTGCGCCGCGTCCTGACGGCCGTCAACGACAAGATCCGCGCGGCGCACCGCGTTCCGCTGGAGGGCCCGCCGCGCCCGCTCGTCCCCTTCGACATCGACGAGGTCGCCCGCGACTGGCGGGCCCGGCACGGTCGTTAGCGGCGGGCCGGCCGGCCGGACACAGCGGGCCGGCTCCTTCCGCACCGCACACCCCGCCCCGGATACGAACGGGCGCGGGACGGACGAGCACCCGGCCGACCGGACGGGTGGACCCGCGGCCGAAGAGTGCAAGGTCACAGCGGGAGCCCCTGCTCCCGCTCGTACCCGTTCCCCTAGCCTGCTGCCATGACCGCCGAGTCCCCCGAACTCCCCCTGGCCGCCGCGTTCCCGGAAGCGGACCGAGCACAGTGGCAGCGCCTCGTCGAAGGCGTGCTGCGCAAGTCGGGCGTCACCGAGGCGTCCGGCGACGCCGCCGAGGACGCGCTCGCCACCGATCTCCAGGACGGGATCCGCGTCCGCCCGCTGTACACCGCCGAGGACGGCGGAACCGCCCTGGGCCATCCCGGTTTTCCCCCGTTCGTCCGGGCCGGGCGCCCCCAGGGCGGCGCCGTCTCCGGGTGGGACGTACGTCAGCGCCACACGGACACCGATCCGCGGCGCGCCAACGCGGCGGTCCTCGCCGATCTGGAGAACGGTGTCACCTCGCTCTGGCTGACCGTCGGGGACGGCGGACTGCCGGTGTCGGGGCTGGCGACGGCCCTTGCGGGCGTCTATCTGGACCTGGCCGCGGTGGTCCTGGACGCCGGCGCGGAATTCGTCCCGGCCGCCGAGGAACTGCTGCGGCTCCACGCCGTGTCCGAAGCTCCGCTCGGCGACGCGGGCGGCGGTCTCGGCGCCGACCCGCTGGGCCTGCTCGCCCGCACCGGCGACGCCGACGCGCTCCGCTCCCATCTGGCCGCGGCCGTCCGGCTGGCGCTGCGCTGCGCGGACGAGGCGCCCGGGATGCGGGCGCTGGCCGTGGACGCGCTGCCGTACCACGAGGCGGGTGGCTCGCCCGCCCAGGAGCTGGGGACGTCGCTGGCCACCGGCGTCGCCTATCTGCGGGAGCTGACCGGGGCCGGTCTGGACGTCGACGCGGCCTGCCGGCAGCTGGAGTTCCGCTACGCCGCCACCGCGGACCAGTTCCTGACGATCGCCAAGCTGCGGGCGGCCCGCCGGCTGTGGGCGCGGGTCGCCGAGGTGTGCGGTGTGTCACCCGCCGCGTCCGCCCAGCGCCAGCACGCGGTCACCTCCTCGGTGATGATGACCCGTCGCGATCCGTGGGTGAACATGCTGCGGACGACGGTCGCCGGGCTGTCCGCCGGGGTGGGCGGCGCGTACGCGGTGACGGTGCTGCCGTTCGACGCCGCGCTGGGCCTGTCGGACGCCTTCGCCCGGCGGATCGCCCGGAACACCCAGTCCGTGCTGCTGGAGGAGTCGCATCTGTCGAAGGTGATCGACCCGGCGGGCGGTTCCTGGTACGTGGAGCGGCTCACCGAGGAGCTGGCCCGCGCGGGGTGGGCGTGGTTCCAGGAGATCGAGGGCGCGGGCGGCCAGGCCGCCGCGCTGCGCTCCGGGCTGATCGGCGAGCGGCTGGCGGCCACCTGGCAGCGGCGCTCGGCCGATCTCGCCCACCGTCGCGAACCGATCACCGGCGTCAGCGAATTCCCGTACCTCGGCGAGGTGCCGGTGGCGCGCGAGGCGGCCCCGGTGCCGGCGGGCCGGGGGTCCGGAGGACTGCCGCGGGTGCACCGGGACGATGCGTACGAACGGCTGCGGTCCCGGTCCGACGCGCACCTGGCGGCGACCGGGTCCCGCCCGAAGGTGTTCCTCGCGGCGCTGGGGCCGGCGGCGGTGCACACCGCGCGGGTCGCGTTCGCCGCCAACCTCTTCCAGGCGGGCGGTATCGAGGCGGTCCACGAACCGGCGTCGGTGGACGCCGGTTCGGTGGCCGACGCGTTCGTCCGCAGCGGGGCGGGCGTCGCGTGCCTGTGCTCGGGCGACGCGGTCTACGCCGAGCAGGCGGCGGCCGTGGCGGCCGCGCTGAAGTCGGCGGGCGCGCTGCGGGTCCATCTGGCGGGCCGGCCCGGCGAGCGCCGGGCGCACTACGTAGAGGCCGGCGTGGACTCCTTCGTCTTCGCGGGCTGCGATGCGGTCGAGGTCCTCACCTCGGCCCTGGACGTCATGGAGGTGGCGTGATGGACGACACGACGCGACGGGCGGGCGCCATCCCGGACTTCAGCACGGTCGGGCTGGGGGACGCGGGCGGGGCCGGCGGCGGGGCCGGGCGATGGGCGGACGCGGTACAGCAGGCCACCGGCAAGAGCGTCGCGGACCTGACCTGGGAGACACCCGAGGGCATCGACGTCAAACCGCTCTACACCGGGGCGGACCTCGACGGGCTGGACTTCCTGGGCACCTACCCGGGCATCGCGCCGTATCTGCGCGGCCCGTATCCGACGATGTACGTCAACCAGCCGTGGACGATCCGGCAGTACGCCGGTTTCTCCACCGCCGAGGAGTCCAACGCCTTCTACCGGCGCAATCTCGCCGCCGGCCAGAAGGGGCTGTCGGTCGCCTTCGACCTGCCCACCCACCGCGGGTACGACAGCGACCATCCGCGGGTGACCGGCGATGTCGGCATGGCGGGCGTCGCGATCGACTCGATCTACGACATGCGCCAGCTCTTCGAGGGCATCCCGCTGGACCGGATGACCGTGTCGATGACGATGAACGGCGCGGTGCTGCCGGTGCTGGCGCTGTACATCGTGGCCGCCGAGGAGCAGGGCGTACCGCCCGAGAAACTGGCCGGGACCATCCAGAACGACATCCTCAAGGAGTTCATGGTCCGCAACACCTATATCTATCCGCCGCAGCCCTCGATGCGGATCATCTCCGACATCTTCGCGTACACCGCGCAGAAGATGCCGCGCTACAACTCCATCTCGATCTCCGGCTACCACATCCAGGAGGCGGGCGCGACGGCCGACCTGGAGCTGGCGTACACCCTGGCCGACGGGGTGGAGTATCTGCGCGCGGGTCTGGCGGCGGGCATGGACGTGGACGCGTTCGCGCCGCGGCTGTCGTTCTTCTGGGCGATCGGCATGAACTTCTTCATGGAGATCGCCAAGCTGCGGGCGGCCCGGCTGCTGTGGGCCCGGCTGGTGCGGGGCTTCGACCCGAAGAACCCCAAGTCCCTGTCGCTGCGCACCCATTCGCAGACCTCGGGCTGGTCGCTGACCGCGCAGGACGTGTTCAACAACGTCACCCGGACCTGTGTGGAGGCGATGGCCGCGACCCAGGGGCACACCCAGTCGCTGCACACCAACGCGCTGGACGAGGCGCTGGCGCTGCCCACCGACTTCTCCGCCCGGATCGCCCGTAACACCCAGCTCTTCCTGCAACAGGAGTCGGGCACCTGCCGGGTCATCGACCCGTGGGGCGGCAGCGCGTACGTCGAACGGCTCACCCACGATCTGGCGCGGCGGGCCTGGCAGCACATCGAAGAGGTCGAGGCGGCCGGCGGCATGGCCAAGGCCATCGACGCGGGCATCCCGAAGCTGCGGGTCGAGGAGGCCGCGGCGCGTACCCAGGCGCGGATCGACTCGGGGCGGCAGGCCCTGATCGGCGTGAACAAGTACCGCGTGGCGAGCGACGAGGAGATCGACGTCCTCAAGGTCGACAACTCCGCGGTGCGCACCCAGCAGATCGAGAAACTGCGGCGGCTGCGCGCCGAGCGCGACGAGGACGTGTGCCAGGACGCGCTGCGGGCGCTGGCGGCGGCGGCCGGGTCCGCGCCGGGTGCGGGCCTGGCGGGCAATCTGCTGGCGCTGGCCGTGGACGCGGCCCGCGCGATGGCGACGGTCGGCGAGATCTCGGACGCCCTGGAGTCGGTGTACGGGCGGCACTCCGGTCAGATCCGTACGATCTCCGGTGTGTACCGAGACGAAGCGGGCCCCTCCTCCGGTGTGGAGCGCACCCGGGCGCTGGTGGCCGAGTTCGAGCGCGCCGAAGGGCGCCGGCCGCGCATCCTGGTGGCCAAGATGGGCCAGGACGGCCACGACCGCGGCCAGAAGGTGATCGCCACCGCCTTCGCCGACCTGGGTTTCGACGTGGATGTCGGCCCGCTGTTCCAGACCCCGGCGGAGGTGGCCCGGCAGGCGGTGGAGGCCGATGTGCACATCGTCGGAGTGTCCTCGCTGGCGGCCGGTCATCTGACGCTGGTGCCGGCGCTGCGCGAGGCACTGGCCGCGGAGGAGCGCGCGGACATCACGGTCGTGGTGGGCGGGGTGATCCCGCCGGCGGACGTGCAGACGCTGCGCGACATGGGTGCCGCCGCCGTCTTCCCGCCCGGCACGGTCATCCCCGACGCCGCCCACGACCTGGTGCGGGACCTGGCCTCGGTCCTCGGCCACGAGCTGTGAGCGGGTGCCCGTCATGTCTGTCAGGATCGATGTCGACCGCTACGCCGAGGGGGTCCGGGCCGGCTCCAGGGCCTGGATCGCCCGCGCCGTCACGCTGGTGGAGTCCACCCGCGCCGACCACCGGGCGGCGGCCCAGCGGCTGCTGATCGCGCTGCTGCCGTACTCCGGTGCGGCCCGCCGGGTGGGGATCAGCGGGGTGCCGGGCGTCGGCAAGTCCACCTTCATCGACGCGCTCGGCACGCTGCTGACCGGTGCCGGGCACCGGGTGGCGGTGCTGGCCGTCGATCCGTCCTCCAGCCGGACGGGCGGCAGCATCCTGGGCGACAAGACCCGGATGGAGCGGCTGGCGACCGACCCGGCGGCGTTCGTCCGCCCCTCCCCCACGTCCGGCACGCTCGGCGGGGTGGCACGGGCGACCCGCGAGTCCATCGTGGTGATGGAGGCCGCGGGCTACGACGTCGTCCTGGTGGAGACGGTCGGCGTCGGCCAGTCCGAGACCGCCGTCGCGAACATGGTCGACACCTTCCTGCTGCTGACGCTGGCGCGCACCGGCGACCAGTTGCAGGGCATCAAGAAGGGTGTGCTGGAGCTGGCGGACCTGGTCTCGGTCAACAAGGCCGACGGTCCGCACGAGCGGGACGCCCGCTCGGCGGCCCGCGAACTGGCCGGTGCGCTACGGCTGTTGCAGCCCGCGGACGCGGCCTGGACCCCGCCGGTGCTGACGTGCAGCGCCCGCGAGGGCACCGGGCTCAAGACGGTGTGGGAGCGGATCGAACAGCACCGCGCCCTGCTGGAGTCCACCGGCGCGCTGGCCGAGCGGCGCCGCACCCAACAGGTGGACTGGACCTGGGCGATGGTGCGCGAACGGCTGCTGGACCGCCTCCGGGACCATCCAGAGGTGCGCCGCCTGGGCCCCGGGGTCGAGCGGGAGGTCCGCGCGGGCGAGATCACCGCGACGCTGGCCGCCGAACGGATCCTGACGGCGTTCGGGCTGCCGGACGGCTCCCCGGGCGGCGTGCCGGACGGACGGTAGTCCGGGCCGTGGGACGGCCGCGCCGTACGCGCCGGGCGGGTCGCCCCGGGGCCGGGCGGCCGTACCGGCGGTGCCCGGCCGGGTGGGCGTCCGGTCCCGCCGCACACCGGCCCTGATCCGGCCCCTTCCGGGACAGGGGAGCTGCCCTACTCCCCTCGGTGTAGGCAGGGCCGGGCAGTGGTCCGGATGCAGTAGGGGAAACAGCAGCCCTGCGTACGACGCCGCCCGCCGGGCCGGCCGCGAAGATCGAACTGAGACAGCGGCCGACCAGGGCCGCAGCGTCCAGGAGTGGAGATCACGCCGTGCCGAGCCCCTACCGCTACACCACGCCCGCCGCCCCCAGTGCGGCCACCGGTGAGACCGCCGCCGTGTACCGGCAGTTGACCCTCGACCTGGGCATCCGGCGGGCACCGGCGTTCACGGTGCTGTCGGCCACGCCCGCGCTGCTGGTGGCGTCCTGGGTGGCGGTGCGCGAATCACTGCTCGCGGGCAGCGCACCCTGTGACGCCAAGGCGCTGGTCGCGGCCGGTGTCGTGCGGGCCGCCCCCGGCACGTTCCGGGTGGCCGGGCACCTGCCCGCGCCGCACGTCGCCGGCGGCCGCCGGCTCACCGAGGCGCTCCGGACCGGCGCCGTCCCTGAGGACGCCGCGCACGCCCGGCTGCTGGCCTGGGGCGCGGCCACCCGCACCCCGGGCGCCCCCGAACTGGCCGACCCGCCCTTCCCGCCCGGCCACGCCCCCGAATACCTCGGCACCGCGCTCGCCGCCCACTTCGTCAGCCGTGTCGCCGCCGCGCTGCTCACCGAGCGCGCACCGGCGGGCCCCGGGCGGCTCCGGTCGGCGGTGTGGGCGCTCGGCGGGCAGTCGGGGACGGCCGGCGAACGGCGCCCGCCGCGTCCCGGGGAGAGCCTGGCGCTGCTCGGCGGCGGCACCGGCCCCGAGCCGTCCTGGGCCGACGGGGCGCCGGTCGGCGCGGGGTTCGCCGCGCTGCGGCGCGCCGCGACGGCGGACAGCCCGGCGCTGACCGACCCGGTGCGCACGACCGTGCTGGCGGTGGTGACCGACTGGGACGGCGGCCATCCGCCGGCGACGCGCTCCTGGCTGTACGGGGCGTTGTCCGCGCTGCGCGGCGCGGACCGGCCGGCCGCCGCGCTGGCGCTGCTCGGCGCGCTGGCACCGGATCAGGTGCGCGACACCGACATCGAGTTCTGGCGGTCCACCGCACCGGACCGGGCGGCCGGTGACGCCGATCTGGTACGGCTGATCGCCTTCGGCGCGTACGCGGCCGCCGCCCGTGTCGAGGCGTCCCTCGCCCTCGCGACGCGGCACCGGTCCGGTGCGCCCGCCGACCTGCCCCGGCCCTGACGCGCACCTCACGGCGCACGACCGCCGTGTGCGGCCTGACCCGGCAGGGCCGCCCCGGACGTTCTCGTGCGTCACAGGGCCGCCCCGGACGTCCTCGTGCGTCATCCGTCGGCCGGGCGCGTCAGCCGCGCGTCGACACCGTGGCCCAGACCGTCTTGCCGGAGCCGTCCGGCGGTGTCCAGCCCCAGGATTCGCTGAGCCGGTCGACGATGTGCAGCCCCCGCCCGGACTCGGTGAGCTTGTCGAAGGACCTGACGACCGGTGCGCTGCTGCCGGGGTCCGAGACCGCGCAGAGCACGGTGGCGTCCCGGCGGGTCAGGGCGAGCCAGGCCGGGCAGACGGCGCCGGACCGCACGGCGGTGGCCGCGTCGTCGGCGCCCCGGCGGGCGCCGTGGCGCAGGGCGTTGCTGACGAGTTCGGAGACGACGAGCGCGGTGTCATCGGCGACGGCGGCGCACACCTGCCAGCCTTCGAGCGTCGACCGGGTGAAGCGGCGGGCGTCCGCGACCGTCCGCGCGGAGCGGCTGAGCGCGCAGGCGGCGAAGCCGTTGGGACCCGGTATCCACCAGGCGTCGTCACACCGTCCTTCCCGAAGGGCGTCGTGCACGGTCTCGGCCGGATGTGTGGTCATCACGATCTCCGCGAATGAGGCTTTTCGGGGGCTGGGCCGGGTTGCCCGGGACGGCTAATATCCTGGGTGGCCGCCTCCCGCTGCAAGTGCATCTGCAATTACATCGGCAAGGACGGTCGTTCAGGGGCTTGTTCACGCCAACGTGATCGCAGGCTCGGGATCGGTCGGAGGCACGTCCTCCAGCAAGGAGCAGCAGTTATGGAGCCGGTGACCAACGGCATACGGGCGACCAGCATCGAGCACGCCGTATGGCGCAAGAGCCGCCGCAGCAATCCCAGCGGCAACTGCGTTGAGCTGGCGGTTCTTTCCGACGGCGGGGTGGCCGTGCGCAACTCCCGGTATGCGTCGGGTCCGGCGCTGATCTACACCCGCGACGAGATGGCGGCCTTCGTCCAGGGCGCCAAGGACGGCGACTTCGACGACCTCGTCGGCCGAGACTGAGGCATATGTCGGCTGGATAGTCCCCATCGCTGTACGTACGTTCGTAGCGATGGGACACTGGGCGCTCACCCGACCACCCAGGGGAGTCACCATGATCGCCGCGCAGCCGAGCCACGACCCGTCTCTGCGTCGCTATCTTGAGCACCCACGCGGCGGCCCGACCGTGCTCCGCATCGTGCTCGGCACACAGCTGCGACGGCTGCGCGAGGCGGCCGGCGTCACCCGCGAAGCCGCCGGGGACGCCATCCGCGGCTCGCACGCGAAGATCAGCCGCCTCGAACTCGGCCGGGTGAGCTGCAAGGAGCGGGACATCTCGGACCTGCTGACGCTCTATCACGTCACGGACGAGGCGTTCCGCGCCGACTTCCTCGCCCTGGCCCGCCGGACCGGCACGCCCGGCTGGTGGCATCAGTACGGCGATGTGCTGCCCGGCTGGTTCGAGACGCATATCGGTCTCGAAGAGGCCGCCTCCGTCATCCGCACGTACGAAGTCCAGTTCGTCCCGGGCCTGTTGCAGACGGCGGACTACGCCCGTGCCGTCACCCAGCTCGGCCACCCGCGGGCCTCGGCGGAGGAGATCGAGCGCCGGGTCGCGCTGCGCCTCCAGCGACAGGCGCTGCTGACCACGCCCGACGCACCGCGGCTGTGGGCGGTGGTGGACGAGGCGTCGCTGCGCCGCCCGCTCGGCGGACCGCAGGTGATGGCGGGGCAGCTCCGTCATCTGCTGGCGGTCTCACAGCTGCCGAATGTCACGCTCCAGATCGCGCCGTTCAGCCTCGGCGGTCTCGCGGCGGCCGGTGGTCCGATCACGATCCTACGGTTCCTGGAGCCGGATCTGCCCGACATCGTGTATCTGGAGCAGCTGACCAGCGCGCTCTATCTGGACAAGCGCGACGACGTGGATCACTATCTCGCCGTGATGGACCGGCTGAGCGCGCAGGCGGAATCGCCGCGCGAGTCCCTGGAGATGCTGGAACGGCTGCTGGCGCAGGAGAGCTGACGGGGCGCCGACGGTATCGGCGGCGAGCGGACGGGAAAGACTCCCGGTACGACGGAGAAGAGGGACGGGCCACCAGGGCTCGTCCCTCTTCCACATCTTCCGGCGGGCGGTACCCCTGCCGGTGTCCGCGTGCTACGGCTTGCGGGCGACACCGCCGAACTCGATCCATTCCATGGAGAGTTGCTTGGGCCCCAGATCCGAGTCCGGCATCCAGGTGGAGACCTCCACCAGACCGGGCTCCAGGATCTCCAGACCGTCCAGGTAGGAAGCCAGCTCGTGCTCCTGCCGCACCCGGCCCCACTGGCCGTGCGTGCTGACCCGCATGAACTCGGTGACGAAGTCGCGGGTCGCCGCGTCCTCGCTGACCAGCTGGCACACCACCAGGAAGCTGCCCGGAACCAGCCGGTCGGCGACCCGCCTGATCAGCGCCGCGGGGTCGTCGGAGTCCGGGATGCAGTGCAGCACCGAGACGAAGAGAGCGGCGACCGGCTCGTCGAAGTCGATCAGCCGCTCGACCTCGGGGCTGGTGAAGATGCCCTCGGTGTCCCGCATATCGGCCTGGATGACGGCCGTGTTGGCGTTCTCCTCCAGCAGCGCGCGGCCGTGCGCCAGCACGATCGGGTCGTTGTCGACGTAGACCACCCGGGACCCCGGATCCACCTGCTGCGCGACCTGGTGGACGTTGTCCTGCGTCGGCAGACCTGATCCGTGGTCGATGAACTGCCGGATGCCGTGTTCGCGGGCCAGCCGGCGCACCGCCCGTTGCAGAAAGCGCCGGTTGTTGATCGCCAGCACCTGGGTGCTCGGGGCGGCCTTGCTCAACTCCTCGCATGCCTCACGGTCGACGGCGTAGTTGTCCTTGCCGCCCAGGTAGTAGTCGTACATCCGCGCCACACTCGCGATGCTGACATCGACGACACCGGACCGCGGCTGTGTTTCCTGGCTCATTCCACACTTTCCCGTCGCTCTGACATCCACCGCCCTGCGGGCGCGACGACCGTGCCACGACGGACGACCGCTTCGGTGCAGTCCCCAACATACCCACCGGATGGCGGTTGTTGCAGGCGAGCGGCGTACTCCCGGGCGCGGGTGGGGGCGAGTTGCCGTTCGCTGCCGGGGGACGGGCATCCGCCGGGATGCCGATCAAGAGGCCGCAACCGGCCACCCGGGGTCCCTCCCGCACAGCCGTCGCGGCCGCGGCCCACCGGACCGCGGCGCCCGGCTCCCCCGCCGCCGGTACCTCGTACGCCCCTCGCGCCACGCCACGGGCTCCGGTCCACGGGGCTCGCCGGCGTCCGCGGCCCGGCGCCCGGCCCCGCCGCTCGCGCCACGAAATCTCATCGAGCTCTCACACAGTGCTTATCACCTCGTCACACCGTGCCCCTACCGTCCTCGGCAGGCCCGTCACCGCCCCGCCCTGCCCGGATTGCGCCGCTACGAGCCCTCACCGCACAGCCGCTCGGCGCCCCCGGCCGACGGAGCCCAGAGGAGAATGCACGTGTACCACCTGACCGGCGTCACCAAGTGCTACCGACGCGGCCGCGAGCTCGTACGGGCCCTGGACGGCATCGGGCTCTACGTCGAGGACGGTGGCACCCTGGTCGTGCGGGGCCCGGCGGACTCGGGCAAGTCGACCTTGCTGCGCATCCTGGGCGGTCTGGAGCGCCCCACCCACGGCAGTGTGGAACTCGACGGCACGGACCTGGCCACGCTCACCGAGTCCCGGCTGAGCCGGATACGCGCCGAGTCGATCGGCCTGGTCCCGCGCCGCGGCGATCTCGCGCCCGGCCTCACCGCGCAGCAGAACGTGGCCAGCGCCCTCGTACCGCTGCGACTGCGGCCCGCCGACCGGTGGGAACTGGCCGGTGAGGCCCTGGACGAGGTCGGCGCGGGCAGTCGACTCGACCGGATTCCCACGGAGCTGGACGAGGCCATGCGGCGGCGCGTGGCGCTGGCGCGGGCGCTGGTGAAACGGCCCACGGTGCTGCTGGCGGACCAGCCGACCGCCGGGCTGGACGACCCCGGCGCCCGCGACGGCTTCGCCGACCTGCTCGAACGGCTGTGGCAGCAGGGCCGGCTCACCTGGATCGTGGTCACCGAGGACGACGTCCTCGCCCGGCGGGCGCCGCGGCTGGCCACGATGTCCCGGGGAACACTGGCAGCGGCGCCCCGTACCCACGGCTGAACGAACGCCGCCGCGCGTGCTCGTCCGCCGCTCCATGGTGCCGTGGTGGCGCAGCCGTCGGCCGCCCCGGGGTGCCACCGCTTCTTCCACCGGCGGGACGGCGGGCGGAAAGGCCGGTGCCCATGCCGAGGGGCCGCGCCACACCGAACCAGCCCCCGCCCTCCAAGGCGAATCCCGCAGGAAACCCCGAATGCGTCTCACGCAGGAACACCGGCAAGGGTTCCGGGAAGCTCTCCCGGAATTCCAGCTCCTCGAAGATGCGGGTGCATAGCCGATCCACCTGGCCCTCGCCGAAGTGCCACTCCACACGGCCGACCTCCCGCCCGGTGAACGATCAGCCCCGGGCTGCCCAAAAGCGCCACGCCAATTGCCCTTTCGGGCAGACAAGTCCCCATGGACAACGCCGGTTTCGGCAATCCGCGGGATTCCCGCTTCGCACGTTGGCCGGAACAGCACAGCCGATCCCGCTCGACCGCGTCAGCCATCAAGAGTGACGCACGACACATGGGGTTCTTTTTTCAACACCCGTTACTCTAATTTGAGTTCGTAGCACCAACCGCCTGGAGTCCATGGGGACTTCATGGCCGAAGACGGCGCGGTGAGCGTTCGCAATCGGCCATAGGGAAAGGTATGCGTCTCGCGGCAAACACGCCGGGGATCGCTACACGGGGGACGATATCCGGAGGTTACGGTTCCGAATTCTTGACTGCTCCATGGGGTGACGTGATGACGCCCCGCACTGGCCGCCCCACCGCCGCGAGCGCCATTGCAGCGCCGCCCCTGGCCGGCACCAATTGGAGGAATTTTGGCCAGCAGCACCCAGGCTCATTTAGCCGCTTTCCCGCCTCCCACCGAGATCGGCATGATCGTAGGTGACTGCGACGGTCTGAATCCCGCCGCCTGCCAGGCGCTCGGCGTCGCCCCCCGTTCCGCTGTCGCCCGCGAGGACTCCGGCGCGGGCAGCCGCGCGGCCCGGTCCGCGGAGCCGCACCCGGTCACCATGGCGACACTGACCGGCCAGGAACGGGACCACGACCGGCTGCCGGACTCTCCGGCCACCCCCGGACCCCTCCAGGCGTGGGCCCGCGCACCGCACCCGGCGGGTTCCCGCGCCGCCGGCTGACGGCCCGGCCACCATCCGGCCGCCCGCACCTCCGCGCCGCGCAGCACCGACCCGACGAACCCACCGGGCGGCGCTCACCCACAAGGACTCCCTTCCTCCTCACAAAGGAGCACTCCATGCCGATCGGCACCCAGGGATTCACCCTCATCGACCTGCCCGCCGTACCAGCGGAGATCCTGAACAGCTACGACGACCTTCCGGTCGACGACTACATGGGCAACGGCACCCGCTTCAAGAGGTTCTCGCAGTACCGGCTGTCCCCCACCGACGGCGACGCCTGGAACTTCGAGCTGCTGCCGCACCGGGACTACACGGCGTACAAGCAGTTCAACAAGGCCGCCGGCGGCATCCGCAGGGTCTACGAGCCCGTCAAGGCCGACTTCACCGGCCTGATCTCCCGGGGAATCGCCGACCTCGGCCTCGACCACGGCGAGGACTGGCAGATCAATGTGCACCAGAACCGTACGCGGGCCGAGGCCGGCCGCCCCGGGCCCCTGACCCCCGAGGGCGTGCATCACGACGGCCATGAGTACGTCATGATCGCCGCGCTGCGCCGGGCGAACGTGGACGGCGGCGAGACCCGGCTGTGGAACCCCGGCGCGGACGAGCCCTTCTGGACCGGGACGCTCCAGGCGGGCCAGGCCGTACTCCTCGACGACCAGGCCATCGCCCACGATGTGACGGACGTGGTCTCGGCCGACGGCCGGCCCGGACACCGGGACATCGTGATCGTCGCCTTCTCCCGCTGGCAGCACAAGTGGTACGGCGACGAGCACGACTCCGCCGCCCTGTCCGAGAACGCCGGCTGACGCCGTCCCCTCGCCCTCCCCCACCATCCGCCCCGAGAAGATTGCGCTGATTCCGCATGCCTGAAGACTGGAACAACCGGCTCGCCGCAGGCCCGCTGGCCGCGGTGCGCGCCCTGGAGTCCTGTACCGCCGGCGAATGGGGCCGGCTGACCGGGAACTACACGTTCCGCGGTGGGCTGGCCGCCGCGTGCCGGACGCTCACCGAGCGCGCCTACGGCGGCAACGACCGCACCGCGCTCGCCGAGGTCCACCAACTCCTCGCCCTCATCTACGACCAGGACTTCTCCGGCGTGGAGATAGCCGAGGTCGACCACGAACGACAGCCCCTGCTGCGGGATGTGGCCGCGATCCTGGAACAGGCCATGCTGGGCCACGAGCTCTCCCGCATCGACGAGGAGACCGTCACGGGCTACCCCCGGTCCGGTCCGGAGTACGTCCGCTGGCTCAAGGACCTCGTCAACGCACACCCCGCCGGATGGCACCCGCTCTACCACGAGCACATCGCACAGCGGGGCACCCCGGAGGACCTGCGACTGCTGCTGGCCCAGGAGACCAACCTCGACCCGCGCTTCGACGACATCCTCGCCTCGATGCAGATGGGCCGGACCGGCGGCGAGAAGATGGAGATCGCCGCCAACTACTGGGACGAGATGGGCAACGGCGATGCCGAGCTGGTCCACACCCGTCTCTTCTCCCAGGCCCTGGAGGCCATCGGCGCGGACCGCGACTTCATCCGGGACAGCTTCATGCTGGAGGCCGGGGTCTCCGGGAACCTCTCCGCCTGCCTCGGACTCGCCCGCCGTCATTACTACAAGGCCGTGGGCTACTTCGGCGTGACGGAGTACCTGGCGCCCCGCCGCTTCCGCTGCGTGGTCGACACCTGGCGCGAGCTGGGCCTGCACGAAGTCGGTATCACCTACCACGATCTGCACATCGGCATCGACGCCGGGCACGCCTCCGGCTGGTTCAAGAACGTCGTGGCACCGCTGGTCGGCGGCGACGCCCTGATCGGCCGGGACATCGCCCTGGGCGCGCTGATCAGGCTCAACACCTCACAGGACTACCTCGACGAACTGCTGCGGCGCATGCGGGGCCGGTCCCCCGTCGCGGTCGGCGCGGAAGCCTGAGGGGACGGACATGGCGGAACCCCTGCCGCACCCGCTCGGAGCCGTGCCGGACGGCCACGACTTCGTGAAGTACGAGGCCCTGGGCAACGACTACCTGGTCATCGCCCCGGCCGCCGGCCAGGTGGCGCCGACACCGGAGAACATCCGGCTGATCTGCGACCGCCACTACGGCCCCGGCGCCGACGGAATCCTCTACGGCCCCCTCCCCGCGGAGCACGGATTCGGGCTGCGCACCTTCAACTCCGACGGCACCGAGTGCGAGAAGAGCGGCAACGGTCTGCGCATCTTCGGCCGCTATCTGTCCGACCACGGCTGGACCGAGGAGCCGGAGTTCACCGTCCGCACGGTGGCCGGGCCGGTCACCGTGGAGCTGCTGGAGCCGGACCCGCACGCGCCGGCCGCCGCCCCCGGCGCCGGCCGTACCGACGACCCCGACGGCACCGCGCCCGTACGCGTCTCCATGGGACGGGCGTCCCTGGACAGCGAGCTGATCGGCGCCACCGGCCCCCGCCGGGAGATGCTGCGCGAAACCCTGCCCGCGCTGGCGCGGGAGTGGACGGCCACCGGTGTCTTCCTCGGCAACCCGCACTGCGTCCTCCCGCTGGACGGCGCCGAGGTGACCGAGGAACTCGCCCGGCGCCTGGGCCCCGTCCTCGCCGGCCACGAACGCTTCCCCCGGCGCATCAACGTCCAGTTGATGGAGGTGCGCGCCGCCGACCGCATCCGCATCGAGAGCTATGAGCGGGGCGCCGGCTACACGCTCGCCTCGGGCAGCAGCGCCTGCGCGGCGGCCGTCGCCGCCCACGCCCTCGGGCTGACCGGCCCCGAGGTCACCGTGGAGATGCCCGGCGGCAGTCTCGCCGTCGGCGTCTCCGGCACCGGCGAGGTCACCCTGACCGGCCCCGCCCGGCCCGTCGTGGCCGGACGGTGGACCCCGGCATTCCGTCGGCGGCTGGCCTCATGACCGCGATCAGCATGCGCGAGTGGTACTTCGACGAGGCCCACGGCCGCTACGACATCGACCTCGGCGACAGCTATGTGGGCGGCAGCCGCCTCGCCGACCACGCCCTGCCCGCCGACTGCCTCCTCGACTACGGCAACAACCGGGGAACCGCCCCGCTCCGCAACCTCGTCGCCGGCCTCTACGGACGGGACCCGTCCCATATCGGCATCACCCACGGCGGGCAGGAAGCCCTCTATCTCCTCTACCGCACCTTGCTGTCCGCGGGCGACCACGCCGTGGTCTTCACCCCCGGCTGGCAGCAGGCGGAGCCGGTGCTCTCCCGTGCCGGATGCCGGGTGGACGCCGTCGGCACCACCGCCGACGGCCGCCCGGACATCGCCGCGGCACTGCGCAGGATCGGTCCGCGCACCAGGGTCGTGGTGCTCAACTCGCCCTGCAATCCCACCGGCCGGCAGGTCACCGCCGCCGGTGTCCAGGACCTGGTGGAGGCGCTGCGGCCGCACGGCGGCCATCTCGTCCTCGACGAGGAGTACGTCGCCGACCTCGGCGCCGACTCCTGGATCGGGGCGTACGAACACGCCGTCTCCGTCTCCAGCGTCTCCAAGGTCTACGGGGTCCCGGGGCTGCGCGTCGGCTGGATGTGCGGGCCGCCCGGGGTCGTGGCCGCGGCCATGGAGTACAAGCACTTCACCACCGTCACCAACTCGGTGGTCCTGGAACGGCTGGCCACCGGGATCCTGGAGCGCCGCGAGGAGCACGTCCGGCGCTACCGGAAGCTGATCGCCGACGGTCTGGAGGTGCTGGCGCCGTGGGCCGACCGGCACCGCGGCACGCTGCGGATGTGGCAGCCGGAGGGCACCCCGTACGTCTGGCTGCACACCCCCGGGCTGCCGTCCTCGCTGGACTTCTGCCGCGAGGTACTGCGACGGCAGCGCGTGCTGCTGATGCCGGCCGAGGTGTTCGGCACCGAGCGCGGCATCCGCCTCACCTTCGCCCGGGAGCCGGACGTCCTGGCGGAGGGCCTGCGCCGGATCGACGCCGTTCTGGACGACCACCCCACCGCCGCCCGGAGCGGCGCCCACGCCGAGAGCAGGGAACAACAATGACGGCACGGCTGACGGAGATGCCCACCGCCTGGTCGCGCGCGCTGGCGCTGGTGGCACACCCCGACGACATCGAGTACGCCATGGGACCGGCGGTGATCACCTGGACCGGCAGCGGCAAGGAGATCGCCTACGTCCTGGCCAGCCGCGGCGAGGCGGGCATCGACGGCTGCGCCCCGGAGACGGCCGGACCGCTGCGGGAGCGGGAGCAGCGCGCGAGCTCGGCGGTCGCCGGAGTGACCTCGGTGGAGTTCCTGTCCCACCCGGACGGGCTGATCACGGACTCCCTGGCGCTGCGGCGGGAGTTCGCCGCCGCCATCCGCCGCCACCGGCCGGACATGGTGCTCACGGTCAACCATCACGAGCACTGGCGCGGCGTCAACTGGAACACCTCGGACCACCGTGTCGTCGGCCGGGCGGCGCTGGACGCCGTCGTCGACGCCGGCAACCGCTATGTCTTCGCCGAGGACGGCCTCGAACCGTGGGAGGGCGTGCGGTGGACGGGCGTCGCCGGCTCGCCGTACCCCACGCACGCGGTGGAGGTCGGGGGCGCCGAGGACCGCGCCGTCGAGGCGGTGCTGGAGCACCGGAGTTATCTGGCAGCGCTCACCGACGAGGACGCGGAGAGCTACGCGCGGGGGTTCCTGCGGCGCAACATGGCTGCCGCGGGCGCGCTGTTCCACGGCCACGACGCGGTCGCGTTCCAGCTCTTCGAGCGCGACGCCTACCGCGTCAGGGACGGTGTCACCCACTACCGCTGAGCACCGTCCGCGTCCTCAACCCACCCTGTCCCACCGGGAATTCCATGCACCTGGCCTTCGTCGACTCCAATCCCCCCGCCCTCCAGGCCATCAGGCTGGCCAAGGAGGCCGGACACCGCGTCACCTATCTCCAGTCCGCACACACCCAGTACCCGCTCACCGACGCCAACCTGGCGCTGGTCTCGTCCGTCGACCGCCTGGTCGACGGGCTGGTCACCACCGACGACGACGCGGTGACCGAGGCCCTGGCCGAGTGCCACGCGGCACACCCCATCGATTTCGTCACCACGCAGCACGAGATGTCCGCCGAGGCCGTGGCCGCGGCCTGCCGGGCACTGGGGCTGCGGGGCACCTCCCCCGAGGCGGTGCTCCTCGCCCGGCGCAAGGACCGCTGCCGGGCGGCACTCCAGGCCGCGGGCCTGGCCTCCGCACGCTTCGCGACCGCCACCGACGAGGCCCAGACGCTGGCGGCGGCGGAGCGGATCGGCTACCCGGTGGTGCTCAAGCCGCCCTCCGGGGCGGCCGGGCTGCTCGCGCGGATCGTCCACGACGCGGCGGAGGCCAGGGCGGCCTGGCGCGCGTGGCAGCACAGTCTCGACGCGATTCCGGAGGACTGGCGCGGGCAGTTCCGGCGCGGCGTCCTCGTCGAGGAGTTCCTGGTGGGGGAGCTGGTGTCGGCGGAGATCGGCGCACGGGACGGGCAGTTCTTCCCGCTCTGCATCAGCGGCCGCTTCCGCTGGGCGGGCGACGGGGTCACCGCCCTCGGCTCGTTCATCCCCGCCGACCTGGCGGCGCACCAGGCCGCCGCCTGCTGGGAGTACGCCCGTCGGGTCTGCCGGGCGATCGGTGCCGACATCGGGGTCTTCCACCTGGAGATCATGGTCACCCGGCGGGGGCCCGTCCTCGTCGAGTTCAACCCCCGGGTCATGGGCGGCGGCCTGCCCGCGGCGTACCGCCACGCCACCGGGCAGGAGGTCTACGCCGCACTGCTGGCCGTCCTCGACGGGTCCGACGAGGTCCCCGCGCCGCTCCCCCGGGCCGGCTGCACCGCGGTCCGCGTCGTCATCCCCCGCGAGGCCGGCCGGCTCGGCCCCGGCGCGACCCTGGCACCACTGGCCGAGCACCCCTCGGTGAAGGAGGTCATCGGCTTCGGCGAGTACCGCACCGGTCCCGGCAGCGAAGTGGCCCGCGGTCAGGCACTGGCCCGGTTCATCGTCCAGGAGACCGACCGGACGGCCCTGGAACGGACCTCCGAGCAGCTGCTGAGCCGTCTGGAACCGCTGCTCGGCGTGCCCCTGATGACCGGCGGCTACCGTCCCGGCGGCCCGGCGCACCAGGGGAGCGCACGGTGAGCGGAGCCGGGGAACCGCACACCGCGAGCCCGCGACGGACGGCGGGCGGCCCGGCCGCGCCGCCCGGCCGCCGGGCCATCGCCGTCGCCCTGATGATGGCGATGGCGCTGACCGCCCTGGACAGCACGGTGGTCGCCACGGCCGTGCCGCAGATCGTCGGCGACCTCGGCGGATTCTCGTACTTCTCCTGGCTCTTCTCCGGCTATCTGCTGGCCGGCACGGTGTCCCTGCCGGTCTACGGCAAGCTCAGCGACACACTGGGGCGCAAGCCGGTCCTGCTGTTCGGCATCACGCTGTTCCTGGCCGGCTCCGCGCTCTGCGCGGGCTCCTGGAACATGGCCGCGCTGGTCGTCTTCCGCATCGTCCAGGGCTTCGGCGGCGGCGCGGTCCAGAGCACCGTCCAGACCCTCGCCGCCGACCTGTACTCCCTGGAGGAACGCCCGCGGATCCAGGCCGCCATCTCCTCCGTGTGGGCCGGCTCCGCCGTTCTCGGGCCCGCGGTCGGCGGCCTGATCACCGCCTGGGCCGACTGGCGCCTCATCTTCCTGCTCAACGTCCCGCTCGGCCTGGTCTCCCTCCTCCTGCTGGCGCGCCGCCTGCACGAGCCGCCCCGCGAGCGCGCCGACGGGCGCCCGCCCGTCGACTGGGCCGGCGCACTGGCACTCTTCCTCACCGGCTGCGTTCTGCTCACCACCATCGTCGAGGGCGGGCACGCCTGGCCCTGGCTCTCCGTGCCGTCCCTCGCCCTCCTCGGCGCCGGCGCCGCCCTGCTGGCCGCCACGGTCGTGATCGAGCGGCGGGCGGCCGACCCCGTCCTCCCGAGCTGGGTGTGGCGCCGTCGCCCCATCGCCGCCGCCAATCTGGCCATGGCGGCGCTCGGCGTGCTGACCATCGCCCCGACGGTCTTCCTGCCCACCTACGCCCAGTCCGTGCTCGGCCTCGATCCCCTGCGGGCGGGCTTCGTGCTGGCCGTCATGTCGGTGGCCTGGCCCGTCTCCGCGGCCTTCAGCCAGCACGTCTACCGGCGCATCGGGTTCCGTCAGTCGGCGATGGCCGGCATGGCCGTCGCCTGCCCCGTCCTGCTGGCCTTCCCCGCCCTCTCCGGCACCCGCAGTCCCTGGTTGCCCGCCCTCGTCTCGCTGGCCCTCGGCGCCGCCCTCGGCATCACCCAGCTCCCCCTGATCGTCGGAGTCCAGTCGACGGTCCCCCCGTCGGAACGCGGTACGGCGACGGCCTCGATCCTCTTCTGCCGCCAGCTCGGCTCCAGCATCGGTGCCGCCGTCTTCGGATCCCTGGCCAATACGATCCTCAACTCCCGCCTCCAGGCGGTCTCTTCCGGCCTCCCGTCCGCCGGGGACCGCACCCTCGACACCCTCACCAGCACTCTCGCCTCCCCCGCCACCCCCGCCTCGGCCGCCGGGCCGCTGCGCGACGCCCTCGCCACGGCCGTCGACTGGGTCTACGTGGGTGCCGCGGCGGCCGCGGCCCTCGCCGTGGCCGCGCTCTTCCTGGCCCCGCGCCGCTTCCCGGTGCTCGATTGAGGAGTGACCGCGGCCGGAGTGCGTTGCCGCGGCAGCCGAGGAGCGCTGTCCGCCCCGTCGGCCGGGTGCCGCTCCGGCGGCACGCGCTACGCCTTGGGGATGTCGAAGTAGCGGTTCAGCCCGGCGGCGAGGCCGAGGTCGCCGGACGCCTTGAGCTTGCGGGTCAGGACCATCGTCACCGGGTTGCCGTTGCCGGAGACGAGCCTGAGGAACGCGGCGTCGCCCATCGTCAGCGTCAGCTGCGCCTCGGTGTCCGTAAGGCCCTCGCGGACAGTGCAGACGCCGTCGGCGATGGTGGTCTCGTAGACCACCTCGGACTCACCGGTGATCCGCCAGCGGATCAGGGCGCTCAGCGCGCCGGCGGCCGCCGGCCGGAACTGCCGCTCCATCCGCCCGAAGACCTCGCCGAGCACCCGCGTCCGCAGCTCGCCGTGCGCGATCTCGTCGATCTGCCCGCTGGTCAGCCCTTTCATGATCTTCGCGAACTCGTCGGGGGTGACGCTCGCGAAGTCGAGCCGGGCCAGGAGGGCACGCACATCGTCGGCCACGGAGACACTCCTTACCAAAAAGTAAACTTACCAGTAAGTAAGATTACGGTGCGGCAGCGGGCCCGGCAAGCAGGTGACGGACCGACCGGGAGGCGGTGACGCCCCCGCTCGGAGGGGTGTCCGGCGGTCTGGCCGGCCGGCCGCCGGGCCGGTAGAAGAGGTGGATGACCACAGAGCAGAGTCAGCCGATGACCGGGGCCGCGCCGTCCGCCGAGGCGGCACCGGCGGCCGGGGGGACGCCGTCGACCGAGGAGATGCTGCGGGCCAACCAGGCGAACTGGGACGCCCGCACCCCCGTCCACGTCGCCAGCGAGTTCTACGGCCTGGACGGGTCCCGGACCACCGAGGACTGGTTCGCGCCATTCGAATGGACGGATCTCGGCAGCCTCCAGGGGCGGGACGTCCTGCATCTCCAGTGCCATCTGGGCACCGAGACGGCCGCGTTCGCCGAACGGGGTGCGGCGCACACGGTGGGACTCGACTTCTCCGCCGCGGCGGTCGCCGAGGCCCGGCGGCTCGCCGCGGCGGCGGGCCGGGACGTGGAGTTCGTCCGGTCCGATGTCCACCGGGCCGTGGCGGCGCTCGGCGACCGCCGCTTCGATGTGATCTACACCGGCAAGGGGGCCCTGTGCTACCTGCCGGATCTGACCGTCTGGGCCGGTGTCGTCAGCTCGCTGCTGCGGCCGGGCGGCACCTTCTACCTGGTCGAGTTCCACCCGCTGCTCGACGCGCTCGGCCCGACGACCAGCCCGGACCCGCAGCAGCTCCGGCTCCATTACGACTACTTGGGCGGCCGCGGCCCCATCAGGAGCGATACACCGCGCACCTACACCGACGGCCCGCCCCTGACGGGTGCGACGACGAGTTACGAGTGGCGGCACGGCATCGGCGAGGTCGTCTCGGCCGTCACCGGCGCCGGGCTGACCGTCCAGCTGGTCCGCGAGACCGAGCTGCTGCCCTGGAAGCGTTTCGACGCCATGGTGCCGGCCGACAACGGCTGGTGGCGCCTGCCGCCGTCGGAGCCGGCCATCCCCCTGCTGTACGCGGTGCGGGCGGTGAAACCGGCGGACGGCCCTGTCCCGCCGGGTGCCCGGCCCGGTGACCGGGGTACGGCCCCGGCGTAGCCGGTGGCACGCGCGGTGGCGGCGCTACGGAAGCGGAAGCCGGTCCGGCGCGTCGGCGAGGGTGGCATCGTCCGCCGCGCGCCGGTAGACCGACCGCAGCAGCTGGTCCTTGGCGGGGCCGCCGACCCGCCACACCAGGTGCCAGGCGTCCGCGCCGACGGCGGTGAAGGTCCCCGCGTACCGGTCCGCGGCGCAGGGGTGGGCGGCGGTCCACCGGCCACCGCGCAGGTCGAGGTCGTGAAAGGGCCGGCCGTCGGCGAAGGCGACCTGTGCGGTGCCGTCCGGCCGGGGGCGCAGCCGCAGCGTACGGCCGGCCGGCTGCACCGCCCCGCCCCAGGTCAGCTCGCCCTCCTCGGTGTGCAGCAGCCCGTCCCCCGCGGGATCCGGCCGGAAGTCGGCCAGGCCGCGGAAACTGCCCTCGGCGCCGGCCCGCAGATCCTGGACGGTGCGTGCGACATACCAGCGGCCGGCGAGATACGCCGCCACGTCGGGGACGGGGTACGGGGCGGGGCGGTCGGGCTCTGTGCGCATGGACACCATGGTCCCCGCCGCCCCCGCCCGGCGCCGCGCCACCCCCCGCCACATCCGTGCCCCTCCCCCGGCCCCGCGTACCGTGCGGACCCGCTCCGGCCGTCCTACTCTCGGTGCAGAGACCGTCACCGAGGCCCGCCCGGCCGGGCCGCCCGGCGCCCCGGCGGGCCGTATGCCGTCGCTCGGGCACCGTGCCCGCCACGGCGGTCTCGTACGGGACCGGAGACCGGAGGCACGACCATGCCGGAGCTGTTCATCGGCGGTCAGTGGACCGCAGCGGCCGACGGGCAGGTACGGGAGATCCGCTGCCCCGCGGACGGCACACCGGTCGCGACCGTCGACGAGGGCGGGCCGAAGGACGCCGCCGCCGCGATCACCGCGGCCCGTACCGCCTTCGACGACGGGCCGTGGCCGGGGACCCCGGCCGCCGAACGGGGCCGGCTGGTGCTCCGGGTCGCCGATCTGCTGGTGCGCGACAAGGCGGAGCTGGCCCGTGCCGAATCCCTGGACACCGGGAAGCGGCTGGTCGAGAGCGCCTACGACATGGACGACATCGCCAACTGCTTCCGCTATTTCGGCAACCTCGGCGCGGCCGGCGGTACCGACCGGGTCGTGGACACCGGCCGGCCGGAGACGGACAGCACGGTGTGCCACGAGCCGGTCGGTGTCTGTGCGCTGATCACCCCGTGGAACTATCCGCTGCTCCAGACGGCCTGGAAGGTCGCCCCCGCCGTCGTCACCGGCAACACCTTCATCCTCAAGCCCAGCGAGCTGACCCCGCACACCGCCATCCACCTCATGCGGCTGCTGGCCGAGGCCGGGCTGCCGGACGGCGCCGCCAACCTGGTGCTGGGCGCCGGGCCCGCCGTGGGCGCGCCGCTCACCCAGGACCCGCGGGTGGACATGGTGTCGTTCACCGGCGGGCTGGTCACCGGACGGCGCATCATGGCGGCGGCCGCGCCCACCGTGAAGAAGATCGCCCTCGAACTGGGCGGCAAGAACCCCAACATCGTCTTCGCGGACGCCGAGTTCGACACCGCGGTCGACCACGCCCTGATGGCGGTCTTCCTGCACTCCGGGCAGGTCTGCTCGGCCGGCGCCCGGCTGCTCGTCCAGGACGAGCTGCACGACGCGTTCGTGGACGAGGTGGTGGCCCGTGCCCGGCGGATCCGGCTCGGCGGCCCGTTCGACGAGCACGCCCGCACCGGCCCGCTGATCTCCGCGGCACACCGTGAGAAGGTCGCGGCGTATGTGGCGGCCGGCCTCGACGAGGGCGCCGTGCTGCGCTGCGGCGGTGCGCCGCCCGACGACCCGGCGCTGCGGGACGGCTTCTACTATCTGCCGACCGTGCTCGACGAATGCACCCCCGATATGTCCGTCGTGCGCGACGAGTCGTTCGGCCCGGTGCTGACGGTGGAGCGGTTCCGCACCGAGGACGAGGCCGTCCGGCTCGCCAACGACACCGTGTACGGCCTGGCCGGGGCGGTGTGGACGCAGGACGCCGGGCGGGCGCGCCGGGTGGCCGCCCGGATGCGCGCGGGCACGGTCTGGATCAACGATTTCCACCCCTATGTGCCGCAGGCCGAATGGGGCGGTATGAAGCAGTCCGGGGTCGGGCGGGAGCTGGGGCCGACGGGGCTGGCCGAGTACCAGGAGGCCAAGCACGTCTGGCGCAACACGGCGCCGCGTCCGCAGCGGTGGTTCGAGTGAGCGCGGCCGGCTCCGGATCCCCCGCCGAACCCGACCGCCCCGGGCCCGCCCGCCCCGGATCCGACCGCTCCGGCGCCCGGCCGGGGACGCGCGCCGCGCGTACGGACACCGGGACGGCGCACGACGACGACTCGCTCGCCGAGTTCGGCTACCGGCCCGAACTCAAGCGCACCCTGGGCAACTTCCACACCTTCGCCGCCGGCATCAGCTACATCTCGATCCTCACCGGCACCTTCCAGCTCTTCTACTTCGGTGTGAACCACGGCGGCCCGGCCTACTGGTGGTCCTGGCCGATGGTCTTCCTCGGCCAGCTGATGGTGGCCCTGTGCTTCTGCGAGCTGGCCGCCCGTTACCCGGTGGCCGGTTCGATCTACAACTGGGCCAAGCGGCTGGGCGGTCCGCACGTCGGGTGGCTCGGCGGCTGGATGATGCTGACCGCCACCATGGTCTCGCTCTCCGCCGTGGCGCTCGCCTACCAGGTGACGCTGCCGCAGATCTCCTCGTGGTTCCAGTTCATCGGCAACGGCACCGGCCGGACCGACGCGGCGGCCAACGCGGTGGTGCTCGGCACCGTGCTCGTCACGTTCACCACCCTGGTCAACGCCTTCGGCGTCAAACTGATGGCCCGGATCAACTCCGCGGGCGTCACGATCGAGCTGATCGCCGCCATCGTGCTGATCATCCTGCTGGCCGCGCACACCACCCGCGGCCCCAGCGCCGTACTCGACACCCACGGCCTGGGCAGCGGTCAGCCGTTCGGCTACCTCGGCGCGTTCCTGACCGCGTCCCTGGCCTCGGCCTATGTCATGTACGGCTTCGACACGGCCTCGTCGCTCGGCGAGGAGTGCACGGACCCGGGCCGCAACGCGCCCCGCGCGATCCTGCGGGCGCTGATCGCCTCGTTCCTCATCGGCGGGGCGATCCTGCTCTTCGCCCTCCTGGCGGCGCCCGATCTGCACTCCAAGCGGCTGACCGTGGACGGCCTCCAGTACGTGGTGCTGGTGACGCTCGGCTCGACCATGGGGCAGCTGGTGCTGTGGTGCGTGGTCATCGCGATCACCGTGTGCGAACTGGCGGTGCACACCGCCGGCATCCGGCTGGCGTTCGCGATGGCCCGGGACAACAACCTCCCCGCCGCCTCGCTGCTCGCCAAGGTCAGCCCGCGCTTCCGCACCCCGGTGCTGCCCGCGGTCATCATCGGACTGGTGGCGATCGGCATCCTGGTGCTCAATGTGAACCAGCCGCAGATCTTCTCGGTGCTCACCAGCATCGCGATCATCATGATCTACCTGGCGTATCTGCTGGTCACCCTGCCGATGCTGGTCAAGCGCCTGCGCGGCACCTGGACACCGGCGAAGGGCAAGTTCTCGCTCGGGAAGTTCGGCCTCCCGGTGAACATCCTCGCCGTGCTGTGGGGCGCGGGGATGTCCCTCAACCTCGCCTGGCCGCGTGCCGTGGTCTACAACGCCACCGGTCCGCAGCACTGGTATCTGCGCTGGGGCGCCTTCCTGTTCATCGGCATCGTGGGGCTCGGCGGGTTCACCTATTACTGGTTCGTCCAGCGCAAGCGCACCGGTGTGCTGGCCGGTCACGCCGCTCTCGCCGACCCCGCCGACCCCGCCGCCCCCACTGCTCCTGCCGGTCCCACCATCCCCTGACCTGGAGACGGCACCATGCCCCGAGAGGCCCCTGTGGACGAGAACCGTGCGGACCGGACCCCGGTGGACGAGTTCGACTACGTGGTGGTGGGCGGCGGTACGGCCGGTGCGGTGGTGGCCGCCCGGCTGTCCGAGGACCCGGCCGTCAGCGTCTGTGTGCTGGAGGCCGGCCCCTCCGACGTCGACGACCCCGCCATCCTCCGCCTCGACCGGTGGATGGCGCTGCTGGAATCCGGTTACGACTGGGACTATCCGGTCGAACCGCAGGAGAACGGCAACAGCTTCCTGCGGCACGCCCGCGCCAAGGTGCTGGGCGGCTGCTCCTCGCACAACTCCTGCATCGCCTTCTGGGCCCCGGCCGAGGACCTCGACGAGTGGCGCGCGCTGGGCTGTACGGGCTGGAGCGCGGCCGACTGCTTCCCGCTCTTCCGGCGGCTGGAGACCAACGACGCCCCCGGCGACCACCACGGCCGCAGCGGCCCGGTGACCCTGCGCACCGTCCCGCCCCACGACCCGTGCGGGGTGGCCCTCCTGGAGGCGTGCGCGGCGGCCGGTATCCCCACCACCCCCTTCAACACCGGCCGGACCGTCCTCCGCGGCGCGAACTGGTTCCAGATCAACTGCCGCCCCGACGGCACCCGTTCCTCCGCCTCGGTCTCCTATCTGCACCCCGTCCTGGGCAAGCGGCCCCGCCTCGACGTCCGTACCGGGGTCCAGGCCAAACGGCTGGTCCTCGACGACGCCCGGCGGTGCACCGGCGTCGACTACCTCTCGCCCGACCTGATCCACACCCGCACCGTCCGCGCCCGCCGCGAGGTCGTCCTTTCCTGCGGCGCCATCGACTCCCCCAAGCTCCTGATGCTGTCGGGCATCGGCCCGGCCGGACATCTGCGCGCCACCGGTATCGAGCCGCTGGTCGACTCCCCCGGCGTCGGCGCCCACCTCCAGGACCATCCGGAGGGCGTGATCATGTGGGACGCCCGGCAGCCCATGGTCACCTCGTCCACCCAGTGGTGGGAGATCGGCATCTTCGCCGCCACCGAACCCGGCCTGGACCGCCCGGACCTGATGTTCCACTACGGCTCGGTGCCCTTCGACATGAACACCTACCGGCGCGGCTACCCCACCTCCGAGAACGCCTTCTGCCTCACCCCGAACGTCACCCGCGCCCGCTCCCTGGGCACCGTCCGGCTGCGCACCCGCGACTTCCGCGACAAGCCCAGGGTCGATCCGCGCTACTTCACCGACGAGCACGACGTACGCGTCATGACCCACGGTCTGCGCCTGGCCCGCGACATCGTCTCCCAGGCCCCCATGGCCGGCTGGGCCGGTGCCGAACTCGCCCCCGGGCCCGACGTCCGCTCCGACGCCGACCTCCTCGAATACATCCGCACCACCCACAACACCGTGTACCACCCCGCCTGCACCGTCCGCATGGGCGCCCCCGACGACCCGGCGACACCCCTGGATCCCCAGCTCCGGGTGCAGGGCGTCACCGGACTGCGCGTCGCCGACGCCTCGGTCATGCCGTTCCTGACGGCGGTCAATCCGTGCATCACGACGATGATGATCGGGGAGAAGTGCGCGGACCTCATGCGGGCCGAGCGCCCGTGAGCGGCGCCGGGGAGTACCGGCAACGCCCCCGGACGGCGGTCATCCCCTCACCGGGCCGCCGGCGCCGGAAGCACACAGCTGACCCGCCAGCCCCCGCCGTGCGGCCCCGCCTCCAGCGTGCCGCCCAGCGCGCCGACCCGCTCGGCCAGTCCGGCCAGCCCCGTACCACCGCCGTCGCGGGTGCGCGCCGGCGTCCCGCCGCCGTCGTCGACGACGGTCAGCTCCACCGCCCGGCCGGCGGTACGTACGGCGGTCACCGCGATCCGTGAGGCGTGCGGGGCGTGCCGCCGGATGTTGGTCAGCGATTCCAGGACCGCGCGGTACGCCGCGTCGTCGGCCTCCCGCGCCAGGACACCCGCGATGCCGTCCTCCTGGTTCAGCTCCGTCCGGGCCCCGGTCGTCGCGGCGAACCTGCCGACCAGTTCGGCCAGATCGGCCAGGCCGTACAGCCGGGTGGCCGGCGGCTCCGCCCACGTCCCGCCCTCTCCCGTGCGCAGGGTGCGCACCATCTGGTCCATGGCGTCCAGCGCCCGCGTCCCCGCCTGTTCGATGCGCGCGTAGAGCTCGTGGTTCCGCTCCCGTACCCCGTCGCCGAGCTGGGCGGCCTGGGCCTCCAGAACGATGCCGGTCACCTCGTGGGCGACGAAGTCATGGAGATCGCGGGCGACTTCGCCGCGCTGGTCGCGCAGCGCCTCGGTCACCGCGCGCGCCCGCCGGTCGTCCAGCGACCGGAGGTAGAGCCCGACGCCCGTCGCACCCGCGGCGGGGAGGAAGGCCAGCAGCGCCACGAAGACCGACTCCCGCCACCCGAGCTGGGGTGCGTGCAGCGTCATCCGCAGCGGCAGGACGACCACGGCGGTCCCGATCAGCCCGCCGAGCCGGCTGACGCGGGGGCGGGGCTCCCGCCGGACCACCCGGTACAGGAGTACCAGCAGGGCGGTCATTTCGAACGGCAGCCAGAGGAGGACCGGTCCCGCCGCCCCGGACCAGGCGAAATCCAGCACCACGGAGAGGCCCGCGGTGACACCCGCGGACCGGGCCGGCGAGATCCGCTTCATGGGCCCGGGGTGTATCGCGGCCACCAGCGCCACCGCCGCGGCGCCCGCCAGGGCCCAGGCGCCGGGCGGTCCGGCGAGGGCGGGCAACAGCATCATCGCCACGGCCACGCCGCACCACCATGTCCGGCGCTTTGGTCCCGTGGGCGTCCCCGTGTGCTCCATGCGACGAGGCTACGCAGGCGCGCCGGACGGGCACCCGGCGGCGCCGGGCCGCGGCGCCGCACCACCCGGACCCGCGGGTTCCCGGCCGGACCCACCAGGCCGGGTCCGGTGCCACCGCCCGCCGGGGACCGGCAGGTGGGGACCGGTCGGCCCATGCGCCGGGCGGGCGCGGCGCCGCAGGCTGGGCGTGCGGGCCGCGGCCGTCGGCCCCCGGACGCGGCGAAGGGATGTGGCCACGATGACGGACCACGAGACCGGCTCCCCGGCCGGGCCGGCCCAGGAGCCCAGCGACCTGGGCCGCCGGGTGGCGCTGCGCCGTCAGCAGCTGGGGCTCACCCGTGAACAGGTGGCGGCCCGTGCCGCCGCCGCGCCGGACTACCTCCGGTACGTGGAGGAGCAGCCGGCCACGCCCGGTATGGGGTTCATGCTGCGTCTCGCCGAGGCCCTGGACACCAGCGTCGAGGAGCTGGTCGGCGGGACGGCGGAGCTCCCGCCGGGCCTGGGCCGGGCCGCCGCCCGGCCCGAGGTGCTGGTCCTCACCGTGCCGGAGTGCCGGGAACTGCTCGCCACCCATGGCGTGGGCAGGGTGGCGGTGACGGTGGCGGACGCGCCCGCCGTCTTCCCGGTGAACTACACCGTCGCCGGGAAACTGATCGCCTACCGGACGGCACCGGATGCCGGGCCGGCCGCCGCGGCCGGTCATGACGCCGCGCTCGAAGTCGATCACCTCGACGACGCGTTCAGCGCGGGCTGGAGTGTCCTGGTCGTGGGTCCGGCCCATGCGGTCACCGATCTCGACGAACTGCTCACGCTGGAGGAGAACGCCTACACGGCCCCCTGGGTCGGCGGCGGGCGCCAGCAGTGGATCGCCATCCGGCCCAAGCGGGTCACCGGGCGCCGGATCCGCGTCCAGGGCTCCCGGCGCCGGAGCCGGGCGCCCGGCCCGGACGCCGGAGCCGACACCGGTGTGGACTCCGGCGTGGACTCCGGTGAGTACGCGTGAGGTGCCGCGGTTCCGCGGCGGACGGAGGACGGAATCCGAAGCCCCGAAGCCCTGGGTACGGAGTACGACGAGCAGCGGAGGAAGTGGGGAGTCATGGCCAGAACGGTGGAATGGGCGGTACGGCTGTATCTCTTCGAGGAGGACGGGACGACCAAGGCGCGGGCGGTGCTCGACACCGGAACCTCGACGGTCACCGGCCACGGGACCGCGCGGTGCAGTCCCGAGGACCTCGACGTGCCGGAGATCGGCGATGAACTGGCCGCCGGACGCGCCCTGACCGGCCTCGGCCGCCTGCTGATGCGGGTGGCCGACCAGGACCTGGCGGGCCTCGGCGCCGCACCGCCCGGCCGGGCGCGGCCGGCCCCGTACGGATGGGCCGACGCGGCGCTCTGAACGGGGCACGAGCGACGCGAGCCGCCGGTGCCGGGCGCTTCCGGCGGCGGATCCGTGCGGGGCCGGCCGCGCAGGCCGGTGCGGCCGGCTCACCGTGCCGGACGGCGCGATGTTCCGTAGCGTCGTCCCATGGCGCAGGATCACGGCAGCGAGCAGCCCGGAAAGCTCCCCCGGTCGTGGTACGAGCACGAGCTGTACCGGTTGCAGACCGAGCTGGTGAAGCTCCAGGAGTGGGTCAGGACCGAAGGCGTCCGGCTCACCGTGGTCTTCGAGGGGCGCGACGCGGCCGGCAAGGGGAGCACGATCAAGCGCGTCGCGGAGCGTCTCAACCCCCGGGTGACGCGGATCGTCGCGCTGCCCCGGCCCACCGAGCGGGAGCGCACCCAGTGGTACTTCCAGCGCTACACGGAGCATCTCCCCGCGGCCGGCGAGATCGTGCTGTTCGACCGGAGCTGGTACAACCGGGCCGGTGTCGAGAAGGTGATGGGGTTCTGCACGGCGGCGGAACACCGGCGGTTCCTCCGGCAGTGCCCGGTCTTCGAACGGATGCTGGTGGAGGACGGGATCCTGCTGCGCAAGTACTGGTTCTCGGTCAGTGACCACGTCCAGGATCAGCGGTTCCGGAGCCGGCTCGCGGACCCCACCCGGCGCTGGAAGCTCTCCGCCATGGACCTGGAGTCCCGCACCCGTTGGGAGGCTTACTCCCGGGCGAAGGACGAGATGTTCGTGCACACCGATGTCCCGGAGTCGCCGTGGTACGTCGTCGAGAGCGACGACAAGCGGCGGGCCCGGCTGAACATGATCGCTCACCTGCTGTCGACCGTCCCGTACGAGGCCGTCCCGCCGCCGGTGCTCACTCTGCCGCCGCGCCCGCCGGCCACCGGCTACCGACGGCCGCCCCGCAGCCTCCAGACCTACGTCCCCGATCACGCCGCCGGGCTCCACGGGTGAGGGCGGGCGGCAGCCGTCCGCCCCCGTTCGAGGTGCCCATCCGGCCACGGCGATTACCGTGGAGGTGTGGCCCTGCCGGTGGCGTACGGGCCACGGCCGGAGGTGCGGTGGGCGACAACGGAACCGCCCGGAGTGCTGCGGCCCGGCGACGGCTGGGCGCGCTGCCGGAGGACCTTCAGGAGCGCCTCGACGCCGTACGGCGCGGCCCCGGCGAGGAGGCGCCGCATCTGCTGCTCGAAGCCGTCCTGTCGGTGGGCCGGGGGCTGGACCTGCCGCAGGTGCTGCGGCGCATCGTCGAGGCGGCGGTGGTGGTCGTGGACGCCGAGTACGGCGCGCTGGGCGTCGTCGGCGAGGGCACCCGGCTCACGAAGTTCCTGCCCGTCGGGGTGACCCCGGAGCAGGAGCGCGCCATCGGCGGGCTGCCGGCCGGTCACGGCATCCTCGGTGAGCTGATCCGGCACCCCGTGCCGCTGCGGCTGGCGGAGCTGTCCGAGCACCCCTCGTCCTACGGGTTCCCGCCGGGCCATCCGCCGATGCACTCCTTCCTCGGCGTCCCCATCACGGTGCGCGACGAGGTGTTCGGCAACCTCTACCTCACCGAGAAGCGGGGCGGCGGAGAGTTCGACGCGCAGGACGAGACGGTGCTGTCGACCCTCGCCGTGGCGGCGGGGATGGCCATCGAGAACGCCCGGCTCTACGAGGAGGCCCGCTGCCGCCAGCAGTGGCTGGAGGCGCACCGCGATATCGTCGCCGGTCTGCTGCCCGGCAGTCTGCTGCCCGGGGCGGACGAGAAGCACGTCCTGCGGACGATCGTCGACCACGCGCTGCGCATTCTCGCCGCCGATCTCGGTGTCCTCGCGCTGCCCACCGGGGACCACGCCCTGCGCGTGGTTCTGGCGTCCGGTGTCGACGCCGAGGCGCACCAGGGTCTGGTGCTGCCCCGGGACGGTTCGTTCGCCGGCGCGGCCCTGGACGCCGGCGGGCCCCTGCTCAGCCTCGATGTCGAGCACGATCCCGAGGTCACCGCGGGTCCCCCGCGCTGGGCGGGTCTGGGGCCTGCCGTCGCGGTTCCCATGATCACGGGTGAGCGGGTGCGCGGCGTCCTCCTGCTGGCCCGCCTCCGGCAGCGGGCCGCGTTCACCGCGTCGGAGACCGCACCGCTGCTGACGTTCGCGGGGCAGGCGGCGCTCGCCATGGAACTGGCCGAACAGCGCCAGTCCGCCGAGCAGCTCGCGCTGCTCGCGGACCGCGACCGGATCGCGCGTGACCTGCACGATCTGGCAATTCAGCGGCTCTTCGCCACCGGTATGACGCTCCAGAGCGCGGTGCGCTTCGTGGACCATCCCGAGGCGAGCGAGCGGCTGCTGCGCGCGGTGGACGATCTGGACGAGACGATCAAGATCATCCGGTCGACCATCTTCGGGCTCCGCACCCACGACCGGGGCCGCGCGGCCCACGGGCTGCGGATCCGCGCCGTCACGGCGGTGGAGCAGGCGGCCCGCGCCCTGGGCTTCCCGCCCGCCCTCCACATGGCGGGACTGATCGACACGGACGTCCCCGAGGACACCGCCGACCATGTCGTCGCCGTCCTCGGGGAGGCCCTGTGCAACGCCGCGCGGCATGCGCACGCCACCTGCGTGGACGTCTCGCTGACCGCGCGCGACGGCACGCTGGCGCTGCGGGTCACGGACAACGGGGTGGGCATCCCTCCGGGCGGCCGCCGCAGCGGGCTGCGCAACCTCGCCAGGCGGGCCGAGAGCCTGGGCGGTGCGCTGACGGTCGAGGCGCCGGCGGACGGCGGCACCCGGCTGGAATGGCGCGTACCGCTCCGCCCGGATGCCCGGCCGCGGCCGGGCGCCTGAGGTGCCTCAGGGGGTGTGCCGGGGCGGCTGCCGGGCGCGGCGGCCGTCTCCGGGCGGGGTGCCGGCGCCCCGGACGCGGTGTTCGATCCGGTGCCGGACGCGTGCGGCGAGGTCCGTGAGCGGGCCCGAGAGGGACGCCCGCACCGGTGTCGGGGAGCGGATGGACCGGGCGGTCTCCGGCAGCTGTGCCAGGTCGGCCGCGAGCCGCCGGGCGGCGTCCGGCAGCCGGCCGGGCGGTCCGGTGCGCACCCCGTCCCGCATCACCGTCTCCAGGAGCGGCACCCCGTCCGCGGGCGGCGGCTCGTCGGCGAGGCCGATCACATCGGCGCAGCCGGGGCGGCGGAACACCTGCTTGCGGCCGGGCGCGGTCACCTTCGCCGACGACAGCTTCATCACGGGCCGCCCGTCGTACTCGACGAGCTTGTAGGCGGAGTCGAGGTAGGGGGCGTCGGAGCTGACGCCGATGCGGGTGCCCACGGCGTAGACGTCGATCGGCGCCCCCGCCGCCGTCAGGTCGTCCAGGGCGAATTCGTCCAGCCCGCCGCTGGCGACGATGCGGACGCGGTGCAGCCCCGCCTCGTCGAGCACCGCCCGTGCGCGCACCGCGAGCGCGCCGAGGTCGCCGCTGTCCAGGCGGATGGCGGACCCCTCGGCGCGGCCGAGGTCGCGCAGCACCCGCGCCGCCACCGCGACGCCGGACTCCGTGTCGTAGGTGTCCACCAGGAATGTCACCGGTCCCGGATGGGACCGGGCGAAGGCCGTGAAGGCCGCCGCCTCGTCCTCGAACGCCTCGATGTAGGAGTGCGCCATGGTGCCGACCGCCGTCAGATGCTCGGCATGGGCCGCCGCCACGTTGCTGGTGCCCGCGAAACCGGCCATGGCGCCGAGCCGGGCCACCTGGAATCCCGCGGCCGTGCCGTGGGTGCGCCGCAGCGAGAAGTCGACGACCGGATGTCCCCGGGCGGCGATGACGCACCGTGCGCACTTGGCGGCGATGGCGGTCTGATGGCTGAGCTGGTTCAGTACGAACGTCTCGACGAGCTGTGCCTGGGGCAGCGGGGCCGTGATCTCCAGCAGCGGTTCACCGGCCAGTACGACGTGTCCCTCGGGGACGGCTCTGACCTCACCGGTGAACCGCAGGTCCCGCAGCGGTGCCAGGTCACCGGCCGGCCGGTGCAGGGTCTCGGCGAAGGTGTCGATGTCCGCCGCCCCGATGTGGAATCCGGCGAGGAAGTCGAGGGCCGATTCCAGTCCGGCGGCGACCAGGAAGGCCCGGCCGGGCGGCAGGTCGCGCACGAAGCAGCTGAAGGTCGCCGGCTGCGTCATCCGCTCGCGGAGGTACGAGAGCGCCATGGTCACTTCGTACAGATCGGTCGTGGCGGCATCCGACATCGGCTGCTCCTTCCCTGGCCCCGGGCCGCCCGCGGCAGCTGCCGCGGGCGGCCCGGGGTACGCCGGTCAGAGCCCACCGGCGCCGCTCGTCACCCGGTGGTGTCGGTGGCCGGCGCGTTGTTCGTGAGGTCCACCGCGGCGCGCAGGGCACGGGCAAGCCTGACGGCGTCGTCCACGGCCCAGACGTGGGTGAAGAACAAGCGGGGTTCGTCCGTCAGGCCGTGGTTGTGGAGTTCGATGAGATCGATCCCGCAGCGGCGCAGTGCCTTGAGAACTTTCTGGACTTCCCCGGCGACCATGGCGAAGTCACCGTTGAGCGCGGCCCGGCCGTCGCCCAGGGGCTGGAAGTTGAAGCTGGTGGTCGCTCCCAGGCCCGACGGCAGGACGCGGCCCCCGTCGGTGACGGTCTCGCGGCGGACGAAGACGCAGGAGTAGACGCCGCCGTCGCTCGTTCCCTTGACGCCCAGTGCGGCGTCGATGCCGGCGGTGTCCAGTTCGAGGGGCGGCGCCACGCTCTGCCGGGCCGGGGGCGGGGTATCCGTGTGATCGAGGATGGTGCGCACACCGCGGGCCAGGGCCACCGGGTCGGGTCCGTGCCCGTGGATGTGCGTCCACCAGATGTCGGGGTTCTGGGCGAGCAGGTGCTTGTGGATCGCGGTCTGGGTGAACCCCTGCGCGTGCACGGCATCGCTGAACGGCTGCAACTCGCATTCGGTGACCACCAGATCGCCCATGGTCATCGTCATGCCGTCGCTGTAGCGGACGAAGGACACATGGGAGCCGAGCGCGAGCGCCGGTCGGACGGTGATCCCCTGGGAAACCACGTGCAGGTCGGTGCGCGGGAAGGCGGTGTGGTGGTACTCCCCCCGGATCAGCGTGCCGGCCCGGCCCAGTGTCGCCGCGACGCTCTGCCAGTCCGTCTCGGTCGTGGGTACCGGCTTGGCCGGCCTCCCCTTCACCGGCCCGCTGAGCGCGCTGGCTCCGGAGCTCGCGGCGACCACGCCCGCCCCGGCCATCACCGGCACCAGCACGGCCCCGGCCAGCAGCCGTCGCCGCTCCATCAGCGCACCCGCGCGCCGGTCCTGCTGCTGTCCTCGGCTCATCGATGAGTACCTCCGTGACGACACGCGTTGACGGCATACGGTGACGCCATGAAAGCACGCAGTTCCCCAGATACCGGGGCATTCCGCCCCGTCGGCGTAGTCGCGTGTGGCCGTCGGGGACGCTGCGGGAGGTGCCCGGTGCCGGGGTCCGGCCGGGGGCAGGGCCGTCAGTTCCGGTGCGGTCCGGCCTCCGGGTCCGGCGGCGGGGTCGCCCGGGTGGCGAGGACCGCCGCCTGGATGCGGCGCCCGACGCCGAGTTTGGCCAGCAGGCGGGAGATGTGGTTCTTGACCGTCTTCTCGGAGAGGTAGAGCCGCTTGCCGATCTGACGGTTCGTCAACCCTTCGCCGATCAGGCCGAGGATCTCCCGCTCCCGCGGCGACAGGCCGGACAGCGCGTTCTCCTCGTGCTCCGCGCCGGGGTCCGGGCCGCGCAGACTGCTCATCAGCCGCGCCGTGGTCGCCGGGTCCAGCATCGAGCGGCCGGACGCGACCGTGCGCACCGCGGCGACCAGATCCTCGCCCTTGATCTCCTTCAGGACGTAGCCCGCCGCACCGGCCATGATCGCGTCGAGCAGCGCATCGTCGTCGTCGAACGAGGTGAGCATCAGACAGGCCAGACCCGGCAGGCGCGAGCGCAGCTGCCGGCAGACGGTGATCCCGTCACCGTCCGGCAGCCGCACATCGAGTACCGCGACATGCGGCCGCAGTGCCGGTACCCGGGCCAGCGCGTGGTCGGCGGTGCCCGCGTCGCCGACCACCTCGATATCGGGCTCCGCGTCGAGCAGGTCCTGCACACCGCGGCGGACCACTTCGTGATCGTCGAGCAGGAACACCCGGATGGGCGCCCGCGGTGAGAACTGTCCGGTGTCGCTCATGGCGTCCTCCACGCTGTCGCCCGGCGTCGCCCCGTCTCCCATGGTGCGGCGGGTGCCCGGCGCGCGCCAGGGCCGGCCGGGGCGGCGCACACCGGATGCCGGCCGCCGCCGGCACCGGCCCGTCGCCGCCGGTCACCAGCGGTCGGCGCTGCCCGGTGGTCCGTACAGCTCCATGAGCCGGGTGCGGGTGCGGTGCAGCCGGTCGGCCACCGTCTGCGCGGCATAGCGGTACATCGCGCGGCCCAGTACGGCGTCGGCCTCGCACAGTGCGCGCACCGCCGTGGCGTCGAACTCCACGGCATCCACCGGACGCACGGCCGCCGCCCCCAGGTGCCAGAGGTACGGCGGGAACAGCCAGGACCAGCCGAGCAGGTCGTCCCGGCCGAGCGTCTCGACGACCGCCGCCCGCCGTCCCGGGACGTGCAGGTCGAGGTCGACCAGGCCCGAGCGGATGACCCAGAACCGGTCCGCCCGGCGGCCCTCCTCGAAGATGCGGGTGCCACGCGGCAGGGACACCTCGCGCGCCACCTCGGTCAGCCGCTCGGACGTCCCGGCGGGCAGCACGTCGAGCAGACTTCTGGTCGTGGTCATCTCGTCCTCCGTCCCGGGGCGGCGGCCGGGGACTCCTGGCGGGCCGGGCCGCCGCCGCTGTACCGTCCCCGGCCGGGCGCGGCCGCGGTGCGCGGGGTGGTCTCCCCCGGCTGGTGGTGGGCGGCCGCGCGGCGGTGCGTGAGCCGGTCCACCACCGCGATCACGCCGTGGACCTGGCGCGTCATCCGTACGGCCACGGCGGCGTCGCCGCTGCTCTCCAGGCAGCCGCTCAGCGTCACCACGCCGCCGCGTACCGAGACCCGCACCCGGTGCGGGCTCAGCCACAGGGTGCGGACCATGATCTCGTCGAGGACCTCGTCGCGGATGTCCGCATCCGGCCGGCAGAAGATCTGCAACAGGTCACGCCGGGTGACGATGCCGACCAGGCGGGCCTCCTCGTCCACGACCGGCAGCCGCCCGATGCGGTGCTCGGCCAGGAGACGGGCCGCGCGGACGAGGGAATCGTCCGCCCGGATGGTGATCGCCGGGACGGACATCAGCTCCCCCGCGGTCGGCGGTCCCGCGCCGCCGGTTCGCCGGGCGCGCCGCAGATCGGCCGCGGAGACGACCCCGGTCACCCGCTCGTCGGCGTCCACCACCGGCAGCGCGCCGACGTCGTACTCGGCCAGCCACCGCTGGAGGTCCTCGCGCGGGGTCGCGCGCAGCGCCCGGACCACGTCGCCGGTCATCACACTGCCGACCCTCCGTGGCTTCATCGCACGCCTCCTTCGGCGCCCGCCCCGCCGGGCGGCCGGTGCCGACGGCGGCCGCGCGGCCCGGCTCTCGCGGGCGGCACTCCCATGATCGGACGGCGCGGGGCCCGGTCACAGGGGCCTTCCGGGACCGCCCGAGGACCAACCGGCCCTGCCTGCCACCCCCGCCGCGACGCGCCCTCGGCCGGGGGCCGTGGTGCCATGGAGTGGAGCCCCTGACGAAGGGATCCGCCATCATGGGCGACGCGCCGTCCCTGGCCGCCTGCCTGCGCTCGCTGCGGGCCGTGGTCTTCGACACCGACGGAGTCCTCCTCGACTCCGCCCGGGTCCACGCCGCGGCCTGGCAGGGCGCCTTCGACGCCTGCCTGGCGGCCGCGGGGCAGCGGCCGTTCGACCCGGTGGACGACTACCGCCGGTATGTCGACGGCCTGTCCCGGCAGGACGGGGCCGCCGGGTTCCTCGCCTCCCGGGGGCTGGACCTGCCGCTCGGCGACCCCGCCGACCCGCCGGGTACCGCCACGGTGTGGGCGGTCGCGGCCCGCAAGGAGGAGCTGTTCACCGAGCTGCTGCGCGCGCAGGGCATCGTCGCCTGGCCCGGCACCGTACGCCTGCTGCACGTGCTGCGGCACAGGCGGATGCCGTGCGCGGCCGTCTCGGCGTCCCGCCACGCGGCCGAGCTGCTCGCCGCGGCGGGCATCGACGGCCTCTTCGAGGCCGTGGTGGACGGCAACGAGGCGCGGCGGCTGGCGCTGCCGGGCAAACCGGACCCGGCGCTCTTCGTGGAGGCGGCCCGGCGCCTCGGCGTCCCGGCCGGCGACACCGCCGTGGTGGAGGACGCCCTGGCCGGTGTCGAGGCCGGCCGGCGCGGCGGATTCGGCCTCGTGGTGGGCGTGGACCGCACGGCCGGCCCGGTCGGCGCGGCAGCCCTGCGCCGCCACGGCGCCGATGTCGTGGTGACCGACCCCGGCGAGCTGCTGACATCCGGGGAAGGCTGATGGCCGGCGCCTGGACCTGGTCGTACGAGGGGTACGAACCGGCGGAGGAACGGCTGCGCGAGACGCTGTGCACCCTCGGCAACGGCTACTTCGCCACCCGCGGCGCCGCGTCCGAGACGCCCGCCGGTCCCACGCACGGTCCAGGCACGTACGTGGCGGGCTGTTACAACCGGCTGGCCTCCACCGTGGCGGACCGCCGGGTCGAGCACGAGGACATGGTCAATCTGCCCAACTGGCTGCCGCTGCGCTACCGCATGCGCCCGGCGGACGCGCCCCCCGGGCCCTGGCTGACCCCCGACGGCGGACAGCTGGTGGAGCACCGGCAGACGCTGGACCTGCGGCACGGCACCCTGACCCGGTGGACGGTCTACGCGGACGGCGACGGGCGGCGGCTGAGCGTGGAGCAGTGCCGTCTGGTGCACATGGGCGACCCGCATCTGGCCGCGCTGCGCACCTCGTTCACGGCCGACGGGTGGACGGGCGAGGTGGAGGTGGTGTCCGGGATCGACGGGGATGTCCGCAACACCGGCGTCGAGCGGTACCGCGATCTCGCCAACCGGCATCTGACCGGCTGGGCGACCGGTTCCGAGCAGGACGACACGGTGTGGCTGGGCTGCCGCACCGTCACCTCGGACATCCGTGTCGCACTGGCCGCCCGCACCCGGGCGGCCGGGCCCCGGAGCGCGAAGCCGGTGGCCGGTCTCACCGCACGCCGGGCCCGCCAGACGCTGACCCTGCCCGTCGGGCCCGGCACCGACGCGGTCGTCGACAAGACGGTGGCGCTGTACACCTCCCACGACCCGGCGATCGGCAACCCCGTGAGCGCGGCCGTCCGCGCCGCGCACCAGGCCCCGCAGTTCCGGCGGCTGCTGGCCGCGCACCAGCGCGCCTGGGAGCACCTCTGGCAGCAGACGAAGCTGGAGGTCCCCGGTGAGGCGGGCCGGATTCTGCGGCTGCACCTCTTCCATGTGCTCCAGACCCTCTCGCCGCACTCGGCCGAACTGGACGTCGGGGTACCGGCGCGGGGCCTGCACGGCGAGGCGTACCGCGGGCACGTCTTCTGGGACGAACTCTTCGTGCTGCCGTTCCTGAACCTGCATCTGCCGGAGGTCTCGCGGGCCCTGCTCGGCTACCGCCACCGGCGGCTGCCCGCGGCCTGCCGGTCGGCGCGGGAGGCGGGCCGGGCGGGGGCGATGTACCCGTGGCAGAGCGGCAGCGACGGCCGGGAGGAGGCGCCGGAGGTCCACCTCAACCCGCGCTCGGGGCGCTGGCTGCCCGATCACTCCCGGTTGCAGCACCACGTCGGCTCGGCGATCGCGTACAACGTGTGGCAGTACTGCCAGGCCAGCGGCGATACGGAGTTCCTGCACACCAAGGGCGCGGAGATGGTGCTGGAGATCGCCCGCTTCTGGGCGGCCGGCTCGGTCTGGGACCCGGACCTGGGCCGCTACCGCATCCGCGGGGTCGTCGGTCCGGACGAGTACCACGACGGCTATCCGTCGGCCACCGAACCGGGGCTGGACGACAACACCTATACGAACGTCACCGCGGCCTGGGTGCTGCGGCGCGCGCTGGAGCTCTGCCACACCCTCCCCGAGATCCGGCGGCAGCAGCTGTTCGAGCGCATCCGGCTCGGTCCGGACGAGCGGGAACGCTGGGAGGACATCGCGCACCGGCTCCATGTGCCGCACCACCGCGGGGTCATCAGCCAGTTCGCGGGCTACGGCGACCTGGCGGAGCTCGACTGGGAGGGCTACCGGAAGCGGTACGGGGACATCCGGCGGCTGGACCGGATCCTGGAGGCGGAGGACGACACCCCCAACCGCTACCAGGCGTCCAAGCAGGCCGACGTGCTGATGCTGGGCTACCTCTTCTCACCGGCGGAACTCGCCGGGGTGTTCCGGCAGCTCGGCTACCCCCTCGACGACGACATCTGGCACGCCACCGTCGACTACTACCTGCGCCGCACCAGCCACGGATCGACGCTCAGCTCCCTGGTGCACGCCTGGGTGCTGGCCCGAGCCCGCCGGGCCGACGCCTGGACGTACTGCGAGGAGGCGCTGACCGGGGACGTGGCGGACCTCCAGGGCGGCACCACCGCCGAGGGCATCCACCTGGGCGCGATGGCGGGCACGCTGGATCTCGTCCAGCGCGGGATGACAGGCCTGGAGACCCGCGACGGTGCGCTGTGGCTCGCCCCGGCGCCGATCCCCCAGCTCTCGGAGTTCGGGGTACGGCTGCGCTATCTGCGCCACTGGGACATCGACCTGCACATCCGGGCCGAGCACGTGTACCTGGCGGTACCGGACTCGGGCCACGCCCCGGTGCGGGTGAAGCTCGGCGGCCACACGTTCACGGTCGCCCCCGGTACGACCTGCCGGCTCGACCTGCCCGGCGGCTGACGGGGGAACCGAGTCCGGTGCCGTCCGTTCCGCCGGGTGGGCCGGTCGGCCCGGGTGGGGGCCCTGCGGCCCCTCGCGAGCCGCGCGCGTACCGGACGACCGTGGGAGGTGAACCGTGGAACCGCTCCCCGCCCGGAGGTGTGCCATGACCCGCCCCGTGACCGTCGGACTGGACGGCTCCCCCGCGAGCCTCGCCGCCGCCGACTGGGGTGCCCGGGAGGCGCTGCGCCGGGAGCTGCCGCTGTGCCTCGTCCACGCCTGGGAGTGGCAGCCCTACACGAACGCGCCGCTCGCGGGGACGGAGGGACCCCGGCAGTGGTCCGAGCGCGTGCCCCGCGAGGCCGCCGCGGACCTCCGCAACCGCTACCCGGACCTGGACATCACCACGGACCACCGCACGGGCCCGCCCCCGGAGGTGCTGTGCGACGCGGCCCGGGAGGCGGAGCTGCTGGCCATGGGCAGCGCCCGGATCGGCACCCTCGCCGGCTTCCTCCTCGGGTCCGTCGGACTGTCCACGGCCGCGCACAGCGAGCGGCCGGTCGTCTTCGTACGCGCCGGGACGACGGCCGACGACGAGCACCGGCCCGCGCCGGACGGACAGCCCCCGGCGGCGATGGCCTACCGTCCGGTGGTGCTCGGCCTGGATCTGAGCCGGCCGTGCGCGGAGGTGATCCGGTTCGCCTTCGACACCGCGGCGCTCCGGGCGGCCCCACTCCGGGTGGTGCACGGCTGGCACCCGCCCGCCTACTTCGCCTACGGAGCGGTGGCGCGCCCCACCCTCCACGCCGACATGGCGGCGGAGCAGACCGACGCGCTGCGCACCGCGCTGCGGCCGTGGCGGGAGAAGTACCCCGGTATCGACGTGATCGAGCAGTCCGCGTCCGGTCCGCCGGCCCGTCACCTGGTGACGGCGGGCGCCGAGGCCAGCCTCGTCGTCATCGGCCGACGGACCGGCCGCTCCTGGGTGGGACCGCCCCGCATCGGGCACGTCGCACACGCCGTCCTGCACCACTGCCCGGCGCCGGTCGCGGTCGTGCCGTACGCGTGAGGTCCCCTGCGTGTGAGGCCCCGGAGGCGTGAGGTCCCGGACGCGTGAGGCCCCGGACGCGTGAGGCCCCGGACGCGTGAGGTGAGGACACGCCGCGGCGCCGGGCGGCGGCGCACGGTCGCCGTCGCGTCGGGAGCGGGGCGGCGGGAGCGGGGCGGCGGTGCCGCCGGTCTCCGGTCCGGGTGGGCGGACGGTCCCCGTGGGCGGACGGTCCGGGTGGACGGACGGACCCCGTGGGGGACAGTCCCCGTGGGCGGACGGTCCCCGTGAGCGGACAGACCCCGTGGACGGACAGTCCCCGTGAACGGACGGACCACGTGAACGGACGGACCACGTGAGCGGGTGGGCGGACAGTCCCCGTGGGCGGACGGACCACGTGAGCGGACGGCCCGCCGACGTTTCGCCCGGTGGAGCGAGCAGCGGACCGGGGCCCGGCCCCTTCGCGCCACCCTCGGCGGACTCGGTGCCCGCGGAGACGTACATCGACCGGTCTCGGCGCGCGCCCGGACGACGGCTCCCGTCCGGCGGGGAGAGCACGCCGGTCCGGGCGGGCCGGTCCGGCCCGTGGTGTTCCCGCACCGAGGCTACTCCGGCCGGTGGGCCGGGTGTTGGGGTGTCGGGGCGTCGGGGCGTCGGGGCGTGACGCAGGAAACGCCGTGTTCGCGTCAGGATCCGGCCGTGGGTACGGGCTGGGGGCTCGGCGTCGCGCACGGCGGGATGCCTGTCGTGGGCGTCCGCGCGCGGCGAGATGCCTGTCGTGGGCGTCCGCGCCCGGCCGCGCCGGTACGGGGAGCGTGACGCCGGGTGAACGGGCGTGATGGCATGGGGACATGGAGTTGCGTGAGTTGCGGGCGTTCGTCGCGGTGGCGGAGGAGGGCGGACTGTCCGCGGCGGCACGGCGGCTGCAGATGAGCCAGCCGGCGCTGTCCCAGACGGTCAGCGGTCTCGAACGGCAGCTGGGGGTGAAGCTGCTGGTGCGCGGCAGTACCGGGGCGCGTGCCACGGAGGCCGGTATCGCCCTGCTCGGCGAGGCGCGGGCGGTGCTGGCCCGGCATGACCAGGCACTGCGGGTGATGGCCGGGTACGCCGCTCCCGGAGGCGGGGCCCTGCGGATCGGCATCCCGCTGGAGCTGCCCGCCGGGCTGCTCGATCCGGCGCTGGCGGAGTTGGCCGAGGCCCATCCGGACACCCGGGTGCAGGCTCGCCATCTCTCCAGTGCGGAACAGCTGGCGGCGTTGCGGACCGGCGCGCTCGACGTCGGTCTTCTGCGGGAGCGGCCGACCGGGCCGGAGTTCGATGCGCTGCTGGTCGTACGCGAACGGCTCGGGGTGCTGCTCGCCGCGGAGCGGGCGGCCGAGCTCACCGGTCCGGACGGCATCGCGCTGGAGGAGCTCATCGGCCTGCACTGGGTCGGGTTTCCGCGCTCCGGTAGCCCCGCCTGGTACGACGAACTGACGGCGGTCCTGCGGGGCCACGGTCTCGGCCTCGGCCCCGAGGCGCCGGAGGGGCAGGCCCTGATCGCCGACGTGAAACTGGCGTCCGTCGGCGCGGGGCGGGCTTTCGCCCTGGCTCCGCCTCGCTGGCAGCAGCCGCTGCCGGACCGGGTGGCATGGTCGCCGCTGGCCGGCCATCCGCTGGTACGGCGCACGTGGGCGGTATGGCCGGCCGATGCGACCCGACGCGATCTGAGCCGGTTCATCGCCGCCCTTGCCTCTTCGACGCACCACTGAGGTGCCGGGCGGCCCTCGGCGGAACAGGGGCGCCGCCCGGTGTCCTCGCCGCCCGCTCCGGGGCCGGGGACACCGGGCGGGCCGCCGCCGGGCTCAGACGGCGGTGCGTCCGCCGTCGACGGGCAGCACCACACCGTGGACGAAGCTCGCCGCGTCACCGGCCAGATAGGCAATCGCCTCGGCGATCTCCTGCGGTGCGGCCACGCGGCCCGCCGGGGCCTGGGCCGCCAGGGCTTCGAGGTCCTCGCCCATGCCGGCGGTGCCCTCGGTACGTACCGGGCCGGGCCGGACGGCGTTGACCCGCACACCGCGCGGGCCGTACTCGGCGGCCCACGCCTTGGTCAGCAGCTCCACGGCCGCTTTGCTCGACCCGTACAGCGCCATCCCCGTGATACCGCTCTCGGCGGCGATCGTGCTGACGTTGACGATCGCGCCGCCGCCCCGCTCGGCCATCGCCGGGGCGAGCGCCGCGACGAGATGGAAGGGGGCCTTCACGTTGAGTTCGTAGACGGCGTCGATGTCGTGCTCCCGCGCCTCCTCGGTGGGGCCGAAGGGGTAGCTGCCCGCGTTGTTGACCAGGATGTCGACCCGGCCCCCGCCCAGGGTTTCCGCTTCCCGCGCCAGCTGTCGCACCGGCTCCGCCGCGCGCAGGTCCGCGGCGACGAAGTCGGCCTTGCCGCCGCGGCCCCGGATGGCACCGACCACGGAATCGCCGCGGGAACGGTCCCGGCCCGCGACCACCACGTGCGCGCCCCGCTCGGCGAGCAGTGCCGCGGTGGCGGCGCCGATGCCACTGGTCGCTCCGGTCACCAGGGCCACGCGTCCGGTCAGATCAAAAGAACCCATGAGTCGTCCTTCGCCTCGGAGGGGCGAGCGCACCACGGCCCGACTGCGCCGCGACCGCTGCGCTCCCTCATCTCATTCGTGAGCTGACGTGCATCGACAAGCGCGGATCCGCGCCACGGATTCCCTCACCGCCATAGGCGATGCCGGGAGCCGCCATTGATACGGGAATTCTGCGCGGCCGACGGGCTTCGCGGCGCGCGCCGCGCTGCTGCGAAGCAGGTCAGAGCCGTTTCGGCGGCCAGAGGTGGCCCTTATGGCGGCTCTTCGCCAGGCGTATGGGGAGGTACGGCGGACGGCGGGCTTCGCCCGGTGACCTGACGTACGGGGCTCACGGAGACACTTCCGGCCCTTACGGGCGCACTGTCGGCTTCTGCGGGCGCGCTGCCGGCTTCCGCGGACCCACTGCTCTTGCGGACGCACTGTCGGCTCTTCAGGCGCGCTGCCGGCTTCCGCGGACGCACTGTCGGCTCTTGCGGACGCACTGTCGGCTCTTCGGGCGCGCTGCCGGCTCTTGCGGAGGGGCGGGCGGCCGGGCGGCTTCGCTCTGCGGTGCGGTCCCGGACAGCGTCCTGGAACCCGGAGGCGCGCGGAGTCCGCCACGTCACCTCGGCCGGTCTGTCCGTCGGCCTGCCGACCAGCCGGTTCACAGGCGAGTTGGCCCTTGGCCGTCAGCCCGCCGCGGAACCGGCCGAGCGCCTGACCGGCCGCCGAACGTGCCGGACCTTCCCGTTCATCCCCCGCTGCCCTCCCCCCGTACGGACCCCCGCAACGTGCCGACGGGTCTGCGGACGGGCGCCCCGGCAGCGCTGCCACCCGGCTCCGTGGAGGGTGCCCGCGGCGGGGATCCGCGGCTGACCGGGGCCCCGTTCCCGGCCGGTCGCACGGCGCCCGTCACCACCGCTGTGGTTCGCGCCCCGTACGAACCATGTCCCGCGCCACCCGGTACGGCCCCCATGGCCCGCGCCCCCCGCGGCGCCGAGCGCGGGCACCAGGACGTGGCCCGTGCGGTGGCGGGCCCCGGCCGCCGCCTCGCATCGGACCGTCTCAGGAGCCGACACGCATCGCGAGACTCCAGCCAGGCTCGCGTCGGGTCCGGCCTCAGGCGGCGGACCTGGTCCCGGCCGGGCGCCGCCGGAGCGCCGCCGTGGTGAGCGTCGGCGGAGTCCAGGCGCCGTCCGGGGGATAGAGGTCGGTGCCGGGCGGGACGATTTCGTCGATCCGGTCGAGGACGGCGTCGTCCAGCACCACGGAAGTGCCCTTGAGGGTGGACCGCAGCTGCTCCATCGTGCGCGGGCCGATGATCACCGACGTGACGGCAGGATGCGCGAGCGGGAAGGCGACGGCCAACTCCGGCAGCGAGCAGCCCACTTCCCCGGCCACGGCGACGAGCTGCTCGACGGCCTCCAGCTTCGCGGCGGTGCGCGGCGCCGACGGGTCGAAGCGGTCCGGGTTCAGGGTGGGACGTCCGCTGCTCAGATCGAGAGCCTGGCCCTTGCGGTAGCGCCCGGTCAGGAACCCCGAGGCCAACGGGCTCCAGGTCAGCACCCCCATCCCCAGGCGCTGCGTCACCGGCAGCACATGCCTCTCGACGCCTCGGGCCAGCAGCGAGTACGGCGGCTGCTCGGTGCGGAACCGCTGGAGCCCCCGGCGGTCGGCCACGTGGTACGCCTCGACGATCTCGTCCGCGGGGAACGTGGAGCAGCCGAACGCCCTGATCTTCCCCTGGCGCACGAGATCGGTCAGGGCGGAGAGCGTCTCCTCGATATCGGTCGTGTGGTCCGGCCGGTGCACCTGGTACAGGTCGATCCAGTCCGTGCCCAGCCGCCGCAGACTGTTCTCCACCTCCCGGACGATCCAACGCCGCGAATTACCACCCCGGTTGGGGCCGTCCCCCATAGGGAAATGAACCTTGGTCCCCAGTACCACCTCGTCGCGGCGGCCTTTCAGCGCCTTGCCGACTATCGTCTCCGACTCTCCCGCCGAGTACATATCGGCGGTGTCGACGAAGTTGATCCCCTCGTCGAGCGCGGCGTGGATGATCCGGACACCTTCGTCGTGGTCGGCATTGCCGACGAAACCGAACATCATGGTGCCGAGACAGTAGGGACTGACCTCGATGCCGGTTCCGCCCAGAACGCGGTGGCGCATGAACTCTCCTTGGCCGTCGGCAACTTGAACGCCGCGACCGTACGACTTGGAGTCCACTCCAGGGCAAGCGTGCTTCCCCCTCTCGGCTCGCCTTTCCCTCTTCGACGCAGGCCGCCTCAAGCCCTGCTTCGCAGGCCGGGGCGAACACCTTCGTTCCGCCGCGCAAAAGGATTGTTACGCTGCCGTGGTGATCCTGCCGACGACCCAAGAGATACGTGCACTGCACGAAAAGTACGCGCCCACACGTGAGGCACTCGATCTCGTATACACCCACTGCGAGATAGTCTCCCGCATCGCGGAACAGCTGATGGCGGACACCGTTCTCCAGCTTGATTCCGCACTTGTACGTGTCGGTGCGCTGCTCCACGACATCGGCGTCTACCGGCTCTACGACCGCGCCGGACGGCTCGATCACAGCAACTACATCCGCCACGGCGTCCTCGGCCACGAGATCCTCCGCCAGGAGGGCTTCCCGGAGCGACTCTGCCGTTTCTGCTCCTGCCACACCGGAGTCGGTCTCACCAGGCACGACATACGCGAACACGGACTGGGCCTGCCCGAGGCCGATTACCTGGCCGAGACCACCGAAGAGCAATTGGTGATGTACGCGGACAAGTTTCACAGCAAAACCACACCACCGACGTTCCTCACAGCCAGCTCCTACGGTGTGTACGCAGAGAAATTCGGCGGGGACAAAGTCCACGCATTCCACCTCTTGCGCACCCGGTTCGGCGAGCCCGACCTCACCTCCCTCAGAGCACAGTACGGCCACCCGCAAGCATGAGCCGATCACCGAAAAGCGCCTCGAAAGGGATCAGGATCTGCCCCGTCAGGCGGACATAGGGGCGGCCTTCGCGTGAACCTGCCCTGCTCCGCCACGTAGACAGGGGAAGCACCGCGAAAGGCCCGGTCGTGAGCTCGGGGCCCCGCCGGCGCCGAGCCCGTCCGGCCCTGCCCGGTGCGGCCGACGCCGCAGCCCCGCCTCCGTCCACGCGGTGAACCGCCGGCGCGCGGAGGCCGGCGAGACCCCGAACGACGCCCCGACCCTTCGCGCCTTCCGCGCCCCCGCGCCCTCCGCACCCGGGCGGCCGACGGCGGCACCGCACCCGCGCTGTTCGTGCAGCGCGCTGTTTGTGCAGTACGGGGCCGGACAATCGCGGGCCAAAAGCACATTGACCCGTAATCCGCGCCCCTCCTACTGTCGAACGCACCATTCCACAGGCACAGGACTGCCTGGCTCTCCAGTATCTGCCCTCCATAATCAGGGAAGGACTGACATGTGCGGTATCGCCGGATGGGTTGATTTCACACGCGACATATCCCGGGAGCGTGCGACTGCACAGCGAATGACGGCCACCATGGCCTGCCGCGGCCCGGACGACGAAGGTCTGTGGACGCATGCGCATGTGGCGCTCGGCCACCGGCGGCTGGCCGTCATCGACATCGCCGGCGGCCGCCAGCCGATGCTTTCACCGGAGACCGACGGCGACGGAGTTCCGCATGTGGCGCTCAGCTACAGCGGAGAGGTCTACAACTTCGCGGAAATCCGTGAGGAGTTGGTGCTGGCCGGTCACCACTTCCGCACCCGTAGCGATACGGAGGTCGTACTGCGCGCCTATCTGGAGTGGGGTGCGAAATTCGTCGAGCGCTTCAACGGAATGTACGCGTTCACACTCTGGGACAGTCGCACCGAGGAACTGCTGCTGGTGCGGGACCGGCTCGGCATCAAGCCGCTGTTCTACTATCCGCTCGGCGACGGCGTGCTCTTCGGTTCCGAGCCCAAGGCGGTTCTGGCCAACCCGCAGTGCACGGCGTCGACTTCCCTGGAGGGACTGCGCGGGGCGCTGTCCTTCATGCGGGTGCCCGGCCGAACCCCGATGACGGGGCTGCACGAGGTGCGTCCCGGCCATCTCGTGCGGGTCCGCCGGGGCCGGCTCACCGAGGAGCGGTACTGGTCACTGGAAGTCCGCCCGCATACGGACGACTTGGCGACGACGATCTCGACCGTCCGCGAGATCCTCGACGACACCGTCTCCCGTCAGATGATCTCGGACGTACCGCTGTGCACCCTGCTCTCCGGTGGCCTGGACTCCAGCGCGCTGACCGCGCTGGCCCAGCGCACGCTGAGCGCCGACGGCGGCGGCCGGGTCCGCACCTTCTCCGTCGACTTCGAGGGGCACGCCGACCACTTCGAGCCCGAGCCGTTCCGCGAGGCGCCGGACGCGCCGTTCGCCGCGGACCTGGTACGGCATGTCGGCACCGATCACCGGGCCGTTCTGCTGGACAACGCACAGCTGGTGAACCCCGCGGTACGGGAGGCCGTCTTCCGCGCCTGGGACCTGCCGTACGGTATCGGCGACCACGACCCCTCCCTGTACCTGCTGTTCCAGGCGGTGCGCGCGAACTCCACCGTCGCGCTGTCGGGCGAGTCCGCGGACGAGGTCTTCGGCGGCTATCTGTGGTTTCACGACCCCAAGGCCCGGCAGGCCGACACGTTCCCCTGGCACGCGCTCACCTCCGCATCGGTGAGCGAGCAGTCCACGCACTTCCTGTCGCCCCGCCTCACCGAGGCCCTCGACCTCACCACGTACATCGCCGACCAGTACCGGACCGCGGTGGCCGAGGTGGCGCAGCTGCCCGGGGAGAGCGGTGCGGAGCGTCGTATGCGCATCGCCTGCCACCTCAACATCACCCGCTTTCTCCCCCAGTTGCTGGACCGCAAGGACCGGATGAGCATGGCGACCGGCCTCGAAGTCCTCGGCTCCACCGTGGACGAGGGACTGCTGCGCTCGGGGCCCCACACCTTCCATCTCGACCTGGTGGACGGGCTGCTGGCCGCCGACCCGGTCGGCGACCGCAAGCCGGAGCTGATCGTGGTGGCGCACGCGCTCCCGGACGTCCACCCGTTCACCGCGGTGGCATCCCACCTCAACATGCTGTTCGGTGGCGAGGCGAAGAGCTTCAGCATCTCCGAACAGGGTCTGGCAGCGCCCTTCACGGCGCTGCGGATCGCCGCCGGCTTCCATCGCCGCGGCCGCTGTTCCGAAGCGCTGATCGCCGTCCTGGAACAGACCACGCTGCCCACGGCCTTTCCGCTGGTGGACGACAACCCGCTGGTGGACTCCGGGGTCCTCCTCGTCCTCGGCGGCGAGGGCGGACCGTGGCTCGACAGGATCGAGACCGCCGGCACCGCCGCGGCGGGCCTCTGCCGGCTCACCGAGCTGGCCGCGGACGACCCCACGGGCACGCTGCTCGTCCTCGGCCCGTGGACGGAACCGCGCGGGCTCGCCCCGAACCTGCCGGTCCACCGGGTCGGCCCCGGTTCGTACTGCACGAGCGTGTGGCGCGCGCTCGCCGAGCACGGGGCGTCCTGGCAGCGGGACTTCGCCACCGTCGTCCTGTGCGACACCGACCCCCGGACCGGCACCTGTCACCTCGCCGTGCTCCGCTGCCGGGAACGGGACGCCCAGTGACCACGGACCAGGTCACGGACTTCGTGGCCGCCCTGGACGCCTGCCACGAGCAGGCGTCCCCGGGCGGGGCCGTGTGTGCGCGCACCGGCTGGACCGTGGCCTCCGCGCGGCGAGTCTCCGGCGACCCGGTGCCCGGCAGCGCGGGGCTGCTCCGGGCGTCCCGCGGCACCGGCGGTCCGCGCCCCGAAGCGCTGGCGGCCTTCTCCTCGGCCCTCGTCCGGCTGCACTGGCGCACCCTGCGCACCGCCTTCGACGCCACGGTGGTGCGGCTGGGGTCCCGTACCTCCGAGGGCACGGACCTGCTCAGCCGTCAGCTGGTGCAGGGCGCGCTCGCCGATGCGGCGCTGGCCTTGAACGACTGTGCCGGCCTGCTCGGCCTGCCCGACGAGTCCGGCCCGCCGGGTCTGCCCGGCGCCGCGGCGGACGCGGGCGAGCGGCGGCTGTGGCAGGCGCGTACGACGCTCGTCAGGGCGGGGCGCGCCACGCTCAAACTGTCCGGCGCGGCCGGCTTCCTGGCGGCGGGGCCGGGCTCCGTCATCTATCTGGCCGAGCTGCTCGGCAATGTGTACCTGCGCCCGGGGAGGGTGGACCATGGATGAACTCGGCCGGGACCGGGTCGCCGCGCTGCGCGCGTACTGTGCGGAGGCCGCCGTCCAGCTGCGCGAGATCGGCCCGGAGATCGACCACGCCCCCGACCGGATCGCCAAGTGGCTGGAGCTCCCGGCGGTCCACGTCCTGCGTGCGTGCACCGTCCCCGACTCGTACATGGACCGCCCCCTGCGCATCGGCCGGCACACCTATGACATGCGTTCCTGTCTGGAGCACACCGTCACCTGGGAGGCGCTCTCCTACGGCGATGCCGGAGCCGTGCTGGCCTCTCCGGGTCCCTCGATGTCCGGGGTGACAGTGGACGCCCTGGGCAACGACGCCCAGCGGGACTGGTACTTCACCCGGCTCGGCCAGGCCCCCACCTGGACGTTCTTCGCGCTGACCGAGCCGGAGAAGGGGTCGGCCGCCGTCGAGTTGACGGCGACCCTCACCCCGGACGGCGACGGCTTCGTCCTCGACGGCGCCAAGCGCTACGTCGGGAACGGGGCACATGCCCAGCTGGGGGTCGCCTTCTGCCGCCGCGGCCCCGGGCCGCTGGGCATCGAGGTGGTGCTCGTGGACACCGCCGACCCCGGCTTTCACGCCGAGGTCCTGCCCACCGTGGGACTGCGTGGAGCGCGGATCACGGCGATGACGTTCGATCGCGTACGGATACCCCGGGAGCGGGTGCTGGGCCTGGAGCGCAAGCCGACCCGGCGCGGCCTCGTCGGCGGGATCCGGACCCTGCTGCGGTTCCGCCCGGTGCTCGCCGGGATGGCGCTGGGCCTGGCACGCTCGGCGCTCGACCATGTCCAGGAGCAGCGGCCCGCACTGGCCGGCGTTCCGCGGCTGCGGCTGGCGGAGCTGTCCGACCGGGTCGCCGCCGCCCGTGCGCAGACCTTCCGCGTCGCGGCCGAGATCGACGCGGGCCGGCTGCGCCCCGACCACATCGCGGCGGTGAAGCTGCGAGCGGCCGAACTCGCCGAGGAGAGCACCCTGTTGGCCGCCGACCTGATGGGCCAGGCGTCACTGCTCGAAGACCCCTGGCTGAACAAGCTGTACCGGGACGCGCGGGCCTTCGAGTTCAAGGAGGGCACCGGGCAGATCCACCGGCTGGGGGTCTTCCAAGGGGTGCTCAAAGGCTCGTTCCTCCCGGACGACGGTGGAGGCGGACCATGCTGATCGGGGTGGATGTGCTCCGTACCGGCGAACTGGACCGGCTGCTGACCCGCGCCTGGTTCCGCCGGTACACCTACGCCGCCGAGGAACTGGCGGTGGCCGACCGGTACGGAGCCGGGCGGGCAAGGGAATTCCTGGCCGGCCGGTTCGCGGGCAAGGAAGCCGCGCTCAAGGCGATCCGCAGCGGCGTCGGGGCAGGCGTCACCCCCCGCCAGGTGGCCATCCTGCGCGAGGAGAGCGGCGCCCCCGTGGTGCGGCTGTCCGGGGCGGCCGCCCACCGGGCCGCGGACCTGGGCATCGCCGCCGTCCAGGTGTCGATCGCGCACAAGGAAGACCTCGTCATCGCGGTGGCGATCGCCGAGCAGCGGCACGAGAAAGGAGACGGCAATGTCTGACACCTGCACCATCGCGACGTTGCGGGTCCGGATGGGCCACAGCGATGCCCACTACGGCGGGAACCTCGTCGACGGCGCGCGCATTCTGTCCCTGTTCGGCGACCTCGTCACAGAGATCGCCATCCGGACCGACGGCGACGAGGGGCTCCTGTCGGAGTACCGCAGCATCGAGTTCACCGGGCCGGTCCACGCCGGTGACTACATCGAGGCGGTGGCCCGGCTGGTACGGCGCAGCCGCCTGCGCCGGGTCGTCGAGTTCGAGGCCCACAAGGTGATCTCCGCCCGCTACGACCTGGGCCCCAGCGCGGCCCAGATCCTGTCCGAACCCACACTTGTCTGCCGCGCCATCGGCACCACGGTGGTCCCGGTATCCAGCGCCCGCGCCACAGAACTGGCGGACGCCCTGCGCTGACCGCCCCGGCGATACACCGCGCTGCCGGGCCCCGACGACCCCGGCAGCGCCCCGCACCCGGTCGCCCCTGACCTCGAACGCCCACGCCCCGAACCGCCGAAGCCCACCGAGGCCGGACAGGACCGGCCTCGCTCCTACCCCCTCCGGCTGCCCGGCCCGCGCCGTCGAACCGGAGATGCGGCCTGCCTGCCCAGAAGGGCGGGAGCGAGCTGGAGGGAGGCGGGCCGTTGGTCGCGGGTCGTTCACGCCATCGCCCAGAAATGCAAGAAACCCCAGGTTGACTGGGGTTTCTGCTGGTGTCCGAGGGGGGACTTGAACCCCCACGCCCGATAAAGGGCACTAGCACCTCAAGCTAGCGCGTCTGCCATTCCGCCACCCGGACCAGGTGTGTCCTTCGCGGGGTGTTCCCCGCGGCGACATGGATAACGATACCAAGGTTTCGGAGTGCCTTTCACCTGCGTATCCGTCCGGCGCATCACCCCGCCCACCGGCGATGTCGGCAAGATCGCCCACCGGCGGGGACCGCTCGGGCCGCGGGTGTGCTCGCCGATGGCGGCCGCGACGGATACGGGTCGTCCTGGTGGCGGGTGCGCTCCCCGCCCTCCCGGTCCGGCCACCCGCCGTCGGGCCGGCGATCTGTCGCGGTGCGCGCCGGAGCGGCGGTGGGAGCCGACGGCGTGAGCCAGTGGTGCGGCACCGTACGCCCCCTGTCGCAGACGGTGGAGCGTACGGCGCCGACGGCGGCCGGTCAGCCGGTCCGCCGCCCCTCCGCCTCCGCCTCCAGGAGATCGCCCCATGCGGATGCGGATGACGGTCCCGGGCCGGGACGGGGGGCAGGGGGCAGGAAGAGGAGCGGGCCGATGGCACGGCCAGGGCCGGAGACGCACCAGACCCGTAGGGCAGCCGCCCGGCCGGTGCGGGCCCGGTTACGCGGCGGCGGGGACCGGCCAGAGCATCGCTACGGCATCAGGTGGTAGTCCGGGAAATTGCCCGGCAGCCGCTCGCCCGGCGGGCCCTCGGTCACCGCGTGGACCAGGAGGTCGCCGCCGACGAAGGCGCCGCGCCAGGAGTTGCCGAAGCCGCCGAAGAGTTCGTCGCGGTCGCCTCGGGAGCGGGGGGTGCCGTGGCCGATCTTGAAGGCGCGGATCTGGGAGGCCAGGCGCTCGTAGGTGTCCTGGTCGTCGCAGGAGAGGGTGGCGACCAGGGCGCCGTTGCTGGCGTTCATGGCGGCGAGGAGCTCGGCTTCGGTGTCGACCGGCACGATGGTGTCGACGGGGCCGAAGGGTTCGGCGTAGTGGAGAGGTGACGAGGGGGGCGGGGACAGCAGGGCGGTCGGGGGGAAGTAGGCGGAGGTGTCCTGGGAGGGGAGGAAGTGGCCGTCGTCGAGGGTGCCGCGGTGGAGCGGGACGGCGCCCCGGGAGATGGCCTCGGTGGTGAGGTCGGCGAGTTCCTTGGCCTTGGCCGCGTTGATCAGCGGTCCGAAGTCGAGTTCGGGGAGCGGGTCGTCGGGGGCGGCGACCGCCAGCGGGTGGCCGAAGCGGACGCCGCGTACGGCCGGGAGATAGGCGGCCAGGAAGTCGGCGAAGGCGGCGCGCTGGACGACGAAACGGGGGTAGGCGGTGCAGCGCTGTTTGGCGTAGTCGAAGGTCTTGCGCAGGAGCGGGGTCAGGGACGGCCAGTCGGTGTGGTTCCAGATGCCCCAGGTGTTGAGGCCCTCTTGTTCGAGGATGTGGCGTTTGCCGAGGTCGGCGACGTCGATGGCGACGCGGGCGCCGGTGTCCCGGCCGCCGACGAAGGAGACACAGCCGATTTCGGGTGAGCGGACCAGGGCCGGGGAGAGTTCCCGTCCGCCGCCGCTGACCAGGGTGACCGGGACGCCCTCGCGGGCCGCCAGGGCGCAGGCCAGGGTCAGGCAGGCCAGACCGCCGTCGGTGGGGGTCTTGGCGATCACCGCGTTGCCGGCCAGTGCCTGGACGAGCATCGCGTGGACGAGGACCGACATCGGGTAGTTCCAGCTGGCGATGTTGCTGACCGGGCCCGGGAGCGGGGTGCGGTCGGCGAGCATGCGGGCGATTTCGGCCACGTACCAGCGGACGCCGTCGATGGCGCGGTCGACGTCGGCCTGGGCGAGTTTCCAGGGTTTGCCGATCTCCCAGACCAGGAGCAGCGCGAGCAGTTCGCGGTGCTCGGTGAGGGCGTCGAGGGTGGCGGAGACCCGGGCCTTGCGTTCGGGGAGCGGGACGTGGCGCCAGGCGCGGTGCTGGTCGAGGGCGGCGCGTACGGCGTGCCGTGCGGCGTCCGTGTCGAGGCGGGGCGGCCCGGCGACGGAGGTGCCGTCGAGGGGGCTGGTGGCGGGCAGCGGGGTGCCGTCGGGGTGCCAGTCGGCGGCCCAGAGGTTGAGCACCCGGTCGTCGCGGAACGCCTCGGGGGCCGCGGTGAGGCTGCGTCGCCAGGCGTCGGACCAGGTTGTACCGGGTTTGAGGGTGCGGGGCGGGGCCGGCGGCGCGGGCTGTGGTGACCGCGGGCCGGGGTGGGGTTCACGGGTGGGTGCCATCGTTCGTCTCCGCTCTCGGTGCACGGCCGGAGGGGCAGGGTGGTGGCGCTCGGGCGGCCCCCGGAGGGTCCGCGTTACGGGACGGTAGCGGTGTGCGGCGGCGCTGTGGGGCGATCCGGCGCCCGGTATGGCGAGTGTCACTCGGCGCGGTGGGCGGGACCACCGGGATGTGGCGGGGCGACGGCCGGGGCGCGATCAGGTCCGCATCCGCGCGTCCACCTCCGCTTCCCCTCCCCGGCATCCCCCATTGGCCTGATCGTCTTCCACCCCCCTGGACATCGGCGGCCCGATGAGGGATAACGGGTTCATACAGTATTCGTAGACTGTATGCAATCCACTCCGGTGGCGACCCCTCGAAGGGAAGCGATACCCCATGCCCGAGAACGCCCAGGACCTCATCTCCGGCGGGCACCTCGTCGCCAAGGCCCTCAAGGCGGAGGGTGTGGACGTCATCTACACCCTCTGCGGCGGCCACATCATCGACATCTACGACGGCTGCGTGGACGAGGGCATCGACGTCATCGACGTCCGCCACGAGCAGGTCGCCGCGCACGCCGCCGACGGCTACGCCCGGATCACCGGCAAGCCCGGCTGCGCCGTCGTCACCGCGGGCCCCGGCACGACGGACGCGGTCACCGGCGTCGCCAACGCCTTCCGCGCCGAGTCACCGATGCTGCTGATCGGCGGGCAGGGCGCGCACAGCCAGCACAAGATGGGCTCGCTCCAGGACCTGCCGCACGTCGACATGATGACGCCGATCACCAAGTTCGCCGCCACCGTCCCGGACACCGCACGCGCCGCCGACATGGTCTCGATGGCCTTCCGCGAGTGCTTCAACGGCGCGCCCGGCCCGTCCTTCCTGGAGATCCCCCGCGATGTCCTGGACGCCAAGGTGCCCCGGGACACCGCCCGCGTTCCGCAGGCCGGCCACTACCGCGCCTCGACCCGCTCGGCCGGCGACCCGGAAGCCGTCCAGCGCCTCGCCGACCTGCTCGTACAGGCCGAGCGGCCGGCCATCCTGCTCGGCAGCCAGGTGTGGACGACCCGGGCGACGGACGCGGCCACCGAGCTCGTCCGCACCCTGAACATCCCCGCCTACATGAACGGCGCCGGCCGCGGCACCCTGCCGCCCGGCGATCCGCACCACTTCCAGCTCTCCCGTCGCTACGCCTTCGCGAACGCCGATCTGATCGTGATCGTCGGCACCCCCTTCGACTTCCGGATGGGTTACGGCAAGCGCCTCTCCCCCACCGCGACCGTCGTGCAGATCGACCTGGACTACCGGACCGTCGGCAAGAACCGCGATATCGACCTGGGGATCGTGGGCGACGCGGGGGTGGTGCTGGCGGCGGTCACCGACGCCGCGTCCGGGCAGCCGAGCGGCGGCGCGGCGCAGCGCAAGGAGTGGCTCGACGAGCTGCGGGCGGCGGAGCGGTCCGCGATCGAGAAGCGGCTGCCGCAGCTGCGCTCGGACGCCGACCCGATCCATCCGTACCGCCTGGTCAGCGAGATCAACGACTTCCTGACGGAGGACTCGATCTACATCGGGGACGGCGGCGACATCGTCACCTTCTCCGGGCAGGTCGTGCAGCCCAAGTCGCCGGGGCACTGGATGGACCCGGGCCCGCTGGGCACCCTCGGCGTCGGTGTGCCGTTCGTGATGGCCGCCAAGCAGGCCCGTCCGGACAAGGAGGTCGTCGCGCTCTTCGGCGACGGGGCGTTCTCGCTGACCGGCTGGGACTTCGAGACCCTCGTCCGCTTCGATCTGCCCTTCGTCGGCATCGTCGGCAACAACTCCTCGATGAACCAGATCCGTTACGGCCAGAAGGCCAAGTACGGCGACGCCCGGGAGCGGATCGGCAACACCCTCGGCGACGTGCCGTACGACCAGTTCGCGCGGATGCTCGGCGGGTACGGCGAGGAGGTCCGCGACCCGGCCCAGATCCGGCCGGCGCTGGAGCGCGCCCGCCAGTCGGGCAAGCCGTCGCTGATCAACGTCTGGGTCGACCCGGACGCGTACGCCCCCGGAACCATGAACCAGACCATGTACAAGTGAGAGGGGCCACCGATGAGCAAGGCTCATGAGGCTCTGGAGAGCGCCAAGGCACTGACCGGTGTGCGCGTGCTCGACATGACACATGTCCAGTCCGGTCCGTCCGCCACCCAGCTGCTCGCCTGGCTCGGCGCGGATGTCATCAAACTGGAGGCGACCAGCGGCGACATCACCCGCAAGCAGCTGCGGGACATCCCCGACGTCGACTCCCTCTACTTCACGATGCTCAACTGCAACAAGCGGAGCATCACCCTCAACACCAAGACCGAGCGCGGCAAGGAGATCCTCACCGAACTCATCCGCCGCAGCGACGTCCTGGTGGAGAACTTCGGACCGGGCGCGGTGGACCGGATGGGGTTCACCTGGGAGCGCATCCAGGAAATCAACCCGCGGCTCGTCTACGCCTCCATCAAGGGCTTCGGCGAGGGCCCGTACACCAAGTTCAAGGCGTACGAGGTGGTGGCGCAGGCGATGGGCGGGTCGATGTCGACGACCGGCTTCGCGGACGGGCCGCCGCTGGCGACCGGCGCGCAGATCGGCGACTCCGGTACGGGTGTGCACTGTGTCGCGGGCATCCTCGCCGCCCTCTACCAGCGCACCACCACCGGCCGCGGTCAGCGGGTGAATGTCGCCATGCAGCACGCGGTGCTGAACCTCTGCCGGGTCAAGCTGCGGGATCAGCAGCGCCTGGCGCACGGCGCGCTGGCGGAGTATCCGAACGACAGCTTCGGCGACGAGGTGCCGCGCAGCGGCAACGCGAGCGGCGGCGGGCAGCCCGGCTGGGCGGTCCGGTGTGCGCCCGGCGGGCCCAACGACTACGTCTATGTGATCGTGCAGCCGGTCGGCTGGCAGCCGCTGACCGCGCTGATCGGGCGCCCGGAGCTGGCCGAGGACCCGGAGTGGGCGACGCCGGAGGCCCGCCTGCCCAAGCTCGCCAAGATGTTCCAGCTGATCGAGGAGTGGAGCAGCACGCTGCCCAAGTGGGAGGTGCTGGAGCGGCTGAACGCGCACAACGTCCCGTGCGGGCCGATCCTGTCGACGAAGGAGATCATCGAGGACGCCTCGCTGGCCGCCAACGAGATGGTCGTCGAGGTCGAGCATCCGCAGCGCGGCACCTTCCGCACCGTCGGCTCGCCGCTGAAGCTGTCCGACTCCCCCGTCGAGGTGGACCGTTCACCGCTGCTGGGCGAGCACAACGCGGAGGTGTACGGCGACGAGCTGGGGCTCGACGACGAGGAACTGCGACAGCTCACAGCGGATGGAGTGATCTGATGGCGGACCGGCACGAAGCCGCGGGAGACGACCGGAAAGACGTGGTGCGGGCGGTACTGGCCACCGCGCGGGCCGAGGGGCGCACGGCGCTGACCGCGCCCGAGGGCAAGGTGGTCGCGGACGCGTACGGCATCCCCACCCCTGCCGAGGGGCTGGCGGAGTGCGCCGACGAGGCGGTGGCGCTCGCCGACCGGATGGGCTTCCCCGTGGCGCTGAAGATCGTGTCGCCGGACATCCTGCACAAGACGGATGCGGGCGGGGTGCGGATCGGGCTGGGTTCGGCGGCCGAGGTGCGGGGCGCGTTCACCGCGATCGTGCAGAACGCGACGACGTACGACCCGACGGCGCGGATCGCCGGTGTCCAGGTGCAGCAGATGGTGCCCGCCGGTCAGGAGGTGATCGTCGGCACGGTGACCGATCCGACGTTCGGCAAGGTCGTGGCGTTCGGGCTGGGCGGGGTGCTGGTGGAGGTCCTCAAGGACGTCACCTTCCGGCTCGCGCCGGCCTCGGCGGGCGACGCGGAGTCGATGCTGGACGGCATCCGGGCGGCGGAGGTGCTGCGCGGGGTGCGCGGCGCACCGCCCGTGGACCGTGCCGCGCTCGCCGGCCTGATCGTACGGATCTCTCAACTCGCCGCGGATTTCCCGGAGATCGCGGAGGCCGACCTCAATCCGGTGTTCGCCTCGGCGGACGGGGTGATGGCGGCGGACGTCCGCATCCTGCTGGCCGACGGGCCGGTCAGGGAGCGCCGCCGCTACGGCAGGGAGGAGATCCTCACCGCGATGCGGCGGCTGATGCAGCCGCGGTCGGTGGCGGTCATCGGCGCCTCCGGCGAGCCGGGAAAGATCGGCAATTCGGTGCTGCGCAATCTCATCGACGGCGGCTTCCCCGGCGAGATCCATCCGGTGAACCCCAAGGCCGATGACATCCTCGGGCGCAAGGCGTACCGGACGGTGCGGGATGTGCCGGGAGAGGTCGATGTGGCGGTGTTCGCCATCCCGGCCCCCCTGGTGCCCGCGGCGCTGGAGGAGGTCGGCCGCCGGGGCATTCCGAACGCCGTACTGATCCCGTCCGGCTTCGCCGAGACCGGCGAACACGCGTTGCAGGACCGGATCGTGGCCATCGGCGAACAGTACGGCGTACGGCTGCTGGGACCGAACATCTACGGCTACTACTCCCCCTGGCAGGACCTGTGCGCGACGTTCTGCACGCCGTACGACGTCAAGGGCGGGGTGGCGCTGACCTCGCAGTCCGGCGGTATCGGGATGGCGATCCTGGGCTTCGCGCGGGCGACGCGGACCGGCGTCTCGGCGATCGTCGGGCTGGGCAACAAGTCGGACGTGGACGAGGACGATCTGCTCACCTACTTCGGCGAGGACCCGCACACCCGTTGTATCGCCATGCACTTGGAGGACCTCAAGGACGGACGGGCGTTCGTCGAGGCGGCGCGCGCGACGGTGCGCAAGAAGCCGATCGTGGTGCTGAAGGCCGGGCGGACCGGCGCCGGCGCCAGGGCGGCCGGATCGCACACCGGGGCGCTGGCCGGCGACGACGCGGTCTACGACGACATCCTGCGGCAGGCGGGCGTCATCCGGGCGCCGGGCCTGCACGACATGCTGGAGTACGCGCGGGCGCTGCCCGTCCTGCCCACTCCCCGGGGCGACAACGTCGTCATCATCACCGGGGCCGGCGGCTCCGGCGTCCTGCTCTCGGACGCGATCGTCGACAACGGGCTCCGGCTGATGGAGATCCCGGACGATCTGGACGCGGCGTTCCGGCGCTTCATCCCGCCGTTCGGCGCGGCCGGCAACCCGGTGGACATCACGGGCGGCGAACCGCCGTCCACCTACGAGGCCACCATCCGGCTGGGCATGTCGGATCCCCGTATCCACGCGCTGGTGCTGGGCTACTGGCACACCATCGTCACCCCGCCGATGGTCTTCGCGAAGCTGACGGCGCGCGTGGTCGAGGAGTTCCGGGCGCGCGGGATCGAGAAGCCGGTGGTGGCGTCGCTGGCCGGTGACACCGAGGTCGAGGAGGCCGCCGCGTACCTCTTCGAACGGGGGGTCGTCGCCTACCCGTACACCACCGAAATGCCGGTGGCGGCGCTCGGCGCGAAGTACCGCTGGGCGCGGGCTGCGGGGCTGCTGTGACCTGACCCCGCTCTCCCGGAGCACGAAGAGAGTCGGACAGGGGGCGCTGACCGGGTTCTTTCGATTCCAAGGGGACGATGTGAGCACAGACGATGTCAGCACGGACAGCACGAGTACCGGGGAACGGCCGTACGCGCCACCGGTCGCGTACCGGGAAGTACGGGACGCCAAAGGGCGCGTCTACCGCATCGGGGAGACCGACCGGGACATCCTCGGTCACTCCCGCAAACTGATGGTCTATCTGCCGTGGCTCGCGATGCTGGCGATCAGCGTCTTCGAGTACGCCTACGGCTCCGCCGAGGACACCCTGGCCCACGCGCACCGCTGGTCCCAGAGCGACACGTTCTGGATCCTGAGCGTATGGGTGTTCTTCCAGGCCGGGGTGGCGTTCCCGGCCGGCTGGTTACGGGAGAAGGGCATCGTGACCGCCCGCCGGGCGATGTTCATCGGGGCGGCGCTCTGCCTGGTGGGCTTCCTCTCCCTCTCCCATCTGCGCCACGTCCTCGGGGCGATCCTCGGATACGGCGTACTGGGCGGCGTCGGGTCCGGACTGATCTACGCGACCTGCATCAACATGGTCGGCAAATGGTTCCCGGAACGGCGCGGCGGCAAGACCGGATTCGTCAACGGCGGCTTCGCCTACGGCGCGGTGCCGTTCATCTTCATCTTCAACTACGCCTTCAACACCGCCGATTACCACCGGGTGCTGGATCTGATCGGCGTCTACATCCTGGTCGTCGTGAGCTGCTGCGCCTGGTTCTTCCGGGACCCGCCGAAGAACTGGTGGCCGCACGACGTGGACCCGCTCGGCGGCACCGGCCACGCCAAGCGGCCGGCCGGCCTGGACAAGAACCCGCCGGCCGTCCGCCAGTACACCCCCACGGAGGCCCTGCGCTCCGGCATGCTGCCGCTGATCTGGCTGCTGGTGGTGCTGACCGCGGGGGTGTCGATCTTCGGCATCTCCTTCCAGGTGCCGTTCGCCAAGGAGGTCGGCTTCGGGCCGCTGGTGGCCGCGTCGTCGATGGGCGTGATGTCGGTGATCAACGGCATCGGACGGGGTTTCGTCGGCTGGCTCTCGGACCGGTGGGGCCGCAAGAACACCCTGTTCTTCGTGATCGTGGTGCTGGGCCTGTCGCAGTTCGGGGTGCTGTGGGCCGGTGACACCCGCAACCAGGTCCTCTTCCTCGTCTTCGCGTTCATCTCCGGATTCGGCGGCGGGGCCTTCTACCCGCTGTTCGCGACGCTGACCCCGGACTACTTCGGCGAGAACTACAACGCCTCCAACTACGGCCTGGCCTACAGCGGCAAGCTCGTCAGCGGCCTGTTCGGCGGCGGTCTCGGCGCGATGGCGGTGGACGCCTGGGGATACCGCGGCGCCTACCTGCTCGCCGGCTTCCTCTCCCTGGCGGCCGCGGCCCTGACCCTGCTCCTCCACCAGCCGGGACGGCCCCGGATCCGCGACCTGACTCCCAACCCTCGACCGATCAGCCGGGAGGCGGTCTGAGCTACGCCCCGCCCACGACCTGAACCACGGGCGGGCGAACGACACGAGGGTGGGCGGTGCCTCTGCGGCACCGCCCACCCTCGTACCGCCCGGACATCCCGAGCGGCGCACCACTTCCACGGGGGCGGCAGTCGTGGGACACGCCGATGAGGTCGACATCGGCGGCGAACATCTCGCGACGGATCCCGCCCGCGCGGGCGATCTGACTCCCGGCAATCCCGACCCCCAGCCCGTCGGCCCGGAGCCGGACAAGGACAGGGCGGACACCAGGTGCAGGTCCGCCCCGCCGAAACACTCGGGCGGGCCGACCGCGGCGCGCGCCTCCCGCTACGCGCAGAGCCCGAAGCCGGGTCACACCTGGAACATCTCGAACGCCTCGAACGCCTGGAACACCTCGCGGTGATCCCGCCATTGCGCAATGACCGCCCTAAACATCGCGGCAAACGTGCGGCGGGAAGCACCGAGCCATTCCGCCCAGGTCCCGTACTCCGGCGTCTCGTCGACAAAACACTCGCCGACGCCGGAGACCATAGCCGCGGGCGCGGGGACCACTACAGCCATGCTGCCGTGCCCGGGGTCGGCGAGGGACCATCCCCGCGTGCGCGGGGACCACAAGGCGCGACCTGCGGTTTTACCGTGGGCCGACGCGATTTTTGAGCACTTTCACGGAATCCGGCCAACAGGACATAGGGGATACGTGCGTGCGCTCCTCCGCTCGCCCCGACCAGCAGAGTGGACGCAGCCGGGCCAACCGAATATCCATGTACCGACCCTACCCTCGTCCTTTCCAGAACGACGTCCGTAGGAAGGCACCCGCCAACTACGCGTGCCATCACCTGTCCAGAGGCGGCGGGGGCTCCGAACTCGGCTCTGCCGGCGGATCCATCCACCCACCGTCGACGAGAGCGCCAACGTCCCCAGCTGTTTCGTCCACCCGCGGTGTCACCGGCCGGGCATCGGGAAGCCCTTGCATCTCCACCATCCCTATCAGGTTTCATCAGCCTTTACTTGGCGACCACGACCCACGCGGAGATCGCCGCCGCGAGAAGCCCCATCACCACCTGCACGACCATCTGGCAACGACGGGCCTGCCGCTCACGCTCGTGCCGGTCCCCCTCCGCCAACTGGTGCGCCTCGAACCCCCACTCCAGGACACCGCAGGCATCCCGTCCCTTCTCCACCTCCTGGCTCAGGTCACTGATGCACTGCCGATGTACGCAGACTGGAGCGAACAGGCCCCCGGTCGAAACCGCCTTGCTCAGACGGCCGTTGATGCCCTGACCCGTCGCCTGGACCACTTGGCCCAGCGCGACGACGGTGCGCCAAATCTCACCAACCGACAGCTCAGCAGACACAACCACCCCCGCTCTCACCACTGTTCAGCTCAACCGCGCATCCGAAACCCTTGGTGAGCGATGCCGAGTTCTTCGCATCGCCGCACCTGACCATGAGGACGGACCTTGACGAGGCAAGGCGCAGGCCCGCGCCGACACCGCCCACCGGCGCGGCGTACCCCACGCTGCCGTCGAGGGCTGTGGCGACGGCGATGCCACCGATGAACGCCCACGGCCCGGACCACGGGCGAACGACACGAGGGTGGGCGGTGCCGCCCACCCTCGTACCGCACGGGACCGCACGGGAGCCCCTCCTACAGGGAACTCGGCCGCACGGGGAACTCAGCCGCCGGCCGGTCCGCCCGGCTCCTCCAGAGTCCGGTCCGCGATGGCCCGGTGGTGGCGGACCACTTCATCGATGATGAAGTTGAGGAACTTCTCGGCGAAGGCCGGGTCCAGCCGGGCGTCCTCGGCCAGGGTGCGCAGCCGCGCGATCTGCGCCGCCTCGCGGGCCGGGTCGGCGGGCGGCAGGCTGTGCCGGGCCTTGAGCTCACCGACCTGCTGGGTGCACTTGAAGCGCTCGGCGAGCAGATGGACCAGGGCGGCGTCGAGGTTGTCGATGCTGCCGCGCAGGTAGCACAGCCGCTCACGGGCCGCCTCGTCGGCGATGGCGGCCGCGTCGCCGGTCGCCGGTGCTGTCCCTTCGCTCATATACGTCTCGCCATTCATCTTCATGGTCGGGTGCTGCACGATCGGCTGCACCCTACCCGGCCACCGGCGGCGGTCCCTGTCCGGTCTCACGGATCGGACCCGATACACCCGGGCGAGGCGCGGACCTCACCCGGACGCCGCCCGTACCTCGCCGTACGGCCGGGTACGGCCGGCGGCGAGAGCGTCAGGCGTCCGCGCCCGCACGCTCGTGATACGTGCGGCGGGTGTGCTCGGTGTGGGCCCGCATGACGGAGGTGGCGCGCGCCTCGTCGCGGTCGGCGATCGCCGAGATCAGCTCGCGGTGTTCGAGCCACGACTGTTTGCCGCGCTGCCGGGCCACCGGTGTGTAGTACCAGCGCACCCGCCGTCCGACCTGCGCCGCCAGTTCCGCGAGCACCGCGTTACCGGCCAGTTCCATCACCTTGGCGTGGAATGCGGCGTTGGTCGCCACCACGGCGTCCACCTCGTCGTCCCGCACAGCCCGCTCGCCCTCGTCGCACAGCCGCTCCAGCTCCGCGATCCCGGCCGAGCCGGCGTTCGCCGCGGCGAGCCGGGCCGCTTCGGCCTCCAGCAGCGTACGGACCGTCAGCAGCTGGTCCGCCTCCTCCTCCGTGGGCTCGTGCACAAAGGCGCCCTGCGCCGGGCGCAGATCGACCCAGCCGTCGGTGTTGAGCCGCTGGAGCGCCTCGCGGACCGGCTGCCGGGAGACCCCGAGATGGCCCGCGAGCTCGCTCTCGACCAGGTGCTGGCCGGGCCGCAGCGCACGGGTGGTGATCAGTTCGAGCAGCGCTTCGTAGACGCGCTCGCGCAGCGGACCGGGCCGTTCGAGCTTCGGCACGGCGCCCTGCGGTAGCCCGGTGGAAAGCATCGAAGTCCCCTCTGTTGTGGACACGTGGACGGGCGCGTGGACGGACACATGCAGGGGCACGTGGACGCATGCGCCTATGGGTCTGTACGGATATGGGTCGGTACGGACAGGTGGAGCTTTCGGAGGCCCACGAGCCCTGGAGACAGGGAAGCACAGGCGCTGCGGGCGCGGCACGGACAGGACGACGGCTGGTCACACGGTCACGATGATTGGTTATCGTCTACAGTCTACCGTCCGCCTTCGTACCGCGCAGCGTGGCCGGTGACGCCCACCATCACGCCCGGCGATCCACCTCACGAATACGCCACGGCCGAACCGCGGCAGCGTCAACTCCTGTGAGAATCTGCCCCATCAGGCCGCCGGACCCCCAGATGCCGGAACCCCGGCACCGCCGGAACGGGCCAAGGGACGGACCGTATGCGTACGGGCAGCATTCCGGCCGAAGGCGCCGGCATCACCACCGCGGGCGCAGGTACCACCATCGCGGGCGCCGAGGTCGCCGTCGTGGGCGGCAGCGTCGCCGGGTGCGCCGCGGCACTCGCCGCGCATCGTGCCGGCGCGGGCCGGATCACCGTCTTCGAGCGGGCCGCCGACCGCCTCGCGGACCGCGGCGTCGGCCTCGCCGTGCACAACGCCCGGTACGCCGAGCTGGCGGCCGCCGGCTATCTGGACGCCGCGACGCCCTGGGTGCAGCTGACCACCCGCCGCTGGTACGTCCGCGACGGCACGGCACCCCTGGGGCGCCAGATCGGCGTCCTGCCCTTTCCGTTCCGCTCGTACTGCTGGGGGCCGCTCTGGCGCGAACTGCGGGACCGGCTTCCCGCCTCGGTCGACTTCCGCCCGAGGGTGGCGGTCCACGAGGTCACCGACGCCGCGGACGGCGCCGTCCTGCGACTCGGCGGCGACACCCGCGCGCACCCCGGCCCGGGAGGAGGAAAAACCACGGGCACGGGTGCCGGGACGGGGGCCACCCCGGGCACAGGGACGACGGGGGCCGGGCCAGGAGCCGGAGCCGGGACGGGCACCGGCCATTGCGAGCGCTTCGACCTGGTCATCGGTGCCGACGGCTACCGCTCGGTGGTCCGTCGCGCCGCGTTCCCCGGCGTACGGCCCGGTTACGCCGGCTATCTGGCCTGGCGCGGCGCCATCCCCGCCGACCGGCTGGCGGCCCTCGATCTCGCCGGTCTGCCACCGGTTCCCTGGGCGGAGGAGGACTGTACCTACGGCGTCTTCCCCGGCGGCCACGCCATCATCTACCGCATCCCGGACGGCCGTGGCGGCCACCGCGTCAACTGGGCCCTCTACAGCACCCCGCCCCCGGGGCTCGCGCCACGGCTGGACGCACCCACCAGCCTGCCGCCCGGCACCCTCACCGACGCATTGCAGGCCCACCTGACGCAGCTCGCCGAAGAGCAGCTTCCGCCCTATTGGGGCAAATTGCTCCTCCTCACCCCACCGGAGGAGGTCTTCATTCAGCCGATGTACGACTTCACGGCGCCGCGTTACACGGCCGGGCGGCTGTTGCTCGCGGGCGACGCGGCCACCGTGGCCCGTCCGCACACCGGCGCCGGCGCGGTCAAGGCACTCCAGGACGCCGCCGCCCTGGAGTCCGCGCTGCGCGCCGTACCGGAACGACCCGGCGCACTGGACGCGTACGGCACCGAACGCGGGGCGACCGGCCGGGCGATGGTCGAGCTGGGGCGGCGGCTCGGGCGGGCCCTCGTTCAGGACGCCCCCGACTGGCGGACGCTGGACCAGGCCGGGCTGGAGGCGGTGTGGGCCACGGCCGTCGACTCGGGCACGTTCGGCGGTCGCGAACTCAAGGGCTGAAAAGCGCGGGCTCGGTGACCTCCATGGTCGAGGCGGGCCCGGCCTCGGGCGCCAACCCGGACCACCCTTGACCTTGACCAATGGAATACCGTAGACAATATTCGGTGGGGCCCTACGAGACGTCGGCTGCGACTTCACCCCATATGGCAGGAGAATGAAACGGTCAGACGGGCAAGGAACGGTCAGACGGGCAAGGCCACCTCGCCGTAACGACGATCGTCGCCGTACGGCAACCGCCAACCGACAGCCGGCAACCCGCACCCCCGGGCGCCGACCCCGCACACTGCTCTCCCCGCCCACTCACCGAACCCCGAGGCCAGGGCCGTTTCAGTCGCCCACACCACACGACCGACGCACCACGACCGACGTATCACAACCGACGTATCACCTCAGATGCATCGCATCCACCGCTTAGATCATGTACATCACCTACATCACCTCCACCACACACAAACCGGGACTGAGCACAGCCGGTGAGGACGGGACTGATCAGACATGGGACGGGTCACCGAGCGACGCCGCGTCATCCGCATCCGCGACGGTGTCGTGAGCACACGCCCGGACACCCTCGTCGCCGAGGAGCCGCTGGAGATACGCCTCGGCGGCAAGCCGCTGGCGATCACGATGCGTACGCCCGGCGACGATTTCGCGCTGGCCGCGGGCTTCCTCGTCAGTGAGGGCGTGCTGGGGAGCGCCGACGAGCTGGCGAACATCGTCTACTGCGCGGGCGCCACCGAGGACGGGTCGAACACCTACAACGTCGTCGACGTCCGGCTCGCGCCCGGTGTCCCGGTGCCCGACATCACCCTGGAACGCAACGTCTACACGACCTCCTCCTGCGGACTGTGCGGCAAGGCCAGCCTGGACGCGGTGCGCACCACCGCCCGCTGGAGCCTGGACACCGTCGCCGCTGCCGTGCCCCCCATCGAACCGGAGACGCTGGCCGTCCTCCCCGACCGGCTCCGGGCCGCCCAGCGCGTCTTCGACCGGACCGGGGGCCTGCACGCCGCCGGGCTGTTCACCACCGACGGTGAACTGCTCGACCTCCGGGAGGACGTGGGCCGGCACAACGCGGTGGACAAGATCGTCGGACGGGCGCTGCAACAGGGTCTGCTGCCGCTGTCCTCCTGTGTCCTGATGGTCTCCGGCCGGGCCTCCTTCGAGCTGGCGCAGAAGGCCGTGATGGCGGGCATCCCCGTCCTCGCCGCGGTCTCCGCGCCCTCCGCGCTCGCCGTCGACCTGGCCACCGAGGCCGGTCTGACCCTGGTCGGCTTCCTCCGCGGCACCTCCATGAACGTGTACGCGGGTGACCACCGCCTCGCCCTGCACGCCGCGGTCACCACAAGCTGAGGCCGCCACGAGCTGAGGCCGCCCGCCTCACGGGCGGCGGACCGGCCGGTGAGATGCGTCCCCTGCGCCGACCGGTCCGGTCCGGTCCGGTCCGGTCCGACTGGGCGCCCGTACATCCAGCGCGTGGAACGCCCCCACCGCACACCACACCCGGCATACACCGTGCCCGGCGGCCCGACGGCCGCGCCCGGTCAACCGGCGCCGTGAACGAGGTACGTGCCCACCGGCGCACACTGACCGACACCGAACCGACCAGGCCCGAACCGCCAACGTCCGCACCACCGACGCCGCACCGCCCGACCCTCCGCTCCTACGACTGCCGCTGGACCGGGCGCGGCACGGCCGTGGGGAGGACCGACGGCCGACACCCGGCGGTTGGCGACCAGCAACCGGCAACCGGCAACCGGCCCGACAACTGGCTGCCGTCGGCGACAGCGCCGGCTGACGGCCGCTCAACAGCACGTACACCACATCCCCAGCACTACCCTCGCGGACCGCTCACCGCCACCACGTCCGCGGAACGAGCCTCCTCACCGCCCACGGCCCCACCGCTACCTCCGGCCTCCACCTTCATCCGCACCTCCGCATCCCCATCTGATGCATCTGAATCCGAACCCGCGCCCGTATCTGCGCCCGTGTCCGCGTCCGCCTGTGCCGCATACCGCTTCGACAGCACCGCGCAGACCATCAGCTGCATCTGGTGGAACACCATCAGCGGCAGCACCGCGAGACCGGCCTGCGCGCCGAACAGCACGCTGGCCATCGGGAGTCCGGCCGCCAGGCTCTTCTTCGAACCGGCGAAGGTGATCGCGATCCGGTCCCCGCGGTTGAAGCCGAGCTTCTTCGAACCGTACGAGGTAAAGGTCAGCATCACCGTCAGCAGTACGGCCTCCACCCCCACCAGGCACAGCAGGCGCAGCGGCGAGATCTGGTGCCAGATGCCCTGGACCATGCCGGCACTGAACGCGCTGTAGACGACGAACAGCACCGAGCCGCGGTCCACATAGCCGAGGACCTTCTTGCGGCGGATGAGGAAGCCGCCGATCCAGCGCCGCAGCAGCTGCCCGGCCAGGAACGGCAGCAGGAGCTGGCACACGATCGAGACCAGCGAATCGGACGAGAAACCACCGCCGTCGCCGTCCAGGACCAGGGCCGCCAGCAGCGGGGTGACGACGATGCCGACGATGCTGGAGAACGAGCCCGCGCAGATCGCCGCCGCGACATTGCCACGGGCGATGGAGGTGAAGGCGATGGAGGACTGAACGGTGGACGGCACCAGGCAGAGGAACAGCAGCCCGGTGTAGAGGGCGGGCGGCAGGACGTAGGGGACCAGCCCGCGGGCAGCCAGGCCGAGCAGCGGGAAGAGCACGAATGTGCAGGCCAGCACGGTGAGATGGAGACGCCAGTGGCGCAGTCCGTCCATCGCCTCACGGGTGGAGAGCCGGGCACCGTAGAGGAAGAAGAGCAGCGCGACGGCCCCGGTGGAGGCGCCGTCCGCGACGGTGGCGGCGGGTCCGCGGGCGGGCAGCAGGGCGGCGAGTCCGACGGTGCCTACCAGCGCCAGGACGTAGCCGTCCACGGGGAGCCAGGAGGGCAGGGGGATCAAAGGGCGGCGCATGGTCTCTCTTCGGGTCGTTCGGCTCAGGTCGTCCGGCAGCTCGCGGGCGGCGGCAAGGACCGTGCCCGCTCCGGAACGTGGACGGTGCCCTCTCCAGACTGCCGTCCCGCACGGAAATCGGGAACCCATCTGACCATGCTGACTGCCATCACGAATCGCGATAGACGCCTCAAGGCCGGATCACAGCAGGCATCACACGGTTCACGGTCGGCGTCACAGAAGTCACGGCCGGCGTCACCGAGGCCGCAGCCCACGGCCGCAGCAGACATCGCGACAAGGTCCGCCGCAGAGAGCACGGGCCGAGATCACGGGCCGGCATCGCACGGAGATCACGACAAGAACGCGGGCACGGTTCAGCGCAGATCGCCGGGCCGGAATCGCGCGGGGCGGGACGGGCCGGTACACACCCGGCCGGCCCCGTTCCCCAGCCCTTAGGCTGGCCCCGTGTTCGAACCCGTGCAGCTGCGCACCTTTCTCACCGTGGCGCAGACCCTGAGCTTCACACAGGCCGCGTACCGCCTCGGGCTGCGGCAGTCGACCGTGAGCCAGCACGTACGGAAACTGGAGGAGGCCGCCGGCCGCCGCCTCTTCGCCCGGGACACGCACGCGGTGGAGCTGACCGAGGACGGCGAGGCGATGCTCGGTTTCGCGCACACGATCCTGGAGGCGAACGAGCGGGCGGCGAGCTTCTTCACGGGCACCCGGCTGCGCGGCCGGCTGCGGTTCGGGGCCTCGGAGGACTTCGTGCTGACCCGGATGCCGGAGGTGCTGGAGGGGTTCCGGCGTGAGCACCCCGAGGTCGATCTGGAGCTGACGGTCGAGTTGTCGGGGACGCTGCACAAGCTGCTCGCGGCCGGCCGGCTCGATCTCGTACTGGCCAAACGGCGCACGGACGAGGCGCGCGGGCGGCTGGTGTGGCGGGACCGGCTGGTCTGGGTGAGCACCGACCGGCTGCGGCTCGACCCGCAGCGGCCGGTCCCGCTCGTCGTCTTCCCGGCGCCCGCGGTGACCCGGGCCCGCGCCCTGGAGGCCCTGGAGCGGCAGGGCCGCGAATGGCGGATCGTCTGCACCAGCGGCAGCTTGAACGGACTGATCGCCGCGACCCGGGCGGGCCTGGGTGTCATGGCGCACACCCTGGGCATGGTCCCGCCCGGTCTGGTGCGGATCCCGTCGCGGGCGGGGCTGCCGGAGCTGGGCGGGGTGGACTTCGTCCTGCTGTACGGGCAGCGCGACGGACCGGCCAGGGGCCCGGCCGAGGCACTGGCCGACGCGATACTGGCGGGCGGCGACCGATTGCAGCTGCCGTAACGCGCCTGCGCCGGCCCCGATACAGGGGGCCGGCGATCCGGTGCGGCGACGCGGCGCACAGGCCCGTCGCACAGACCTGATGCGCCGAGCCACCGAGCCGACGCGCAGCGCCGACGCCGAGATTCGGCGCAGAGATCTGGTGCAGAGATTTGGTGCAGATACGGTCCCGGCGTCGTGATCGTTCGGCGCTCAAGTGGTCGGATCATGTCCACGCTTCTCCGAAGTAACCCGATTTAGCCGGTCGGCCAGGAGCCGGGCACCGGTTTCGGACCGTAGTAGGGCACTCCCGTACGGCGTCACGTTGGGGTACGGTCGCGGCCCCGGTGAGGAGCACCACAAGGAGCTGGGCCATTGCGCGAGTTCACCGTCCCGCCATTGACGACCGCGCCCCCGGTCGGCGGGCTGGCGGACGTGGTCTTCGAACACGCCGCCACCGACCCCGACCGGGTAGCCCTCGCACGTAAGGACGCGGACGGGCACTGGGCGGACGTCAGCGCCGCGCAGTTCCGGGACGAGGTGATCGGGCTCGCCAAGGGCCTGCTCGCGCAGGGCATCCGGTTCGGCGACCGTGTCGGCATCATGTCGCGGACCCGCTACGAGTGGACGCTGTTCGACTTCGCGCTGTGGTCCGTCGGCGCCCAGTCCGTACCGCTGTATCCGACGTCCTCCGCCGAGCAGGTCTTCTGGACGCTGCACAGCGCGGGCGTCTCGGCCTGTCTGGTCGAGCACGAGGACCACGCCATGACCGTCGGCTCGGTCATCGACCGGCTTCCACAGCTCCGCACGCTGTGGCAGCTGGACCGCGACCCGGTGGCCGAACTGACCGCGGCCGGTGCGCATCTCGGCGACGAGGTGGTGCACCGGCACCGTATGGCCGTCACCCCGGACGCCACCGCGACGATCGTCTACACCTCCGGCACCACCGGCCGCCCCAAGGGCTGCGACATCACCCACGCCAATTTCATGGCCGAGGCCGACAACGTCGTACTGCGCTACGAGACGGTCTTCCACTCCAGGCCGGGCGATGAGGCGTCCACCCTCCTCTTCCTCCCCCTCGCGCACGTCTTCGGGCGGATGGTCCAGGTCGCGGCCGTACGCGGCCGGGTCAAGCTGGCCCACCAGCCCGAACTGGCCGCCCGTGCACTCCTGCCCGACCTGCGGTCCTTCCGTCCCAGCTTCATCCTCGCGGTGCCGTACGTCTTCGAGAAGGTCTTCGCCGTGGCCCGGCGGCAGGCGGAGACGGACGGCAAGGAGGCGGCGTTCGACAAGGCCGTCGATGTCGCGGTGCGCTACGCGGAGGCGCTGGAGCACAAGGCGTTCGGCACCGCTGCCGGGCCCGGCGCCGCGCTGCGGATGCAGCACCAGCTCTTCGACAAGCTCGTCTACAGCAAGATCCGCGAGGCGATGGGCGGCCGCGTCCGGCACGCGATGTCGGGCGGCTCGGCGATGGGGCGCCGGCTCGGCCTGTTCTTCGCCGGTGCGGGGGTGACCATCTACGAGGGTTACGGCCTGACGGAGAGCACGGCGGCCGCCACCGCCAACCCGCCCGAGCGGACCCGCTTCGGCACCGTCGGCACGCCCGTCCCCGGCACCACCGTGTACATCGCGGACGACAGCGAGATCTGGCTGCACGGCGCGCAGATCTTCCGGGGCTACCACAACGACGCGAGGTCGACCGGCGCGGTGCTGAGCGAGGGCTGGTTCGCCACCGGTGATCTGGGCTCGCTGGACGAGGACGGCTATCTGACGATCACCGGCCGCAAGAAGGAGGTGCTGATCACCTCGGGCGGCAAGACGGTCTCCCCGGTGGTGCTCGAAGAGCGGGTACGGGCCCATCCGCTGGTCGCGCAGTGCATCGTCGTCGGCAACGACCGGCCGTTCATCGCCGCACTGGTGACGCTGGACCCGGAGGCGGTCACGCACTGGCTGACGGTGCGCGGCAAACCGGAGCTGCCGCCGTCGGACCTGGTCCGCGACCCGGACCTGGAGACCGAGATCCGGCGCGCCGTCATAGCCGCCAACACGCTGGTCTCCCAGGCCGAGTCGATCCGTACGTTCCGGATACTGGCCCACCAGTTCAGCGAGGAGAGCGGCCTGCTGACCCCCTCCCTGAAGCTCCGGCGCCGGGCGATCGAGGCGGCGTACGCGGCCGAGGTGGGCGCGCTCTACGAGACGTGACACGCGGGCCGTGCCGTCGCCGCTCCGGTGACGCACCCCCGACCCGGCCGCCGGACCGCCGGCCTTCCCGTTGCGGAGGGGGCCCGGCCGCACCGCCCTGATCGCCGAAGGTGCCGGCCCGATCACGGTCGGCGGCTTCGTCCGGCCCTGGGCCTTCGGCGCGGTCCACGACGGGTGGCGCTCACCCCCGGGGCGGCGGTCCCCGTCCCGCCCCGCCGCCGCCCGTCCACCACCCCGCACACCGCATCGCGGCAATCTGCCGGGAATGCGGAACGGCGGATGATCGTTGACATCTCAGAACGAGAAAGTCGACGTAAGGATCGAATCCCCCGTGAGCAAGGTCCCCTCCATCACGCTCAACAACGGCACCGCGATGCCGCAGCTCGGCTTCGGCGTCTGGCAGGTTCCGGACGACGAGGCGGCCACCGCGGTCGGTCACGCCCTGGATGCCGGGTACCGCAGCATCGACACCGCGGCGATCTACGGCAACGAAGAGGGCACCGGCAAGGCCCTCGCCGCCTCCGGCATCGCCCGTGACGACCTCTTCATCACGACGAAGCTGTGGAACGGTGCCTCGGAAACGTGGACGCGTGACAGCGTCCTCCGCGAGTTCGACACCTCGCTGGCCAAGCTCGGCCTGGACCATGTGGATCTCTACCTGATCCACTGGCCCCGTGCCATGCGCGACGACTACCTGACGATCTGGCGCGCCTTCGAGGAAATCAACGAGAGCGGCCGCGCGAAGGCGATCGGCGTCTCGAACTTCCAGCCCGCGCATCTGACCCGGCTGCTGGACGAGACGTCCGTTGTCCCGGCGGTCAACCAGATCGAGCTGCACCCGCACTTCCAGCAGCCCGAGCTGCGCGCCATCCATGCGAAGCACGGCATAGCCACCGAGGCATGGTCCCCGCTCGGCCAGGGCAAGGGTCTGCTGACGGACCCGGTCCTCGCGCGGCTCGCCGAGAAGCATGGCAAGACTCCCGCGCAGATCGTCCTGCGCTGGCATCTTCAGCTCGGCAACGTGGTGATCCCGAAGTCGGTGACGCCGTCGCGTATCGCCGAGAACTTCGACGTGTTCGGTTTCCAGCTGGACGACGCCGACCTGTCGGCGATCGCGGCTCTCGACAAGGGGACGCGGCTGGGCCCGGACCCCGACACGTTCGACATCTGAGGCCGCCCGCCGGATCTGAGGCAGTCCTACGGCGCCGCCGCTCGGTTCAACCGGGCGGCGGCGCCGCCCTGTTCGACCCGGCGGAAAGGGCCCGAGCGTCCTGCCGGCAGCCACCCACCGGGCGTTCGAAGTCCGCATCACCATTCCCCTCCCCCATTCCACTCCGCACCCCGCCAACCGGCAATTCAATTCATTAACTTAATATTATCGTCCGCTCGTATTTGTATTACCTCTTTTGTTTGTCGCGTTTCTCGCTCGGGAATTCTGTGGATGCGGGCCATGCGACCCGCATACAGGGAGGGAAACACCAGATGAAGCAGTTCGTGAAAAAGGCACTCACGCTTTCCGCGGTCTTCGCCGCGGCTGCGGGCACCGCGATCCTGCCCACGGCCACCGCACAGGCCGCGCAACAGCAGCGTTGTCCTCGGGCCTACGCGGTCTGCACCTGGACCGAGCCGAGCGGCCGGGGCGAGCTGAGGGTCCTTTTCAATGAGGCCCGTCGTATCGACCCGGGTGCCCGGAGCGCGCAGAACCACACCAATGAAACCTGGTGCTTCTACGACGAATCGGACTTCCACGGTCGTCACCAGCGTGAAGTGCAGCGCGGTGAGCGCGTGTACGACTTCGGCTTCCGCGCCCACTCCGCCCGGCCGGGGCACTGCCGGGGGGACGACGGCCGGGACGACGGCGGCTGGGGGGACGGCGACTGGGGTGACGACGGCCGAGGCGATGGCGGCTGGGGCGATGACGGCCGAGGCCATGGCGGCTGGGGTGACGACGGCCGAGGCGACAACGGTTGGGGCGACGACGGCCGCTGAGAAACCGCGCCACTGAAAGGTCACCGCGTGCCGCCACCCGCGATGGCCTTTCCACCAGGCGTACCCGGTGATTTCCACCGGCCCGTGCCGGCCACGCCTGTCGTGGCCGGTACGGTCACGTGCAGGAACAGAAAAGTGCACGGCGCAGAAATTCGCCGGGGCGCAGTTCCATCGGTCGCGGCCGGTGGAATTCAGAGGAATGCGAATTCCGGCCGGTCCGGCCGACCCTGGCAGCCGCGCAAAACCCCGCGAAGGTTTCCCGGCAACTGCTGTCCGCACAGAAACCGGCCCGCCGGGACGGCCGGTCCCGCCCGGCCCGCGGACGCACGGGGTGTGCGGCTACAGGCGTGTGCACGGATGTGGGTGTGGTCCGAGGGGGAACGCGGGGCGTGAATTCGCCGTCTTCTCCCCCGACACAGACACAGGCGCCCGCCGGGGCCGCCCCGTGAGTTGGAGGTCGGGAGGCCGATGGCCGATCGCGCGACGAACCCTGCGCCCGCGCCGTATGCCGGGCGGCGCACACCCGTCGGCCCGCGGGCACGGTGTCCCGAGCCGGTCAGCCGGTACGGCCTGAGCGAGGGCGTGCGACCCCGGGTGGCCGCCTGATGGGCATGCGCGGTCGGATCGCGCCGGCGATCTCCCTCGTCGCGGCACTCGCCGTCGTCGTCTTCGGCTGCGCCGTGCACTCGACGTCCGGCGTCGTGCGTGCTCAGCAGGCCCACGCCCGTGACCAGCAGAACGGCCTGCTCACCTCGGCGCTCCAGACGTACCGGCGGGACGGCACCCTCGCCCACGGCGCGCGGCTGGACGATTCCGCGCTGCCCGAACCCCTGGCCGACGCCGCCCGGAAGGGGCGCACCGCCACCTACGTCAGCGGCGGGAGTGCCCCGCAGGTGTGGGCGGCGGCCCGGGTCGACGACAAGGTGCTGTCCCTGGCGGCGTCCTACTCGCCGCAGAGCGATCCCTTGCGGTCCGCCCTCGACCGGACCCTGGTGCCGGCGGGCGCGATGACGGCCGCGCTGCTGGCGGTGGCGGGCTGGTTCACGGCGTACGGTCTGTCCCGGCGGCTGCGGCTCGGTGCGGTCCCGGCACGCCGGACCGCGGCCGGCACACCGCCGGTGCGCCACTCGGCCACCCCGCTCACCACCCGTGCCGCGGCGGACCACGAGCTGACCGCCGGTATGGCCCACGAACTGCGCACCCCGGTGACGGGTCTGGTGGCGGCCGCCGAGCTGCTGCCGCATCCACGCGCGGTCGAGATGGTGCGTGACCGGGCGCAGGCGATGCGCTCACTGGTCGAGGCACTGCTGGAAATCTCCCGGCTCGACGCGGGCCAGGAACAGGCGCGGTGGGAGCCAGTGGACCTGGCGTCCCTGGTACAGGGCATCGTGAGCCGCGTCGCACGGGAGTCCGGCGCGGGTGAGGCGGCGGCCGCGTCCGTGTCGGTGGTCGGCGAGGGCCGGATCCTGGAGACGGACGCGGGCCGGGTGGCGCGGGTCCTGGAGATCCTGCTGCACAACGCGGCCCGGCACGGCGCATCGCCGATCGAGGTCACCCTGCGCGGCTCGTCGATCGCCGTACGGGATCACGGTCCGGGTTTTCCCCGGGAGTTGCTGGACCACGGGCCGCGCCGGTTCCGCACGGGCGCCCCCGACCGCGGCACCGGACACGGACTCGGCCTGACCATCGCGGTGGGACAGGCAGCGGTACTCGGCGCACGGTTGCGGTTCCACAACCCGCCGGACGGCGGCGCCGCGGCCGTGTTCGAGCTTCCTGAGACACGGGCGTGTTCCTGAGGTGACCCTCCCTCCGTGATCCGGGCGGTCGCGGCAGCGGCTGACCGCCGGGGCGCCGTCGCGCTGTCGAGCACGCCGCGTGGATCTCCGCAGCAAGGGAACGCGCCCTGTCGCCCTGACGGCAACGGAGGGAGCTGTCGTCGTTCAGTGAGTGGCAAGAGGGCGGAGCGCTGCGGGTGAGCGGACTTTCGCCGGGCCTGTTCGCAGACATCGCACCGGAGGTGAGGGGCGGCCGGCGGACGCGGGCCGCCGACGACCAGCAGCCGGCTGAGCGGGCGTTCGTGCGCACGCGTACCGTCGTACGCGCCCGAAGTCAGCCGCGATGAGTCCGGACGCCCGCGTCCGCGGCGCCCACGTCGACCAACGGGCGTGAGCCGCCTAGGCGTTGGGGATCACGGCCCTCGACGAGGACGGCCCGATGAGGCCGTACGGATCAGGAAGGCCGTACCGGTCAGGCAAGCCCCCGAGGACGACTTGGCCGGGGTCCGGATGCTGCGCCGCTGCCGTTGGCCGTCTGTTCCGGCCGGCGACCGGCGGCTTCCGTTGCCTCCCGCCGGGGGATCCGCCGCTCGGGTTTCCCGCGCACCGCCCACCGGACCGCCGTCGGTACCGCGAGGCCGGTGAGGGTGAAGAGCGCGCCGAGGACGTACCAGCCGGGTCGGCCCCAGGTGATGCACAGGGCGATGAGGAGGGCGGGTCCGAGGGCTTCGGCGAGGCCGGCGCCCATGCCGAAGACGCCGAGGTACTGACCGGTGGCGTGGTCGGGGGCGAGGGCGAAGGAGATCTCGAACCCGCCGGCGGCGTGCCAGAGTTCGCCGATGGTGTGGATGACGACGGCGGCCATGAGCAGGGCGCCGGCCGCCCAGGTGGGGGTTCCCGCGGAGAGGGAGATGAGGGCGCAGGAGGCCAGGAAGGCGACGCCGGCGCGGCGGTAGGCGTGGCCTCCGGTGGTGGGGGTGCCGATGTTGCGGCTGGCTCGTACCTGGAAGGCGATGACGATGGCCGTGTTGGTGAGCATGGTGGCGGAGATGAGCCAGCGTGGTGCGGTGGTGGAGGCCACGAGCCAGAGCGGGATGGCGACGGTGAGGACCTTGAACTGGATGGCCATGATGCCGTCCAGGGCGGTGAGCGCGAGGTAGGGGCGGTCCCGGAGGGCGATCCACCGGGGGCCGTCGTCGGCCGGCCGGGGACGGACCGGGGCGAGGAGCGAGAGGAGCGCGGCGGCGGCCGTGAAGGAGACGGCGTTGCCGGTGAACAGGAGCTGATAGGCGGTGCGGGTGTCGGTCTGGACGGCCCAGCCCGCGAGCACCGCACCCAGGGAGATGCCGGTGTTGCTGACGGACCGCAGGTACGCCCGGAACTCCTGGGGACGCCCACCGCCGTGCCGTTTGACGAGGGGACCACGGGCGGCCAGCCCGGCGGCCTGGGCGGAGACGGCCAGGGTGACCACGACGACGAACGGCCAGAAGCTGTTCACCAGGATGAACCCGGCGGTGGCCAGTGCGCGGACCACCAGAGTGGCCGCGTACACGCCGCGCGGGCCCCAGCGGTCGGCGAGGTGTCCGACGGCGATGCCGGCGCCGAGGGCGACGAGGCCGGCGACGCCGAGGCCGAATCCCACCTGAGCCGCCGGGAGATGAACCGCTTCGGTGAAGTAGAGCACTCCGGCCGTCAGGAAGATGCCACTGCCGATCGAGTTGGCGAACGTCGCGACGGTGAAGATGCGTTGGGGGCCGGCATCGGGAATCAGCCGTGGCATGGTGGGCTCCGTGTGGTGGGTTCCGGGCGCTCGGGGTGTGGGTGGCGGGTATCCAGACGCGCTGGGGGGCGACGGGGACTTCAACGGCGTTGCGGGCAGGCGGCATGCGGCAGTTGTCGTGGCGGAGCGGGCCGTCGGGCCGGCAGCGGACGGTGCTTCCGCCGTCCGTCGAAGCGCCGCATGCCCCGTACGGGGAAGGCGGCGGCGACTTCATCGCCCGCGGGGCGTGGGAAGTTGGTCCGGACGTCGGCGTGAGAGGGGCGTGGTGGCGAGGTGGTTTCGGCGGCCGCCAGGACCGGGTGCGGTGCCTCGTTCCACCTCCGCCACCTCCCGTACCTCGGTGTGGCGTCTCATGCAGGCCAGACTGATGTAATGGGCTTATGCACCTCAACCCTTACGGCGAGGATGCCGTGAACCTGGCCGCGGACCTCGCCAACCGGCGCCCGGCCGACGCCGGGGAGCTCGCGAACCGCTGCCGCGCCGCCGGACTGGTGCTGGAGCGTCCCGTCACGTCGCAGGACCTGGACCGCACCCGGGTCGCACTGGAGGCGTGGGAGAAGGTCGTCGACGCCACCACCGGGCGGGAACGCGCCGAGCTGGTCAACCGGATGCTGGTGGCGGCCGCCGCCCACCCCCGGCTGACCGACCACGCCGACAACGGCTGGCATCTGCACTACCGCGACGACCGGCAGCCGCTCGGCTCCCTGCTGTTCTCGCTGTTCTCCGTCGGTACCGCGCTGCACCTGGCAGGGCGGGGCATGCACCGGCTCGGGCGGTGCGCCGTGACCGAGTGCACCACGATCTTCGCCGACACCTCCCGCACCGGGCGCCGGCGCTACTGCACCCAGCGCTGTGCCAACCGCGACGCGGTACGCCGGCACCGCGCGCGAGCCGCGCCGTGAACAGCGCCGTGCACCGCGACCCGGCCGCGCGATGAGTCGCCCCGGACCGGTCGGTTCCGGGCCGACGCACGTGGTACCGCTCCGGGCGCGTCCGGCGGGGCCCGGTGCCGCGAGGCCGGACGGCCGGGCGCACGCTCCGATCATGGACGAACCCAGAGCGCTTCGGCGCCGCATTCGCGGGTGGTTGTCCGTCTTCATCGTCTGCCTCGTACTGAGCGGGCTGACGGCTTTTCCGCTGGTCACCGAAGTGCGGTGGCTGGAAGAGCTGTTGGGGTCCGCCGGCTCGCCCGTACCGGAGCAGATGCCGGGTCTGATGGAGTGGCTCGGCCGGACCCGCGAGGGCCTGGCGGCGACCGATGCGAAGCATCCGTTCGTGCTGTACGGGACCGACTGGCCGGCCTTCGCGCACCTGGTCATCGCGGTCGCGTTCTACGGCCCGTTCCGGGATCCGGTCCGCAATATCTGGGTCATCGAATTCGGCGTGATCGCGTGCGCCGGGATCATTCCGCTGGCCCTGACCTGTGGTCAGATCCGGGAAATCCCTTCTACTGGCAATTGGTCGATATGTCGTTCGGCGTGTTCGGCACGATCCCGCTGCTGATCGTCCGCCGCATGATCAAGCGGCAGGAGGCGTACGAACTCACGGCGTGAGCGGAGCCGGGCAACGGCAGCGGGATCATCTGTCGCGGCCGCCCGGCTTGTCCGTGGTCCTGACAACCCACCTGGGTGGGCCGCGCTCTCGCCGAGCGGTATGACGCGTTCTCCGGATTCCCGTTATCCGCATACTCCTCATTGCCCCCTTTCTTCTTCACCGGTCTCCCTCTCCGCCACAAACAACGAACAAGAAGCGGCCGGTGGTGAACGGCAAGGCAAACGGGAGGTAAATGGCGAGATGGGGAAACATTGAGGCCGGCGAGGTGTAGCCGAGAGATCGATTTGATTCAGGCATGACATTAACCGCCTAACCTCTCCGGGAGGCCCGCCCCCATGGGAGAAGGAGCCCGTGTCCGCACCAGGCGATGAGCTGATTCGTGTCCGCCATCAGGGACCGCGAGCGGGCCGGAGAGCATGCCTGACGGGGAGGGTCAGTGTCCGGTTTCAAGGCACCGCCGCAGGACGATTTCCATGCTTATGCCGGTCTCACGGCGAAACAGAGCGATCACCTGAGCAAGCTCTCCCAGTGGAGCAGCACCCAATGCGCCCATACCGACGGGCTGGACGGGCTGCTCCTGCTACTGCGTGAAGTCGTCCCGGAAACCTCGCACTTCTTCTCCGGGAAACTCGACCAGTGCGGGCGGGGCATGGGCGTGATCGAGGACAAGATCCACCGTACGAGCGCCGACTACGCCAAGGCCGATCACCAGGCCATGACGGATCTGCACGCCATCTATCCCGGCGCCTTGTCCCACTTTCCGGACATCGGGGCGATCCCCGGCAGTTCCCGTGCCGGGAACTTCACCGATGAGGACGTCACCCTCAAGGAGCCGGCCGACGCGGACGCGGACACGGAGAAGAACATCCACCACCAGTTGTTGCTGCTGGGGCGCAACAGTGAACTCCGGGGCGCGGACAAGGTGTTCATGTTCTGCACCGGGCAGAGTCTGGTCGAACTGCTGGTGAAGCCCATCGTCGGCAATTACGGCCGACTGCGCTATCTGCACGACGCGTACGACGCGCTGGGTGACGGCACCTACACCGTGGCCGGAACGCTGCGCAAGGGGTCCTGGGCGCTCGGGAGCGAATGGCAGGGAGACACCGCCACCGCCTTCGACTCCTATCTGTTCCGGTGGACGATGGGTATCGGCGGGGTCGGGGACGCTGCCAAGATGACGGCCAAGGCGTATCAGGTCGGCTACGACGCCATCGTCGTGCTGGTGCAGTCCGCACTGCGAGAGATCAACAACCTGATCAACAACGAGATCAAGCAACTCGCCGAGCAGGCAGGGGAAATGCTGGCAGGAGACGCGGCGATCGAAGCGGCCGGGCTCGGTCCGGAGGATCCGCTGGCGGATATCGGCGCGGGCATCTACTCCGCGTACAAGCTCTATAAAATCTACAAAATCGTACGGAGAATCGTCACCGTCATCACCGCCATCGAGAAAATCTATGAGGGGATCGTCAAGGCGGTGCAGACCATTGCCAGTGAGGCCGAAAAGGTGACCGCGGCCCTCGAATCTCCCATGCCGAGCGTGGGCAGCCTCATCAACGACGTCGAGCAGCGCGGCTTCACATTCGAGAAGGGCGGAGGCTGGCGCCCGACGCTCGGCGCCGCGCGTATCGGGATGCTCCCCTCCGCCTGACCACCGGCCCGACCACCCCTGCGACTCACCGCCCCCGATCCGCCGATCCCCGGTTCTTCGACGTCTTGGAGCGCGACATGTCCTCGTACCACTCGCCCCACCCCGACGGGCCCGACGTCCAGCCGGAGGATCCTGCTGCCGAAGAGCGCGCGGAGGCGGCCAACCGGCTCGGAGAGGAACTGGAGGGGAACAAGACCGCGCGCCAGGAGGAGTTGACGCACGAGATCTACGAACAGCTCAAGGCCGGCTCGGAGGTGGACGACATCAAGCACCTCATCGCCCGGCTCAGCAGAGCGGGCACCGAGGACGCCGCCGGCCGGCACCGGGGGCACCGCGCGACGGGCGGCAGGTCGTGATGCAGTCGCTCGACTCCTTCACCGTCACCGCCGAGTACGGCCGTTCCCATACGACCTTCCTCCTCCACCCGGAGGGGCAGCGGGAGCCGGCGGCGCGTATGCACAAGGACGGCGCGTACGAGACGCGGTACCCCTTCCGCGTCTATACCGGCGCCGGTCTCGATGAACTCGCCGGCTACGTCACCGAGTTCGCGGCCATGACGGCGGAGCGCGTCGAGGTGGGCACCGTACGCCACCGGGAACGTACGCTGCGCCCGGACGACTGGATGTTCACCCAGCACGACCTGGGCGTCCTGTGCGGGCTGCCGGAGGGCTCCGGCAGCAGGCTGCGCCACAGCTCCCCGCTGCGGATGGTGCTCGGTCACTCCTGGGGGGACGCGCTCTTCTCGTACCGCCTGCGCTTCCGGTCGGCCGAATCGGCGGGCTTCGCCTTCGCCCGCCTCGCCGGGGTCCGGGCGCGCTACACGGTCACGGTGCACGACCCCCGCGTCAGCCGCCTCCTCGTCCTCGCCTGTGTCACCCAGTTCAACACCTACGCCGCCACCGACCCGCGCAAGTCCGCGGTCGATCTCACGGCCAATCCGCTGCGGGGCTGAGCGGCCCTCGGGGACGCGGCGGACGGCTATGGCTGCGCGGTGAAAGCCACCCGGGTGGCCCGCGTCCCCGTACGGATGAGCAGCCCCCGGGAGAGGTCCTCGGCGGTGCGGGCCGCGTGCAGCCATACGGTGACGGCGGCGCCCAGCAGGAGCGGGTCCAGGCGGGGGCGGGGGCTGCCGAACGGCCGTGGGGCGTGGGCCTCCAGGAGGATGTCGCCGCGCCGCAGGAGGAGCAGGCAGCGGTCGTCGGCGAGGGCGGTGACGGCGACGTCGAGGCCGGAGTTGGGGTGCTGGATGTGGTGGCGCAGCCAGTCCTCGGGGGCGAGTTCGGCATCGATGACGGTGCGGGCCAGCACCGCCGCGGTGGCCCGCCAGATCTCGTGCGTCTCCTGGTCCGACACCGCGTAGAAGCCGCGGGCCTCTTCGTGGTGGTGGGCGATGACCGGCCACCGCCGGACCGCCACGGAGTCGTCGGGCAGTACCGTGCCCGTCACGTCGAAGGTGGTGGGCCCCAGGTGCCGCTCGGGGGACGGCTCGGGGACGGGGTCCGGCCCGGGGTGGTTCCGGGGCAGGGTGATGTTCCGGTGTCCGAGGAACGGATACATGACCTCCTGGTGCCGTCGGCCGGCTTCGCCCCGGGCGGCCAGCTGCCGGTCCACGGGGTCCTGGAAGTCCTCCGGAGTGTGTTTCTCGGCGGCGGTCAGGAGCTGTTCGAGCAGATCGCCGTCGGGGTCGAGGCGGGGGGCCGCGCGGCTGAAGGCGGCGGTGGGCGAGGCCGGATCCAGTTCGTCGAGGCCGGTGGCCGCGAGCAGCAGGACGCGGTGCAGCGCGGCGGAGTAGAAGGTGGTGCTGCCGTGGTCCCCCACGACCCAGTCGCTGGCGATCACGGCGGCGCGCCAGCCCTCCTCCGGCGGCAGGACGAGCAGCCCGGCGTCCATCGCCGGGGCCAGTCGCAGGTGGACGCGGTCCCGGCTGTGCCGTGCCCACACATTGGGGTGCAGGACGAGGGCGACCGCGAACTCGTCCGCCGGCAGCGCCGTGACCAGCTTCAACGGCAGGTCGGGACACCGGCCGAGCAGCGAGTGCGCACTCCAGGTGCTGTTGATGACGACCAGTCGGCGGCCGTGTCCGACGCCCAGCTTCGCCCGGTAGAGATCGCGCCGGGGCATACTCTGCTCGATCCGGTCCCAGCAGTAGTCACCGATGAGGCGGGCCACGGGGACGGCCTGGGGACAGGTCCGGGCCAGCCGCGCGATCTGGTCCTCGTGCGAGACACCGATCGCGGCGGGCAGCACCCGTCCCCACCGCGTCAGTTCGCGCCGGGACAGCCCCGCGGGCGCGGCCGCGTCACCGGTGGACTCGGTGACCAGGCGGTTGTATCCGGCGCCGTGCGGCATGACGACGAGCGGGGCGTCCAGCCGCCGCATGGAAGGGTGCACCGCACAGGCGACGGCCAGATCGAACGACCGCCGCCGGGCCTCCCGCCAGCTGAGCACGCTGGCGCCCAGCCCGGTGAAGTAGTCCTCCAGCCCGTCGGCGAAGACCGAACCGGGGTTGACGGTGAAGGACACGCTGATGCCGTCCTCCGGGCGCAGCAGCCGCATCACGTCCATCAGCCGGGTCGCCGAGGTGAGGGTGCGGGCGACCCCCAGGACCTGGGCGTCCTCTTCCACGGTGTTCCAGCGCGACCACTGGCGCCTCTTGTGGCGGCGGGGCAGCAGGGGCACAACCACTCTCCGGACGGCGGGAACGGGAAACGGCAACGAGGGGAATGAGGGGATGAGGAAGATGAGGAGGACGGGGAGGACGGGGAGGGCGGGGCAAGCGGATGTGGATGGCGGCGGGACCGGAGGGGAGCCGGGCCGGGGCCCAAGAGCGACGGGCCCCGGCCGCCTATGCCGGTAACGCCGGTTCGGCGATTCCCGCGTGCGCCCGCAGCTCGCGGACCTTCGCCCGGCTCGCGCGCTGCACCTGGGCGTTCTGGATACGGTCGCCCAGCTCCACCGCGAGCTCCAGGGCCTGGTCGAGCTTGACGACCTGGCCGAGCCGCTCGGCCAGCAACGCGGCGTCGGTGACGGCCTCCAGCGCGTCGTCGAGCAGCCCCAGCGTCTGGAGGCACCGGGCCCGGACGATGCCGATGCGCGGCCGCATCGCGTCGTCGTTGTCGGCTTCCGCCCTCATCAGCGCCCCGGTCAGCAGGTCCAGGGCCTGCTGCGGACGGCCTGCGGCGAGGATCGCCTGGCCGAGGTTGTAGCTCTGCACGACGATGCCGTGCGCGTCGCCCTCGTTGGCGCGCAGTGCGCGTTCGAAGAGCCGGATGGCGTCGTCGGGGCGGCTGCGGGCGAGGCAGAGCAGGCCCTGGGTCTCCCAGACGATGCCGGGCAGCCGCGCGTCCCCGACCGATCCCAGCAGTTCCCCGGCCCGGTCCAGCTCGGCGTCGGCGCGCTCGTACTCGCCCAGTTCGTAGTGGGCGCGGGCCAGTTGGTTGCGCATTCTGACCTCGGCGTCGATCCGGCCCTCCCAGCGCGCCGCCTCGATGCCGAGCCGGTGGGATTCGATCCAGTCGGCGTAGTGCTTACGGCTGTGGTAGAGCGCCCAGAGGGATTCGCACAGGCGCCATACGGCGTCGTGCCGGCCCTCGTCGGCGGCGGCGCGCAGCACCGCCAGGAGGTTGGCACGTTCGGCGTCGAGCCACTCCAGCGCCTCGGCGCGGGTGGTGAACAGCGTCTGCGCCTCGGGGGCCGTGCCGTCCCCGGCGGCTTCCTGGAGGCGGAAGCGCCGGCCGAAGACGAGCCGGTCGGCGCGGGCGGCCGTGGCGAGATAGAAATCGGTCACCCGGTGCCGCAGGGCGCGGACTTCCTCCGCCGGCTCGCCGCGGGTACGGGCACGGGCATGCGCGGCCACCACGTCGTGCAGCCGGAACCGGTCGGGCGCGCCGGAGCCGACGGCCATATGCGCGGTGAGCAGATCGCGCAGCGCGTCGTCGAACCGCTCCGCGCCGGCCGCCCGCGCAAGGGCGGCGGTGAAGGTGGTACCGGGGAAGCAGCCCAGGATCCGGTAGAGGGTCCGGGTGTGTTCGGCGAAGGTCTCGGCGACCGCGTCGAAGACCGCCGCCACCGGTGCGCGGCCGTCGCCGGACGGGAACCGCCCGCCGGCCAGATCGCGGACCACGGCTTGCAGGCTCAGGTGCGGCCGCTCGATGAGCCATTCGCCGGCCGCCCGCAGCGCCAGCGGCAGTCCGCCGCACACCTCGACCAGCCGGGCCGCCGCCCCCTCGTCCGCGCCCTGGTCCGCCCCGGCATCCCGCCAGCGCCGTACCAGCTGTACGCCCGCGTCGCGATCGAGTGGTTCGACCGCGACCGGCACCGCGCCGTCCACCACCAGGGAGGCGAGCCGGGTGCGGCTGAGGACGACGGTCAGGCCGTGGCTGGGCAGCAGCGGGCGCACTTCCGAGGCGTGCTGCGCGTTGTCGATGACGACGAGGAGTCTGCGGCCGGCCGTCGCCGAACGGAACACGGCCGACCGGTCGGCGAGTCCCGCGGGGATGAAGCTCTCGTGGACGCCCAGGGCCCGCAGGAAGGTCCCGATGACGCCACCGACGTCGATGCCGCCGTCCCGGCGCACCTCGGCGAGGTCCGCGTAGAGCTGTCCGTCCGGGAAACGCTCGGCCAGTTCGCGCCAGACCCACTGGGCGACGAGTTCGGTCTTGCCGACGCCGCCCAGGCCGGTGATCACGATCGTGGCGGGCGGGCTGTCCTGCCGGTGGGCACCGGCCGCCGCGGACAGCTCGGCGAACTCCGCCGTACGGTTCACGAAACCCACTCTGGGCGCGGGAACCTGACGCGGCGTCAGTGGTGTGGGGGTGCCGAACGTGATGGAGTCGATCCGTCCGGCCTGGAACACCGGACCGTTCACCACGGCGTCGCCCGATACGACGTTGCGGACGGTCTCACCGGCGCCATCAGTCCTACCGCTGTCCACCCGGTCTCCCTCCGTCCCGCACTCCGGAACGGCGTGTCCCGGCCTGCCCTGAGCGCGTGGGTCCGGGGGAACCCTGCGTCCTTGCGTCCACGCGTCCCCGCATCCGTCCGTGTGCCCCGCGCCCCTGCGCCCGTCCGTGTGCCGCCCTGGCGTCCGTGCGGCCCGCCCAGCGTATTGCCTGCGCGACGGTACCGGGCCAGGGCCTTGCGGATCCGGTGCGATCCGGCCTGCCCACGCGGCGGTTCCGGCGGCGGCGCCGGCCTGCGGACGGGCGGAGCCCTCGGCGGCCGGCTCCCGGCGGGCGGGGCTCCTGGAACGGGCCCACGGGCCGGGCCGTCCCCACGTGACGACGCCTTCCGGCCTTCCGGCTTTCCGGCCTTCCTGGGATGTCCGCGCGGTCGGTACGACAGCCCCGCTTCCCGCCGGATCCGTCGGTCGCCGTAGGGTCTGGATCTGTGGGTACTCCGGGATGGGTGCCGCCGACCGAGACGGAACGGCGGCTGTGCGAGGCGACGGCGCGTGGTGACTGGAACGGGCAGCTCGCGGCGCTCGCCGGCGAGGATCTGTACTTGGCGGTGCCGCAGCAGGGGCAGGACCCGCTGCCCGTCTACGACGACCCCGCGACGGGCGGTAGGTGCCTCCCCGTACTGACGCGCGGCATGCTGCCGCCGTGGCAGCCGCAGCAGTTCTTCGACCGGGTCTCGGTCGAGGATCTGGCGCAGGACTGGCCGAACGACAAATGGCGGCTCGCGGTCAATCCGGGTACGCCGTGCGCGACATACCTGGCGGCCTCCGCCGCGCACCGCGCCACCTGGCTCCAGTTCCGCGCCCAGGTCGGCGTGCGGCCCGGCGGTCTGCTGACCACACATCTCGGCGGTCCGCTGCACGGTCCGCTGGCGCAGGGGCTCGCGTGCGGTGCGCCGATCGCCGTACAGCACAGCGTGCCGTGGAATGAACTGGGCACCACCTTCCTGGACCACGCCACGGACACGCAGACGCTGCGCGAACAGTGGTCGGTGGCCGATCCCGCCTCCTGGCAACAGCGCTTCGACCAGCTGCTCGGCGGACAGTTCGTACCGGCCGAGGCGGAGGCGGCGCTGCGCGCCCGTGCCCGTCTCCGGGACGGCGGCGAGCGCGTTGACGGTGGCGAGCACGCCGAGGACGGCGAGCGCGGCGGCGCCGAGGGGTCGGACGGCGATGCGGCGGCGCACGGGGTTCCCGAGGTGGTGGGCCGGTACGAGGAGCGGTTCCGGGCGGACGGGCTGCTGCCGGCGGACGGCCGGGTGGTCTCCCTCGTCGCGCTGGACCTCGCGCACGCGGTGAACCTCGTCCGCTGGGGCCTCGGCGCCCGGCTGTGCGCGCCGCACCAGGCCGAGCAGGCCGTACAGCGGGCCGGCGCGCGGGCCCGGGAGGTGTACGGCTCGTGGGCGGAGTTCGCCGCGGGCTATGCGCTGGGCCGCATGCTGGCCTTCGACAACGGCTGGTTCGGCCCGCAGTACGCCGAGGCGGTGAACATCCACCGCGTCCTCACCCAGGACCCGGGCTCACCGTGGCGGGGGCTGGCATTCGCCTGACGCCGGGGCGGGCGGCCGTCCGGGGCCGGTGTCGGTGCCCGGTGTCGCGGCGACGGTGGTACGTGCGGCCCGTATGTGCCGTACGCGCCGTATGTGCCGTACTTGGCTTCGGTCCCTCGGCTTCCTCCGGCCTGGGCCGGTTGGATCGCTATGGGTCGGTTGAGCCACTATGGGGCAGCTGAGCACTGTGTCAGTTGTGCTGGTCTAGCGGCCTGAGCTGGTTGAGCTGGTGGACGGGCCTCGGCCGCGAGCGCGGCTGTCGTGGCCGGGACTGCCGTGACACGGGGTCGGCCGTGATACGGGGGATGACCGTGGTGCCGGGGGACGATGCGGCCACCATGGCCTCGGACGGGCGGTACCACCTCGGGCAGGCGGCACGGTCGAAGATGCTGGATCTATCTCATCGACCGGACCGTTCAGAGAGAGCGGTCCGGTCCGGGAGAGCGGGCCGGTCGAGGAGAGCGGGCCGGCCGGAGGGCCGGGCCGGTCCGGGAGAGCGGGCCGGCCGGCGGAACCGTATCGGCGGAGAGGACGGGCAGAGCATGGGCGGGAGCGGCGGGATCGCGTTCGACGGGCCGGCGCGCCCAGGGGTGGTGGTAACGGCCGGGCCGTCCGCGCCCGGCCGGGACCGTCCGCGCGACGCACTGCGGCCACGGCTCCGGATGCGGCAGCGGCTGCGCCTGCCGCTCGGGTCGCGGACCACGGCGGCGGGAGACCGCCATGGGTGCTGACGCCACGGGGCGCGCCTCCCCCGGGCCGGACCCCGGGCCGCGCCCCGAGTCCGCCGCCGAGCCGTCGCGCACCGCCCTGCCGACGTGGGCCCAGTGCCGCACCGCGCTGCGCCGTACGCCGGTGTCCGTCTGGCACGACGATGTGACGGACTGGGCGGCGAGCCTGACGTACTACTCGGTGCTGGCGCTGTTGCCGGCGCTGATCGTCACGGTGTCCTTGATCGGTCTCGCCGATCCCTCGGCCACCGCGGTCCTCATCAATCACCTCAGTTCGATCGCCCCCACCGGTTCGGGCGCGACCGTGCGCCGCGCGCTGATCGGGATGTCCCAGCAGCGCACCGCCGCCTGGCTGGTGGTGGGTGGCGCCCTGGTCAGCGCGTTGTGGTCCTCGTGCAGCTATCTGGCGGTGTTCCGCCGGGCGCTGCACGCCATGCACCGTATGCAGGACGACCGTCCGCCGTGGCACAAGGCGCCGCGCATCCTCGCCACGGCGCTGCTGCTCATGGCGCTGCTGATCAGCAGTGCGGTGGCGCTGCTGGCGAGCGGGCCGATCGCGCGCGCCGTCCTGCGTGCGCTGGAGCTGGGTGCGAGCGGTGACACGTCCTGGGACCTGCTGAAGTGGCCGCTGTTGGTGCTGCTCGCCAGTGTCCTGGTGATGGTGTTGTTCCGGTCCGGGCCGCCGATTTCGCGCGGGGTGCGGGCCGCGGCGCCCGGTGGGCTGGTCTCGGTGCTGATGTGGCTGGTGTGCTCGGCGGGCTTCGCGCTCTATGTGTCGTACGTGGGTACCTTCAACCGGCTCTACGGCTCGCTGGCGGGCCCCGTGGTCTTTCTGATCTGGCTGTGGTTCTCCCATCTGTCGCTGTTGTGCGGCGCTCAGTTCAATGTGGAGCTGATACGCGCGGGCCGGGTCGTGCGGCCGCGGCGGCGGTCGTCCCGCCGCTCCTGACCGCGCCGCGCCACGGGCGGCACCAGCCGGCAGGACCGGGCCCCACCCCTGCCCTGCCGGCCGCCCCACCGACGCCCGCCGCCGCGGGCGTCGGCTAGGTTCGGGCCCATGACGACTGCTGCGGCGTGCCCGCCGGAGGCCATGGGCGTGGGGAGGCTGTTGCGCGAGTGGCGTGACCGGCGCCGGATCAGCCAGCTGGAGCTGGCGCTGCGCGCGGACTCCTCCGCCCGGCACATCAGCTTCATCGAGACCGGCCGCTCCCGGCCGAGCCAGGAGATGGTGCTGCGGCTCGCCGAGCATCTCGACGTGCCCGTACGGGAACGCAACGCCCTGCTCATCTCGGCGGGCTACGCCCCGGTCTTCCCGGAGACGCCGATGGACGACCCGTCGATGGACGCCCTGCGCGCGGGGATGGCGCGGCTGCTGACCGGCTACGAGCCGTTCCCCGCGCTGGTGGTGGACGGTACGTACCACGTGCAGGCGGCGAACCGCGGTATCGCGATGCTGCTGGCGGGCGTCGACGAGGAGCTGCTGCGGCCGCCGCTGAACGCCATGCGGATCACCCTGCATCCGGCGGGCCTGGCGCCACGGATCCGCAACCTCCCGGAGTGGCGCGGCCATCTCCTCGCCCAGATGGAACGGCAGTTGGCGCTGCTGCGGTCCGCGCCGCTGCGCGCGCTCTACGACGAGGTGAGCGGCTATCCGCTGCCCGGGGGCGGACGGGAGCAGGCGGCCGGCGGCGAGCATCCGCGGTTCGCACTGCCCTTGCGGATCGAGCACGAGGGCGCCGTGCTCTCCTTCATCTCGACCATGACCACCTTCAACACACCGATGGACGTGACCGTCTCCGAACTGGCGGTGGAGACCTTTCTGCCCGCCGACGCGGAGACGGCTGCCCGGCTGCGGAAGCTGGTGCCGTAGCGGGTGCGCCCTGGGGCGGCCGCGGTCTCACGCCCCCGACGGCACCCGGTCCAGGAAGCCGAGTACGGAGCGGATCCGGCCGTCGGCGGCGAGCCGCACCACGTCGAAGCCGGCGACCGGCGCCGACCCGTCGGCCCCGCTGACCAGCTCCCAGCCGAACCGGGCGATGTCGTGATGTCCGTCCACGTCCCCCAACTGCCGGAACACAAAGCCCGGGAACTGCTGGTGGACCCCGGCGATCGCCGCCGTGAGCCCCTCGTGACCGGCGACATCGGCCAGCGGGTCGGTGTAGCTGCCGTCCTCGGTGAACGCCGCGGCCACCGCGGTGGTGAGCGCCGCCGGGTCGACGGCGTTCCACGCCTCGAAGTACCGCGCGGCGGCGGCCTGGTAGTCGAGGGCCCCGGCGTCGGCGGTCCGGGGGGCGTTGGTCTGCTGCGCGGTGCGGGTCATGGCGGGCTCCTCGTGAATTCCGTGGGAGGGGAGGGACGAGATGGGTGGGCCGGGTTCACGGGCCGGAGTGCGCCGGCCCGTGACCCGGTACCCGTACTCTGCCGGGCCGCCGCACGGCGGTCGATTACTCCGGAGGTAAGGGCGAACTCGGCCCGGCCACCGTGTCGCCACGCGGGAGAGGGGCCCGTCCTGGCCGTGTCGCGGCGTATGTTTTCGCGGGGGGGGCGTGCTTACCACCCCTGAGGAACACCGGCAGGCCCCACCTTGTGTCCGGGGGCGCACCGGCTGTCGGGGGCCCGGTCCGCTCAGCAGACTTGAGCGCATGACGACCAGTCTCCAGCCCCCTTCCCCGACCCGCGCTCCCGAGGCGCCCGCCGGCAGCGACTTCGCGCGGCTGTCCCGCCGGGTCACGGCCGCCGGACTGCTGAAGCGGCGGCCCGGCTACTACGCCGCGCGGCTCTCGCTCGTGACCGCCGCCTTCGCCGGGGGCTGGGTGGCGTTCGTCCTCCTCGGCGACAGCTGGTGGCAGCTGGGCACCGCCGTCCTCCTGGCCTTCGTCTTCGGTCAGATCGCGCTGGTCACCCATGACCTGGCGCATATGCAGGTGTTCCGCAAGCGCCGTCCCAGCGGGATCGGCGGCCGGCTGTTCGGCAACCTCGGGGTGGGGATGTCCTACGGCTGGTGGATGAACAAGCACACCCGCCACCACGCCAACCCCAACCACGAGGAGCTGGATCCGGACGTCTCGCCCGACATCCTGGTCTGGTCCCAGGACCAGGCGCGGGCCGCCACGGGAATACCCCGTTTCCTGGGCCGCCACCAGGCGCGGCTGTTCTTCCCGCTGCTCACCCTGGAGGGGTTCAACCTCCATGTGTCGAGCATCCGGGCGCTGCGCTCACCCACCATGAAGCGCAAGGGCACCGAGGCCGCCCTCCTGCTGGCGCACATCGTCTGCTATCTGGGCGCGCTGTTTCTCGTCCTGTCGCCCGGCAAGGCACTGGCCTTCCTCTTCGTCCACCAGGCCGTGTTCGGCGTCTACCTGGGCTGCACCTTCGCGCCCAACCACAAGGGCATGCCGACCCTGACCGGCGACGACCGCCCGGACTTCCTGCGCCGTCAGGTGCTGACCTCGCGCAACGTCCGCGGCGGTCCGGTCACCGATCTGATGCTCGGCGGCCTCAATTACCAGATCGAGCACCATCTCTTCCCCAGCATGCCGACCCCGCATCTGCGCCGGGCCCAGGTGATCGTGCGCGACTACTGTGCCGAGATCGGCGTCCCGTACCACGAGACCGGGCTGTTCGCCTCGTACGCGGAGGCGCTGCGCCACCTCCACCGGGTCGGCGAACCCCTGCGGGCCCGTCCGGTGGAGGCCGGCCGGGGGGACTAGCGGGGGCCGTCCGGGGCGCTCTGGTCCGGGGCCCCGGCCCGCAGGCGTCCGGTGCGCCGCGCCGCCATCCACGCGTAGACGAGGATGCCGGCGAAGAGGAACAGCACGCCCTGGTAGATGGCCGCGTAGCCGGCACCGGCGACGAGCCAGAAGGTGAAGCCGAAGGCGACCAGGGCGAGCGTCAGATCGCGGGCGAAGCGGGCCGGGCGGACCTTGTCGCGCTGTCCGGTCAGCAGGAAGTAGATCTGGGCGCCGGCCGCGAGCAGGTAGGGGACGGTCGCCGAGAAGGTCGTGATGAGCACCAGGATCTCGAAGACGCCGCCGGCCCCGGTCAGGTAGTTGATCACCGTCAGGGCGCTGGCCAGCACCACGGCGGCCAGCACACCGAACGTCGGCACCCCGCGCCGCTTGGTGAGGAAGAGGGCCGGGAAGAGGCCGTCCTTGGCGGCGGCGTACGGCGACTGGGCGCTCATCAGCGTCCAGCCGTTGAGTGCGCCGACGATGGAGATCACCGCCGCGGCGGCGATGGCGGTGCCGCCCCAGTGGCCGCCGAACATGGCGTTGACCGCGTCCGAGAACGGCGCCTTGGAGTTCACCAGCTTGTCGTGCGCGACGGTGCCGAAGACGGCGACGGTGCCCAGGAGGTAGACGACGGCGGCGCCGATGGTGCCGAGGACGGTGGCCCGGCCGACGTTCCGTTCCGGGTCGCGGACCTCGCCGGCGCTCATCGCCGCGGACTCCACGCCGACATAGCTGTAGAGGAGGATCGCCGCCGCCGCGGACATCCCGCCGATCGCGCTGCCGCCGCCGGTGTGGAACGGGCCGAGGTTGTCCGGGTCGAAGAAGAAGAGGCCGACGACCGCGATGAAGAGGAGGGGGACGAACTTCAGGACGGTGGAGACCAGCTGGACCGCACCGACGTAGCGGGTGCCCGCGAAGTTGGCGAGGGCGGGCAGCCACAGGGCGCCCAGCGCCACCATGAGATCGACGCCCCGGGACTGGTGTCCGGGGAAGAGGACGTGTACGTAGCCGACGGCGGCGACCGCGAGCGCCGCGTTGCTGACCCAGGTCATGGTCCAGTACGACCAGGCGGACAGGAATCCGGCGAAGTCGCCGAACGCCTCGCGCGCGTAGACGTAGGGGCCGCCGGTGTCCGGGTGGCGCCGGGCGAGCTTGCCGAAGACCAGGGCGAGGGCGAGGGCGCCGATGGTCAGTACGCCGAACGCGACCAGGCTGACGGTGCCGAAGGGGGCCACCGAGGCCGGCAGCAGGAAGATGCCGCCGCCGATGATGTTGCCCATCACCAGGCAGGTGGCGGTGCCCAGACCGAAGCGGCGGGTGTGCCGGTCGTGCATGGCGTGGTGGGCCTCTCGTCGTGCGCTGAACGCCCGGGATTGCCGGACGACTGCATATCGTCGGCGACCGGTGCCCTTGCACCAAAATCAACGAGTTTTGTCCTGTGGGGTACGCCTCTGCGACGGAAAAGCTCCTGGTTCGACCTCTTCGTACCGCATTTCGTTCACCTCGGCTTCGAGGGGCTGCTGCGGCCCGTCCGCCTCCCGCAGCCAGCGCCGCAGCACCCGGTGCACCTGCTCGGCGCCGGTCAGCGGCTCGCCGTCCGGGACCGGCGGCGTCAGCTCCGCGGGCCACAGCAGGAATGCCTCGCGCTGCGCACCGCCCAGCCCGCCGTGCGAGCCGATCTGCTCCTCGAAGGCGTGCACCGCACCGGTCCGCGGGTCGTAGGCGGAGTTGACCATGAGGTCGGCGACGTGCGGGAAGCGGTCGGTGCGGCGCACCGCGTCGGCCGCGCCGTCGCCGAACCCCGCGAGCGGGTCGGTGCCGACGATCCGGCCGGTGTCGAGGTGGTGCTCGGCGCCGGCCGGGCCGAGCACGACGGCGCCGTGTGCTGCGGAGCGGACGAGCAGGAAGCCGATACCGGGGTGATTGGCGAGGGTGCTGAGCAGTGCGGGGTGCCTGCGGTCCAGTTCCTCGCGGGTGATCCGGCCGGGCACATCGGGAAAGGAGACCAGGCCCAGATTGCCGGAGGCCAGCACGATCGGGTGCGCCGCCGCCGCGGGCGGCCCCGCCGGGTCCGGGGAGCCGTCCCCCGCCGCCCCCTCCCGGCGGTGCAGCGCGGCGCGGGCCGCCTCCCTGGCCTCGGCCCCGCTCGGCGTCCGCCCGGCCCGCCGCGGCACCGGCAGCCCGCACCCGGCCCGTACGAGATCGCCCAGGCTCAGCCCGTAGTGCTCCAGGAAGGTCGCGCCGGGGCTCTGGCCGTGGTCGGAGAGGAGCACGATGCGGTACGGGCGCGGGGCGTGGCGGCCGGCCCGCTCGATCAGCGCGAGGGACCGGTCGAGGCGGCGCAGCACCTGGTGGGTGTCGCGGTGGCGCGGCCCGGAGTGGTGGGCCACTTCGTCGTACGCGACCAGGTCGGCGTAGACGGCGGTCCGGCCGGCGAGCATGTCGCCGATGACGGCCGCGACCACCACATCGCGTTCGACGACGGTCGCGAAGGCCCGGATGACGGGATAGAGCCCGCCCCGTTTGACCCGTGGCAGCTCGCGCCGGAAGCGGGTGCGCAGCGCCTGGACGATCTCGCGGACGACCTCGGCGACGAAGGAGACGGCCGTGCGGGTCGCGTTGGCCGGGTCGGAGAAGTACGCGAAGTAGCCGGCCCGGGAGCGGTTGTACCTGCCGCGGCGGGCCGCCACCGACATGACCAGGGCGACCTGCTCGGCGCCGCCGCTGAAGAGGTTGCCGCGGCTGGCGCCGTCGTGGGCGAGCAGTCCGCGGTCACCGGTGCGCTCGACGGCGCGGCGCTGGAGTTCGGCGGCGCTGGTGGGCCGGTTGCTGACGACGAGTGCGCCGGTCTCCTTCTCGTACCAGCGGAAGGCGGGCAGATCCTCGTTGCTGCCGTGCAGGATGCCGAGCTGGCTGGCGCCGGTCTGGCTGGACCAGTCCGTGCGCCAGGGGGTGAGGCGGTGGCTGCCGCCCCGCCAGCGGGCGACGGTCGGCATCAGCGGGTGGTCACCCTCGGTCGCCTCCCGCAGCAGGTCGTGGCCGACCCCGTCGAGCTGGAGGAAGAGCGTGCCGGGGGTGTCCGGGCCGCGGGCGGCACGCCGGGCGCGACGGCCCGCCAGCCGCACCAGCCGGCGGTGGTACGCCTCGTCGTCGCGCACCGCGAGGAAGGCGGAGGTGGCCGAGGAGGTCGCGGACATCGCGGCCGCGACGATCACCGCGGTCTCCGGGGCGGCCTGGCCGGCGTCGGGCGTCAGGTCGAGGGCGAGCAGCAGCAGGGAACCGTTGAGGAAGAAGACCAGCAGGCCGAGGACGAACGCGGGCACCAGCAGCAGGGCGCGCACGAGCAGCGGCCACACCAGGGCGCTGAGCAGGCCGAACGCCCCGGCTCCCAGGGCGGCGGTGACGGCCGCGTCCGTGCTGCCGGTGCCGCCCGCGGCTTGCAGCCGGAAGTCGGGCAGCAGGGCGGCGAGCACGAGCAGGGTGCACGAGGACACCAGCCAGACCGCGAGCACCCGCAGCAGGGCACCGCCCCGTGTTCGCCACCGCGTCCGCACGCCGTCCCGCCTCACGCTCCGGCCCGCACCGGCAGCGGGCATCGCCGTCCAGCGTGTCATAGACCGCCTGGTCAGCCACTTGTGCACCCGGATATCCGAAATGCCCGGTACATCGTGTGGGCGTCAGGGCGCCGGATCCGCGGGGCCCCGGCACTCGCGGATCCGGGCGGATGGTGGAGGATCGGAGGGCGCGACCGGATGGGCGCGGCGAATCGGGAGGTCGACGGTGTCGGTGGAGGTCACCTGGTGGGGACATGCCACCGTGACGGTCGAGGACTCCGGGGTACGGGTGCTGACCGACCCGCTGTTCACCCGTCGGCTGGCGCATCTGCGGCGCCGGCGGGGCGCGCTGCCGCCGCCGGAGGCCGCGCGGGCCGACCTCGTGCTCGTCTCCCATCTGCACGCCGACCATCTGCACCCCGCCTCGCTGGCCCGGCTCGCGCCCGGGACGCGGCTGGTGGTGCCGCGCGGGGCGGCGGACGCCGTGCCGGGGCTGCGCCGGGTGGCCGGGGCCCGGCGGCTGCGGGTGACCGAGGTGCGGCCGGGCGACGAGGTCGCGGCGGGTGCCGTGACCGTACGGGCGGTGCACGCGGCGCACGACGGGCGGCGGCTGCCGTACGGGCCGCAGCGGGTCCCCGCGCTCGGCTATGTGATCCACGGCGCGGCGCGGACGTACTTCGCGGGTGACACCGGGCTCTTCGACGGGATGGCCGACGAGGTCGGACCGTGCGAGACGGCGCTGCTGCCGGTGGGCGGCTGGGGGCCGTTCCTCGGGCCCGGCCATCTCGACGCCAGCCGGGCCGCCGAGGCGGCGGCCCGGCTGGCACCGGCCTGCGCCGTCCCGGTGCACTACGGCACGTACTGGCCGATCGGCATGGCCGCCGTACGGCCGGCCGAATTCCACGCTCCCGGGCGGGAGTTCGAGCGCCGGCTGGCCCTCCTCGTGCCGACGATGACGGTCTACCGGCTCGGGCACGGCGAGTCCGTTCGGCCGGTGGTCGCGCGATGACGCTCGCCGGCGAGCTGATGGTGAGCGTGCCACCGGAGTCGACGCAGCAGGCGGTGGGCTATCCGTCGCTCTTTCTGCTGGTCGTCCTGGGGTCATTGGTACCGGTGGTGCCAACGGGAGCGGTGGTCAGCTCGGCCGCGGTGGTGGCCTTCCACCACACGTCGCCGTTCGCCCTGCTGATCGTCTTCGCGGTCGCGTCGTTCGCGGCGCTCCTCGGCGATCTGGGGCTGTACTGGCTCGGACAGCGCGGCGTGCGCTCCCGGGGCGGCTCGCGCTGGCTGGAGCGGCTGCGCACGCATGCCGCGCCGGAGCGGCTGGCGCAGGCACAGCACAAACTGCGGGAGCACGGGGTCCTGGTGCTGGTGCTGTCGCGGCTGGTGCCGGCCGGCCGCATCCCGGTCATGCTCGCGTGTCTGCTCTCGAAGATGCCGCTGCGCCGGTTCGTCCACGGCGATATTCCGGCCTGCCTGGCCTGGGCGGCGACGTACCAGCTCGTCGGGCTGCTGGGCGGCTCGCTGTTCCGTGAACCGTGGCAGGGGGTGGTCGCGGCGCTCGCCCTGACCGTGCTGATCAGCGTGGCCCCCGCCCTCTGGCGACGCCTCCGGCCGGCGGGCCGCGACGACAGCGGCGGCGAGCACGTGTAGCGCGGGCACGGGGCCGGACCCCCGCCCCCGGCGCGCCGGCTGCCCGGCTGCCCCGCTCAGTCCTCGCCGAGCACGCGGGACGCGCCGACCGGCAGATCCCAGAGGTCCGCGCGGGGACGGCCGGTGGCGGCCCAGGCGGCGCGGACTCGGTGCAGTGGTTCCAGGGGCGGTTCGGCGGAGAGCAGGAACGTCGACCAGTGCATCGGGACCAGGACCCGGGCGCCGAGGTCCTGGCAGGCCCGGACGGCCTCCTCGGGGTCGGTGTGCACCGGCCGCAGCATCCAGCGCGGGTCGTACGCGCCGATGGGCAGCAGCGCCAGGTCGATACCGGGGTAGCGGTGGCCGATCTCCTCGAACCAGTGGCCGTAGCCGGTGTCCCCGGCGAAGTGGATCCGCCGCCCGCCGGGCGCGGTGAGCACCCAGCCGCCCCACAGGGAGCGGCAGGTGTCGGTCAGCGTCCGTTTGCTCCAGTGGTGGGCCGGGACGAAGTCGAAACGTACCGGGCCCGCGGGGCCGGGCAGTTCGGCCGCCTCCCACCAGTCGAGCTCGGTGACCTCGGTGAAGCCGCGGCGGCGGGCCCAGGGGGCGAGGCCGGCGGGGAGGAAGAGAGGCGTGTGCCGGGGCAGCCGTCTGAGGGTGGGGGCGTCCAGGTGGTCGTAGTGGTTGTGGCTGATGACGACGGCGTCGACCGGCGGGAGGTCCTCCCAGCGGACGCCGACCGGGGTGACCCGGGCGGGCGTGCCGAGGATCTTGCGGGACCAGACCGGGTCCGTCAGTACGGTCAGACCGCCGGTCCGGATCACCCAGCTGGCGTGCCCGGCCCAGGTGAGGGCGACGGCCGTGGTGCCGGCGGCCGGCAGCGGGCCGGGTTCGAAGGGGAGCTGCGGGATCTCCCGGAGCGCCTCGGGGGCCGGGCGCAGTTTGCCGTCCCGGGCGATCCTGGCCAGTGCGCGGACGCCGGGCAGCGGCGCGGTCAGCCGGTCCGTGAAGTCCCGCGGCCAGCTGCGGGTCTCCCCCAGGGGGCGCGGTTCGGGGAGTGGCGGCGGGGCGGGCCGCGGCTCCACCAGGCCGTCGGGGGCGAGGGGGTCCGCGGGGACGGTGGCGGCGGGCGGATTCGGGGAGCTCCCCGGGGCCGCGGCGCCGTCGAGGACCTCCAGGGCGGCGCCGTCGCCGGCGGCCGCCGCGTCCGGCGACGGCGCCGCCACGCTCATGGCCACGACGCCGCTCCCGCCGACCAGCTGCCCCACCCGATCCGCCTGACCCGCCTGACCCGCCTGACTCATCCGGTCCAGCTGCTCCAACTGGTTCACCTGGCCGGGCTGATCCGGCTCGCCCGGCCGGTCCGCGGCCGGCCCACCGCTCCCCCCGCCCTCCCCGCCGCTCGGCCCGGTGCCATGGCCCGGCCCGGCGTACGGGAGCCGCTCGGCGGCGGAGGGCTCGGCGAGAGAGCGTTCGGTGCGGGAGCGCTCGGTCTGTTCGGTCATCGAGGGGCTCCATTCGGTGGACAGAACCGGGATTCGGGGACAGACCCGGGGCGGGCGCGGAGCGGTTCCGGGACGGGTCGGGGCGGGTTCCGTCCGGCCGGCGGACGTACCCGGGCGGGCACGAGGGGCGGCGGGCGACCGACGACGGGCGGGGCGCGACGGGCAACGGGCAACGGACGGCGGACGGCGGGCAGCGGGCAGCGGGCAGCGGGCAACGGGCAACGGGCAACGGACGGCGGACGGCGGACGGCGGGCAGCGGGCAGCGGATCAGCCACCCCCCGCCGGCTCCGTGAGCACGGCCAGCTCACGCGAGAGCGTGGTCAGCGCCTCCCTGACATGCGGGAGGGCGAGCGGGTCGGGGGCGTCCAGGACGCGTTGACGCAACTGGGTGCCGGCGCCGAGCAGCGCCTCGGCGCCCAGCCGTACCCGCAGGGCGCCCGGATCGTCGCCGAAGCGGTGCCCGCCGCGCGCGGACCAGGGCGCCAACTCCCGTTCCAGCGCGGCCGATTCGGTGATACCGCGGGCCGCGAGGGGCCGGCGCAGCGGGTCGAGGTCGGCGTAGAGGTGGCTGCCGGAGTGCGGCGGGCGGCAGACCGCGCCGGCCGCCGTGAGGGTGTGGTGCAGCGCCGCGGCGAGCGTGCCGTACACCCGGGCCGCGGTGGCGGTCCTGGCGCGGACGGACGCGGGTTCGCCGAGTGCGTGGGTGACGGCGCAGGCGACCGGTCCGGCGAGCGGGGTGCGCAGGGCGGCGAGCGCGGCCAGCGTCGCGGCGCGGAGCGTGGCGCCGCGGTCGGTGGCCGGGAAGCGGGCGAGCGCGACGGGCCAGGAGGCGGGGACCAGCGCGGCCCGCAGGTCGGTGAGGACCACGACCTCCGCCGGCAGTATCTCGGCGGGGCTGAGCAGCACCGTGTCGTGCGGATCGTGCAGCAGATCGCGGCGCGATTCGTCGCTGATGACCCAGAGCCCCTCCCCCGCCGCCGCCTCGCAGACCTCGTGCAGCTGCTCGGGCGGCGGGCAGGTGCCGGTCGGGTCGTCGGCGACGGACAGCACGAGCACCTGCGGGCTCTCGCCGTGCAGCCGGGCCCGGCGGACGGTCTCCAGCAGGGCGAACGGGTCGGGCACGCCGCCGGATTCGGCCGGTACCGGCACGCGGTGCACCGGCAGTCCGAGCAGGTGGGCGGGGGGCGCGTACTCCTCGGCGCAGGGGCGCGGGAGCAGGACGGCGCCGTCGGCCGCGGCGTACAGGGCCAGGAGGAGGGCGGCCGCCCCGGGGGCGGCGAGTACCCGGTCCGCGGCGGTGAACAGACCGCGGCGTTCCCAGTAGCCGCAGGCGGCGGAGCGCAGCGGCGGTCCGCCGCCCGGGGGTTCCGGCGCGGTGCGGCCGGCGGCCGCGGCGAGGCGGGCGGCGAGGTCCGGGAGGACCGGCAGGCCCGCCGGCGACCCCGGCCCCGGCTCCGGCTCCCGCTGCGGGTCCGGTGCGGTCCGCTGCATCCGTACCTCCACACGCCACGTCGGCAGGTCGATGGTGGGCCCATCACATGATTGACGGCCTCGACCACCTTGGCAGATCACGGGGGTGGCGGCGGGGGACGACACGTCAGGCGGGGCTGGCGGTGGGGGCCCGGCACGCCGCGGCGGGGCACGGTCGGGCCGTACGGCGCAGCCGCTCGCTCACCTGTACGAGGCCGGGCGGGCCCGCCCGGGGGCCGTACCGCCCGCGCGTTAGGGTCGGGCGACGGTTCATGTGCCTCGGAGGTCGAATGCCCAGCACCATCGACGGTGGCGGCGGCACCGGCCGCCCGCTGCTCCAGCTGCGGAGGATCAGCCGCACGTACGGCGAGCGGCGGGCGCTGCTCCCGCTGGACCTGGATGTCCGGGCGGGCACCTGCACCGCCCTGTTCGGGCACAACGGCTCCGGCAAGTCCACCCTGCTGCGGATCGCCAGTGGCCGGGACGAACCGACCGGCGGCACCGCGCTGTTCGACGGCAGGAAGATCGACGAGGACGATCCCGAGGTACGGGCCCGGGTCGCGGTCGTCGGCGACACCGTCGCCTGCTACCCGGACCTGACGGTCCGCGAGCACCTCGAACTGATCACGGTGGCGCACGCCGTGGACGACGCGGACGCCTGGATCGACCAGGTGCTGGCCGACCGCCGCCTCACCGACCACGCGAGCGCGCTGCCCGCCTCGCTCTCCTCCGGGCAGTTGCAGTCCCTGCTGCTCGCCGCCGCCCTGGTCCGGCCGCGCGACCTGCTCGTACTGGACGAGCCCGAGCAGCGGCTGGATCCCGACTCCCGGCGCCGGCTGGCCGAGTTGCTGATCGGCGAGAAGAAGGACGGCGTCGCGGTGCTGATCGCCACCCATCAGGCCGAGCTCGCCGAGGCGGTGGCCGACCGGATGGTGGCCCTGGAGGACGGCGCGGTGATCGCGGCCGGACCGCCCGCCGCGGTGCTCGCCCGGCTCGGCGGGCGCGGATGAGCCAGGCGCCGCCCCTGGTGGCCGACGAACCGGTCTGGACGGCCGCGGACGACGACCGCACCCCCGAGACGCTGCGCTGGCTGCGCACCAGGCGCCGCCGGCACCGCCGGCAGCGCCACCGCGATCTGGCCGTCGTCCTCTACACCGTGCTGCTGCTCGCCGCCGGGTACGGCACCACGTTCGCCTACCGCTTCGCCCAGCATCTCCACCACGACGCGCTGCACGGGGACACGGGCGTCGCGATCGGCCGCGCGCTCCCGGGCGGTCTGGTCTTCCTCGCCCTCGGTCTGGCCCTGCTCGCCGCGCGGGACGCGCTGTGGCGCGGCCCGGTCGTCGTGCCGGGGCCGGACGCGGCGTGGCTGCTGGACCAGCCGGTCGACCGGGGCCGGGTGCTGCGCCCGTGGTTCCGGCTGACGGCCGGGCTCGCGCTGCTCGCCGGGGTGTTGGCCGCGGTGGCCGGGGCGCTGCTGCTGCGCGTCACCGGACTGTCGCCGCTGGGCGCCGCCCTCGCCGGGTGGCTGCCCGCGGGCAGTTGTCTGCCGCTGCTGGCCGTGGCGCTCGCGACGCAGGTCGAGAGCAGGCCCCGGCTCGCCCGCCGGGTACGGGCGCTGACGCCGTACGGGGTGCTGCTGCTGATGGCGCTGGCCGGTCAGACGGCTTGGGCGTGGACCGGGCACCGGCTCCCCGTGGTGGAGCAGGTCGAACTGTGGTCCGGGCCGTGGGGCTGGGCCGCACAGCCGGTCGTCCACGCCGCGGGCGGCTCCGCGCCCGGCCGCCTCGCCGCGCTCGTCCTGCTGGTGGCCGTCACCGCCGGTGCGCTGGTGGCCGCGTACCGCAGGGTCCCGGCGGTCCGCAACGCGCAGTTGCGGACCCGCGCGGCGACCGCGGCGACCGTCTCCTCGGTGCTCTGGTCGGTGGAACTGCGGGCCGCGAAGCTGGCGGTGTCCGAGGCGCTGGGCGACCGCGGTGCCGGGGTCCGGCGGCGGCTGCCGATGCCGCGCAGCAGGTATCTGGTGGTGGTGTGGCGGGACGCGGTGGCCCTGCTGCGCGCGCCGGGCCGGGTCGGCGGTGCCGCGCTGTGGACGGTGGTCGCCGCCGCGGTGGCCGCGCTCGGTGTCCGGGCCGATGGCGCGGCGCGGACAGTCGCGGTGGTCGTGGCGCTGGTGCTCGGCTATGTGGCGGTCGGCGCGCTGGCCGAACCGGCCCGGCTGGAGGGGGACGATCTGCGGCGCTCGGCGTGGTCGCCGTTCCGCTTCGCGACGCTGATGGTGCAGCACGCGATCGTGCCCGCGGCGCTGGGCGCGGTGCTGGCGCTGCTCGCGGCCGTGCCGTTCGCGCTCCGCGGCGGAGCGTGGGCGCTGCTGGTGATGCCGCTGTGCGCGGTGCCGTTCGCGGCGGCGGCGGTGCTGTCGGCGGTGCGCGGCCCGGTGCGGACGGAGCTGCTGTTCCTGGGCGTCCCGACGCCCGTCGGCGACCCCGGCTTCCTCGTCTTCCTGCTCTGGTACGTACTGGCCCCGCTGATCTCGGTCAGCACGCTCGGGATCGCGGTCGGCTCGCTCCTCGCGCACGGCTTCGCGGCCGGTTCGGTGGCCACGTTCGCGCTGACGTCGGTGCTGCTGACGGCCGTTCTGCTGGGTCTCGCGTACCGCCGGGCCGCCGGACTGCGCGGCCGCTGACCGCCGGGCGGGCGCCGCCGCGTGGGCGCCCGCCCGGTGGAACGCGCCGGATCAGCCCCGCCCGTCCACGCGCTCCGGGGCGGGCGCCTCGTAGTGGTACACCTCGACCACTTCGCCCGTTCCCCATTCCTGGCGCGCGGTGGCGCGGCGGAGCCAGCCCAGCCGTTCGTAGAGGGCGATGGCCGCGGTGTCGGTGGTCTTCACCTCCAGGAGGGGCCGCAGACCGCGCGCCGCCGCCTCCTGTTCGACACCGCGCAGCAGCCGGCCGCCGAGCCCCCGGCCGCGGGCGGCGGGGCCGACGTAGAGCCGGCTGACCTCGCGTCCGCACAGCGTCACATGTCCGACGACCGCGCCGTCCGCCTCCGCGACCCAGGCGGCGGTCAGGCCGTCGGGGGTCAGCCAGCGCGCCGGGTCGGCCGGCCAGTGGTGCGGATAGCCGCTGTGGGTGTGCACCTCGGCCAGGACGGCCACACACGCGTCGAGGTCACTGTCGTTCCGTCGCCTGATCATCCGGGCATGGAACCACAGCGACCCAGGAGTGGGCGCCCGGTTTTCCCGGCCCCCGGAGGGGCCTTGGCGGGGGCCCGGCAGAACGTCCCGCGGGGCCGAGCGGGCCCGCTGCCCTTGGGCTCCCGCGCCCTCAGCGCGCCGCGCCCCGCCCCTTCCCGGACCCGCGCGGTTCCCGGTCCCGGTCGCCCGCGGCCCACAGGGAGCGCACATGTCCCAGGTGGCGGGCCACACACCGCTCCGCCTTCCGGGCCTCGCCCGCCACCATGAGGTCGAGGAGTTCGAGGTGTTCCTCGGCCGACGGGATCAGCCGGTCGCTCTCGTCCAGCGCGGTCAGGCCGTACAGGCGGGAGCGCTTGCGCAGTTCGCCGACGGTCTCGACCAGCCGCTCGTTGCCGGCGAGCGCGAGCAGGGAGAGGTGGAACCGGCGGTCGGCCTCCAGATAGCCGATGAGGTCGTGTTCGCGGGCGGCGCGCACGATCTCCTCGGCCACCGGACGCAGCGCCTCCAGATCCGCCCGGGACGCGGTGCGGGTGATCCGACCGGTCATGGGGACCTCGATCAGGGTGCGGATCTCGGTGTACTGGTCGAGATCGCGCTCGGTCACCTCGGTGACCCGGAAGCCCTTGTTGCGGACCGGCTCCACCAGGCCCTCGCGGGCGAGGTCGAGCATCGCCTCGCGCACCGGTGTCGCGGAGATGCCGAAGTCGTCGGCGAGGACGGGCGCCGAGTAGACCTCGCCGGGGCGGAGTTCGCCGGAGATCAGGGCGGCGCGCAGGGCGTGGGCGACCTGGTCGCGCAGCCGCTCCCTGGTGGTGATGAGGTTGCGCTGCTTGAGGTGACCCATGATGGTGTTCCCTTCGTGCCCCGTGCCCCGTGCCCGAGCGAGCCACCAGCGTACGATGTCACGTTTTTCACCAGGGCCTCCGGGAACGCCGGGACGTTCCGCGGCAGGGCGGACGCCGACCGGGGTGATGGGGCAACTCCCGTGCTGTGGCGCCCCGTTCGGCAAGGCGTCACTGCCCCGTGTGGGCTCCCGGTCACCGCGCGGACGGCCGGCTCCGCACGATCCGAGGCCGCCGAGGGGTTGTCAGTGCCATTTCACATTACTACGTTACGCATCACATGGTGGCACCCCCGACACGGTGAAGTGCCGCCATCCGCACGACAGTTGAGATGCCGAAGCACCCAAGCACCGCCCGCACCGCTACGCACGGCACGTCTCATGCCCCCACACCAGGAGTCCTCCGTGGTCCTGTCGAGAACCCTGCACAGATCCCTGCTCACCGCCGGGACGGCGTTACTGCTCTGTGTGACCGCCGTCCCGGCCGGGCACGCGGCCGCCCCCACGCCGTCCGGGGCGGCCCGCCCCGCCGCGGCCGCCCCAGCCACCGCCGGTCCCGCCGAGGACCGCGCGCCGCGCCCCGCCGACCGGGTCGACCACCTGGCGCGCGCCCCGAAGCCCGCCGCCCGCACGGTCCCGGCACCTGGCGGCCTCACCGACGGCCGCGTCCCCGGTCCGCGCACCCCCCGGAAGCGGACCACGGCCCCCGCGCCGCGCATCACCCTCGGCACGGTCACCGTCCCCTGCACCCTCGACGGCGTCACCGGCCTCGCCCCCGACGAGTTCGCCGACTTCCTCGCCGACCCGGCCGTCACCGCCGACGACTGCCTGCGCTCCCTGATCTGGAACTGGGACCAGCGACTGGCGCCCGTGATGTCGCGGGACCACATCCAGGCCGTCGCGCACCGCGTCAGCAGCCTCGCCGCCGCCCACGACGGCCGTAACGGCAGCCATCTGCTGGAGATGTTCACCTATCTCCACGCCGTCGCCTACCAAGCCTTCTCGCACAGCGAGGTCGACCTCGCCGACCCGCCGACGCTGGCCGCCGTACGCCGCGCCATCGACGACTTCGGCTCCGCGGCCCGCAGCTTCGACGCGACCCGCAGCAACGCCGAGACCCTGCGCGAGGCCCTCGACGCGGGCTCCGCGGCCGGCCTGCGCCAGTACCAGCTGCCGCTGGTCGAGAAGGTCCTGGCGACCATGGACGCCGACCACCCGGACACCGCCCGGGACGCCTCCTGGGGCGGTGCCGCGCTCGCCGCGCTGACCCTCAACTACCTGGGCGTCTACCCCGGCAACCAGGACGCCGCCTTCCGGTCGGCGGTCACCGCCGATCCCTCCTACCGCGCCGTCTTCCGGTCCTTCGCCGACCACATCCACCTCAAGGACACGGACAACGCCTGGGTGGTACGTGACGCGCTCGGCGAATACGGCCGCATCGGCCAGATCGACGCGCTCCGCGCCGAAATCGTCGCCGCCCTCGGCCCCCTCCTGGACACCACGGCCCGCAACTTCGGGGACGACAGCGCACCGTGGGCGAAGGTCGCCACCTGGCTGAACGAGTTCGGCGCCTGTGCGCAGTACCACGTGTGCAAGGCGGACATCGAGCAGCGCCTCTTCCCGTACACCTACGCGTACGACAAGGACGGCATCGCCGTACGCACCGCCCTCGACCGCGCCACCGTCGATCAGCTCTACTACGCGAGCAAGCAGGTCAAGGCGCAGTTCCACCGGGTGCTCGGCACCGAACAGCCGCTGGCCGGTGACCCCAACACCACCCTGCACATCGTGCTGTACGCCTCCCGCGCCGACTACGAGAACTTCCATCCGCTGCTGACCGGTATGGACACCAACAACGGCGGCATCTACATCGAGCAGGGCGCCACCTTCTACACCTACCAGCGCCGCGTCCCGCAGGACTCCACCCTGACGCTGGAGGAACTCTTCCGCCACGAGTACACGCACTACCTCAACGGCCGCTGGGCGGTGCCCGGTTCGTTCGGCGAGGGCCCCTGGTACGAGGGTGACCGGACCACGGCGATGGACGAGGGCACCGCGGAGTTCTTCGACGGCGCCACCCGCGGCGACGGCATCAAGGTCCGCAAGTCCCTGGTCCAGGGCGTCATCCGGGACACGGCGGGCGGCGGACCGCGGATGAGCGTGGACCAGCTGCTGCACGCCCGGTACGACGCGGACGGCTTCCGTTTCTACGACTACGCGGGCACCTTCTTCGAGTTCCTGTGGACCGAACGCCCCGCCCTGCTCTCGGAGATGTACGGCCGGCTGCGCGCCGACGACCCGGCGGGCTTCGACGCCTGGCGCGACCGGCTCGGCAAGGACACCGGCCTCCAGCGCGCCTACGACACCTTCCTGGACGCGCAGATAGCGCAGGTCGACGACCTCTACGTGCCCAACACCGCCTACACGCCCCTCGGCGAGCTGCGCGACGCCTCGGCCGACGAGGTCCGCTCGTCCTTCACCGCGACGACCGGCATCGCCCCCGACTGCGCGGCCACCCCCGCGACGGAGCGCCGGCGGTTCGTCTGCACCGGCCGGATCACCGCGGAGCTGAGCGACGCCACCAGCCCCGACCGCGTCTTCCAGGACATGTCCCGGACCGTCGACTCCGGCATCCTCGAACGCGCCGCGAAGGGTGACAACAACCTGACCGATATGAACTGCTCCTTCACCACCGCGCAGATCGCCTCCGACGGAGGCACGGGCACCTCGGACTACCGCTGCGAGGGCCCGCTCCGGGGCTGAGCCCGGACCGCGGCACCCACCGCCGGCCCCGGACGGCCCTGCCGCCGTCCGGGGCCGCGCCGTGCCCCGACCGGATCGCCGCCACCGGGTTGCTCGCATCTTGAGACGCCACTCTCATGATGCAAGATGCAGGCGTAGCGTGTGGCCTGCCACACCGAAGGACGTCCGCCGTACGGTCCGTGCGGACGGCCGACCGGCGGCAGGAGGAGCCCGGCGGGCCCTCCCGGCCGCCCCCGACGCATGTGAAGGAGCCGGCCATGCCGCAGGAGTCCGCCGTCTACACACACGGCCACCACGAGTCCGTACTGCGCTCGCACACCTGGCGCACCGCCGCCAACTCGGCGGGATATCTGCTGACTTCGCTCCGGCCGGACATGCGGATCCTGGACATCGGCTGCGGACCCGGCACCATCACCGCCGACCTGGCCGCGCTGGTGCCGGACGGCGAGGTCACCGGCCTGGAGTACGCACCGGAGGTCCTGGCGCAGGCGCGCGACGCGGCCACCGCGCGCGGGGTGGCGAACGTCCACTTCACGGTCGGGGACGTCCACGCGCTGGACTTCCCGGACGATGCGTTCGACGTCGTGCACGCCCACCAGGTCCTGCAACACGTCGGCGACCCCGTCCAGGCGCTGCGCGAGATGCGCCGTGTCACCGAGCCGGGCGGCATCGTCGCGGTCCGCGATGCGGACTACTCGGCCATGACCTGGTATCCGGCGGTCGACGGGCTGGCCGGCTGGCAGGACCTGTATCTGCGGGTGGCCCGCGCCAACGGCGGTGAGCCGGACGCCGGACGCCGGCTGCACGCCTGGGCGCGCCAGGCCGGTTTCGACCCGGCCGGGATCACCGCCACCGCGGGCACCTGGTGCTACCACACCCCGCAGGAGCGGTCCTGGTGGAGCGAGTTGTGGGCGGACCGCACCGTCGCCTCGGCATTCGCCCGGACCGCGGTGGACGGCGGCCACGCCACCCCGGAGGAGCTGGCCCGGATCGGCCGGGCGTGGCGGGAGTGGGGCGCCCAGGAGGACGGCTGGTTCACCGTCCTGCACGGCGAGATCCTCTGCCGCGCCTGACGAGGGCCCGTACCCGTGCCCGCCCCCACGGCGGCACCGGTGCCGCCACCGGCGTCGGCACCGGTGGCGGCCATCGTCACGGCTGCTGCCGTCCGTCTCCGGGGTGCTCCGGGATGCGGCGCCAGTACTGCTGCTTCTTCTCCTCCCGGACCACGATCCCCAGCTTGGCCAGTTCGTCCCGCTGTTGTTCGGCGTCCGCCGTGCGGTCCTTCTTCAGCGCGTGCGCGCGCGCTTTGAGGAGCACCTGCGCGGCGGCCGGCAGGCCGGGCAGACCGTCCACCCAGCGCCGGTAGGCATCCGCGTGCGGGTCACCGTCCGCTCGCCAGGGATACCCGTGCGCCCGTAGCGCGGCCGCGAACGCCTCGGGGTCGAAGTCGCCGCCGATCCGGGCCACTTCCTCGGTACGGTGACCGAGCAGCACCAGCTTCTTGCCGTCCAGGAACACCGCGTCGACCGCCGCCCGCGGCACGGTCCGGGTGCGCCCGGCGTGGGTGACGGTCAGCAGGCCGGGGGCGACGGTGGCGGTCACGTAGTCGAACTCGGCGTAGCACGCGATCAGCACCCCGAGGACGGCCCCGAGCACCGGGAACCCGATGGCGGCGTACGGTTCGGGAATCGACGCGACGAGCCGGACCGGCCCCTGCCACGGCACCCAGGACAGCGACGCCAGCCACCCCACCGCCATCTTGAGCAGCCAGCCCACGCCCGCCCCCAGCAGCGGGAAGCCGGTCCACACGAGGACGCGCTCACGCGTGGACGGCGCGATGGGGGTGGCGTCCTTCGCCGCTGGGTTCTCGGCTGACATGGTTCTGCCTTCCTGGTCATGGAGGGGGGCGTGGGCGCCGGAGAGGTGGCGTGCGCCCGGGGCGGTGCGGGGCGGGACGAACGGACCGAGGCTCAGCACCGGCGCGTCCGCCGCCCCACCAGCCAGTCGATGATCTGCCGTAGTTCGGCGGTGTGCGCCGCCGGGTCGAAGTCCGGTTCCCCGGCCGCGGTGCAGCCGGCCTCGATCAGCCGCTGGATCCACCCGGCGACGCGGTCCGGGGCGAAGCGCAGCGGCCGGCCCTCATCGGCCAGCCGCACCAGCAGCGTGGTGAGGGTGGTGCGGCTCCGCTCGTCGTCGAGGGCGAGCATCCGGGCGAACTCCGCGTCCCGGTTGGCCTGGAACACGGCCGCGGCCGCGAGTCCGGACACGAGCGGATCGGCGAGATCGGCGAGCAGATGGTCCACCAGGAGGTCGAGACCCGCTCCGGGCCGCGCGGCCAGCGCCTGTGCGCAGATCTCGGCGTTACGCGGCAGGTCGTCGGCGAACAGGGCGTGGAAGAGGTCGCGTTTGGCGGGAAAGTAGTGGAAGAGCGTGCCGGAGCCGATGCCCGCGCGACGGCAGATCTCCGCGGTGGAGGTGCCGTCCACACCATGGGCGGCGAACTGCTCGGCGGCGGCTCGCAGGATCCGGGCCCGCTTGCGGGCGTGCTGTTCGGGATTGACGGTACGCATCGCGGTCAATAGTAGAGCACACACTCCATTAATCCTCCGGGTGCTCCGCACACCCGCCGCGGACGCACGCCAGGCGCGCCACGGGGGTGTGGCGGACGCGCCGCCGGAGTGCGCCGGCCGGGCACCCCAAACCACCTGGTGCACAAGGGACTTCGGGTTCATTAGGCTTGCCCCATGGACATTCTGGGGACCTCATTGCGGGTGTGCGTCAGTGATCTCGATGCGGCGGTCGGTGTCTACGAGCGGCTGACGGGCGCCGAGGCCGTCCGCTTCCGGCGCGGCAACGTCGCGGTCGCGGCCGTCGGGTGCTTCTTTCTGATGAGTGGTCCCGAAGCGGAGCTGTCGGTGCTGCGGAAGATCGCCGCGACGCTCGCCGTCAAGGACGTGGACGAGGCGGTGGCCGATCTGACGGCGGTCGGCGCGGACATCATCGCGGGCCCCCTGCCGACCCCGATCGGCCGCAATCTGGTGGCCCGGCATCCGGACGGCTCGATCTTCGAGTACGTCGACCGCAAGCCGGGCGGATAGACGGCGTGCCGCGCCGTCCGGCCCCTCGCCGAGGCGGCCGGACGGCGGTGGGCGGGACGCGGCCCGTGGTCAGGACACGTCGAGGACGATCTTGCCGCGGGTCCGGCCGCCCTGGCTGAGCCGGAACGCCTCGGCCGCCTCGGACAGCGGGAACGTCGCGTGGACCGGCACGGTGAGCCGGCCGGCCTCCGCCAGCTCGCCGAGCGCCGTCAGGCCGGCGGTGTCGGGGCGCACCCACACCAGGTGGCCGCCCGCCGCCTTGACCGCGTCGTCGGCGATGGACGCCATCCGGGTGCGGTCCTTCAGCAGCCGCTGCGAGACGTCCACCACGCCGCCGACGAAGTCCAGCGCCACGTCCACGCCCTCCGGCGCCAGCGCCCGTACCCGGTCGGCGAGGCCGTCGCCGTAGGTGACCGGCTCGGCGCCCAGGGACCGCAGGTAGTCGTGGTTGCGCTCGCTCGCCGTGCCGATGACGCGCAGGCCCCGGGCCACCGCGACCTGTACGGCGAACGAGCCGACGCCGCCCGCGGCGGCATGCACCAGGGCCGTCTCGCCCGCCCTGCCGCCGACCCGCTGGAGCGTCTGGTAGGCGGTGAGCCCGGCGAGCGGCAGTCCCGCCGCCTGCTGCCAGCTGAGCGCGGCCGGTTTGCGGGCCAGCGTCCGCACCGGCGCGGCGACCAGCTCGGCGAAGGTGCCGTGCTCGACCTCGTCCTTGCGGACGTAGCCGATGACCTCGTCGCCGGGCCGGTACTCGGTGGCGTCCGCGCCGACCGCCTCGACCACGCCCGCCACGTCCCAGCCGGGAATGAGCGGAAAGTGGACGTACATCATCGGGTCCAGATAGCCCGCGACGATCTTCCAGTCCACGGGATTGACGCCGGCCGCCCGGACCCGGATCAGCACCGAGTCGGGACCCACCTTCGGGTCGGGCCGGTCGGTGTGGACGAGGACCTCCGGGCCGCCGTAACCATGGGTGACAATTGCTTTCATGACCGGCCGTAACGAGTACCGGTCCCGCTTGATTCCGCCGCCCCGGGCAAGCGCACCCGGATGGCGTACCCGGGCCCGCGCACCGTGGGGCGGGCCCGTCACACCGGCCGCATCCGGAACTCGTAGCGCTCCGGCAGCGGATGCTCGGCACGGGCCCTGGCGCGCACCTCGTCGGTGACCGGCCCGGCGCCGGCCACCAGGCGTTCGGCGATGGCGTACCAGGTGTCGCTGACCGTCTCGTCGCCCTCCCGCAGATCGGCGATCTCGAAACCGGTGTCGAAGATCTCGCGCGCCCGGTCCGCCGCCCCCTGGGCGAGCAGCACCTGGGCCGTCAGCAGCCGGAACCGGCCGGCGGTCAGCTCGGCCGGGCGCAGCCGCGCCAGCAGCCGCGCGGCCTCCTCGCTCCGGCCGGCCGCGAGCAGCGCGGGAACCGCCTCCCGGGCGAGCGCGGGCAGCACCCCCCGCCCGGTGCGGGCGGCCGGGCCGGACGCGGCGGTCTCGTCCGACGGGCCGGTCCCGGCCGAGCGGTGCGCGCAGTCGAACGCCTCCGCGTACCGGTCGGCGGCGCGGGCCGTCTCGCCCGCCTCGGCCTCGGCGGCGGCCAGGCAGTACCGCGGCTGCCATCCGGCGCCGTGCGCCAGGGCCCGTTCCCAGCTGCGGACGGCCTGTGCGCGGTCGCCCGCGTACCACTGGGCGAGGCCGAGGTGGTAGTCGGTGGCCGGGCCCGGCCGGGCGGACTCCAGCAGTTCGCGCCAGGCCGGTGCGACCGGCGCCGGGCCGGGCAGCGGGCCCGTGGCCGGCAGGTCGCCGGTCCGCAGCAGGGTCAGCCAGGGCTGCTGGGCCTCGCCCAGGGTCGCCGCGTCGAAGGGGGTACCGGGCAGGTCGAGGCCCGCGCGGGCGACCTCCAGTGCGCCCCAGCCGGAGCCGGTGGCCAGGTGCGCCTTCGGTTCGAGATCGGCGTACGGGCGCCAGGCGGCGTACGCGGCGTCCACGTCCGCGCGCGGCAGCGCCGCTTCGAGACGGGCCGCGACCTCGCCGCGGGCCGCGCCCCAGTCGTCGCCGTGCACCGTCGCGGGGTCGGCGGCCAGCGGCCCGTACGCCTCCAGCCAGGCGAACTCGGCGCCGCCGTCCAGCGGTACGTGCTCCAGCTGGGTGCGGGCGAGGCCCGCCTGGATCTCGGCGTAGCCGTCGGTGCCCGGTTCGGTCAGCCACTGCTGCCAGCGGCGGCCGGCCCGCGCCGCGCCCCAGAGGAAGAGCTTGCGTCCGCGCAGGGTGTCGGTGGAGGTCTGGATCAGGCCGCGGCCGTCGGCGTCGAGGGAGGTGACCCAGCGGCGGGCGCCGTCGGGGATCTCGTAGAAGTAGTCGGCGGGGTGCGTGCTGCGCAGCGGATAGCTGCGGTCGGCGCCGTCGGAGCCGGGGACCGGGACGCGGCGCAGGGTGCGTGCGTAGCCGAAGTGCCAGGCCGTGTCGGCGGGGGCCAGGACGCGGCTGTCCGCCTGTTCGGGGACGGCGATGTTGGACCACCAGTAGACCGGGGCGGTGTGGTGGTGCGGGTTGCGGACGCGGACGCCGACGTAGAGGAAGTCGGCGCCGTCCGGCAGCCACAGGTCCACCTGGAAGGGCAGATCGCGCAGCCGCTCCCACTCCCACAGGCGGAGCATCTCGCCGCCGTCCGGCGCCGGGACCCGGGCGGCGTGCAGCGGGGCGCAGGAGAGGGTGGTGTGGCCGGTGGCGCCGATGTTCCATTCGATGCCGCCGGAGAACCAGGCGCCGTTGAGGGCGAACGCCGCGGGCTGCATCACGGGGTTGCGGTAGAGCAGTTCACGGTCGGTGGGCTTGTGGTACAGCGAGTACACCCGGCCGCCGAGGCCGGGCAGAACGGTGGCGCGCAGCCGGTCGTTCTCGATGACGATCGCGTCGAGGTCGGTGGCGCGGCGGCGGCGCCCGTAGCCGTCGCGCAGCGGGGTGGGCAGCAGCGAGCGCAGCGGCTGATAGCCGAGCTGGCGGGCCATGTCGGGGGGCAGGCCGGTGTCCTCGGGGATCTCGACGCGGTGCGGATCTCCGGCGCCGCGCAGGGCGGGCAGGGGGTTGTCCGGGCCGATGGGGGCGGCGGGAAGGGTCAGGGTGGTATGTCGCACACTCGTGGCCACGGCTGCCTCGCAGGGTTGGACCGGGCCGCCCCGGCTGCGGCGGCCTCCTGTTGACCATGGAACAACGTCATCGCCGCTCTGCACAGGGCCTCTTGCCGACGAGGCGGGTCAGGGTTGCGCAAAGAGGCCGTCGAGAAGGCCGGCGGGGAGTACGGCGCCGGCACCTTCGGGCGCGCACCGGACCACGGCCGGGACCGGGGCGGAGCCCGGGGAGAAGGCCGGGCCCGGACTGCCGGGAACCGTGCCGCCCGGTCCCGGCACGGACACCGTGCGGATCAGCCGGCGGGCTCGGTGAGGACGAGCCGGTTGCCGAACGGGTCGAGGAGGGTGAGCGAGGTACCGTCCGCGTCCCGCTCCAGTCCGGGCCGGAGGAACGGATAGTCCTTGCCGGTCAGTTCGGCGTGCAGGGCGGATACCCCGCGCACCTCCGCGAAGACCGCGGAACCGGGCGTCGCGTCGCCGTGGTGCTCGGACAGATGCAGGACCAGTCCGCCGCGCGAGACCTGGGTGTAGAGCGGCATCCGGGGCTCGTGGCGATGCTCCCAGTCGACGGCGCAGCCGAGGTACCCGAGGTAGAACTCATGGGCCTTGGCCACGTCGAAGATGCGGAAGATCGGTACGGTACGGCGGAATTCGATGTCCATGGGGTCACTCTGCACCCCGGCCGGGCCGGCGGTCACCGTGCCCCGTCCGGCGGGAGCATCTCGCTGGTGATCGCCCAGCGCTCGTGGTCGCGCCAGGCGTCGTCGATGAAGAGGAAGTCCGGTGAGAACCCCTCCAGCCGGAATCCGGCGCGTTTGACGAGCGCGATCGACAGGACGTTGGCCGGCTGGATGTTGACCTCCATCCGGTGCAGCCCCAACTCCTCGAAGGCATGGTGCAGTACGAGCCGCAGCCCCTCGCCCATCAGACCGCGCCCGGCGGCGTGGGCGAAGGCGCCGTAGCCGATCGCCCCGCACCGGAAGGCGCCGTGCACGATGTTGTTGATGGTGAGGTAGCCCGCGATCCGGCCGCTGTCGTGCGCACAGATCAGGAAGCCCTCGCGCGGCGGCTCCTGAAGCCTGCGCAGATAGGTGTCGTACGCGCCGTCGGAGTCCGGCGGGTAGAGCCAGGGGTGGTGCAGTTCCGCGCTCTCGCGGGCCCGTGCGGTGAACTCGTCCCGGTCGGCGGCGGTGAAGTGCCGGATGCCCACCCGCGGGCCCCGTGCGAGGTAGTGATCATCGGTCATCGGCAGATCGTACGGAGCGGTGGCCGCGTCGGGCCAGGCCGAGGCGGGTGCCGGTGCTCCGGGCCGCGCGGACGGCGGAACGGGCCGCTCACCGCCACGCGGCGGGATCGGTGCCCCAGCGGCCCGGTGGGGTCGCCCAGGTGGCCGGGCCGCCGTCGAAGGAGACCGGCGGCAGGGCGTGGCGCAGCCGTCCGACCGGGCTGTCGGTGTCCCGGAGGTAGCGCGCGGCGTCGTAGCGCGCGGCGGCCGGATCCGCCGGGCCGTCCGCCCGCCCGTCGCCGGCCGGGCCGTGTACCAGCCACCGGGCGGTACGGGCCAGCGCGAGGGTGGCGAGGGACGAACCGCCGGTGCGGGCCTGCTCGGTCAGCGCCCGCAGCACCGCCGCGGCCAGCAGATAGCCCGTGCCGTGGTCGAGCGCCTGGGCGGGCAGCGCGCCGGGGGTCCCGTCCTCGTCCGCTTCGACGGCGGCGATCCCGGTGGCCACCTGCACCAGACTGTCGAAGCCGCGCCGGCCGCCCCACGGCCCGTCGTCGCCCCAGGCGGAGAGGCGGGCGACGACCAGCCCCGGGCGACGGGCGGCGAGCGCCTCGGGCGTCAGACCGAAGCGGTCCAGGGCGCCCGGCCGGTAGCCGGTGACCACGGCGTCCGCGCCGGTCAGCAGCTCCTCGAAGGTGGCCCGGCCGGCCCGCGCGCCGAGGTCGAGCACGGTGGAGCGCTTGCCGAATCCGGTGTCGCTGTGCGCGTCCTGGCTCTCCGGCAGCTGTGGTGCGTCGATCCGCAGCACATCGGCGCCGAGCAGCGCGAGCGTACGGGTGGCGACCGGTCCGGCGATCACCCGGGTCAGATCCAGGACGCGCAGCCCCGCGGCGGGCAGCACGGGACCGCCGGCGAGCGCCGGCAGCGGGCGCGGGGGCGCGCCGGTGCCCAGCGGCTCCAGCGTGAGCAGCGGATGGGCGGCCACCGCGGCGCCCTGCGGGTGCGCGGCCCACTCCTCGGGGGTGCGGGCGGCGACGGCCAGCCCGCCCGCCGCGTACACCGTCTCCTGGACCTCCTCGGCCCGGCGGCCGGCCAGTTCGGCCGCCACCTCCGCCACACCGGCGGTCGCCGGCAGGCCGAGCGCGGTCAGCAGCCGGGCGCGGTGGTGCGGGTAGTTGGCGTGGGTCCGCAGCCAGCCGTCGGCGGTGCGCCAGAAGCGGGAGAGCGGCGCGAACGTCGAGGGTGCCCGGCCGTCGATCCGCATATGGCGCTCGCTGACGAAGGCGGTGGCCACCGCGCCGTCGTCGACCCGTACGGCGGGCACCGGCCGGCCGGTCCGCCGGGCGGCGAGTTCGGCGGCGGCGAGTGCGCAGACGGCGACCGTGGAGCGGGCCAGCGCCAGCACCGGGAGCCGGGCCGGGAGCAGACCGGGCGGTCCGCCGTAGGAGATCCGCCGGGTGAGATCCGGGTCGCCGCCGAGTGCCGCCCAGGCCAGTTCCGTACCGGTGTCATGTCGTTGCCCCATACACCCAGTGTGGCACCGCGTGCCGCCGGGGCAACTTCGGGGGGCGGTGCGAGCACCGCGGAAGCCGCGCACCGGTCGCCCGCGGGGTACGGTGCCGCACCGCCGCCCGGCCGGCGGTGTCACCCGGCGGCCGGCACCGCGTTACACAGCGCACCGCCAGAAGTAAAGGCCCCGTAAGGACACGCCGGCAGAGAGTTCCGAACATGGCCGATTACGAGCGAAGTTGGCCGGACTGCGCGTAGACGATCCCGGCACACCGGGCATGAAGTGGAGATCAGCGCGTCGCACACGCGCGCGTCCCCGTCCACTCCCCTCCTACACGTGAGCACCTCAGGCCCTTGCCCGGGAGGCAAGCCATGACCGAAACCGTTTCCTTCCCGCAGGACCGCACCTGTCCCTACCACCCGCCGTCCGCCTATCAGTCGCTGCGCACAGAGGGTCCGCTGGCGCGGGTCACCTTCTACGACGGCCGCTCGGCCTGGCTGGTGACCGGCCACGCCGAGGCACGGGCCCTGATGTCCGACCCGCGACTGTCCTCCGACCGGCTGAACCCGGCGTTCCCGATCACGATCGAACGCGCCGCGCAGATCCGCCGGACCAGGACACCGCTGCTCGGTGTGGACGACCCCGAGCACAACACCCAGCGCCGGATGCTGATACCCGGCTTCACCGTCAAGCGGACCGCCGCGATGCGGCCGCAGATCCAGCGGATCGTCGACGGCCTCATCGACCGGATGCTCGCCCAGGGCCCGCCCGCCGAGCTAGTCTCCGCCTTCGCGCTGCCGGTGCCGTCCATGGTGATCTGCCTGCTGCTCGGCGTACCGTACGCCGACCACGAGTTCTTCGAGGAGCAGTCGCGCCGCATGCTCCGCAGCGGTTCGGCCGAGGAGTTCGAGGACGCCCGCGAGCAGTTGGAGAACTACCTCGCCGAGCTGATCTCCGGCAAGGAGCGGAAGCCCGGCGAGGGACTGCTGGACGATCTGATCGACGACCAGCTGCGGACGGGCACCCTCACCCGCGAGGACCTGGTCACCTTTGCCCTGATCCTGCTGATCGCCGGGCACGAGACCACCTCCAACATGATCTCGCTCGGCACCTTCACCCTGCTCGAACACCCGGACCAGCTCGCGCAGTTGCGGGCCGACGAGAGCCTGATGCCGGCCGCGGTCGAGGAGCTGCTGCGGTTCCTGTCCATCGCCGACGGCATGGTGCGGGTGGCGACGGAGGACATCGAGGTCGGCGGGCGGACCATCAGGGCCGACGACGGCGTCGTGTTCGCCAACTCCACGATCAACCGTGACGGCACGGCCTACGCGTCACCCGACGACCTGGACTGGCACCGTTCCGCCCGCCATCACGTGGCGTTCGGTTTCGGCATTCACCAGTGCCTGGGGCAGAACCTCGCCCGCGCCGAGATGGAGATCGCACTGCGCTCGCTCTTCGCCAGGATCCCGGATCTGCGGCTCGCCGTGCCGGCCGCGGAAATTCCCTTCAAGCCGGGCGACACATTGCAGGGAATGATCGAACTGCCGCTGGCCTGGTAGCACCATGGGGGCAGCCAAGAAGAAAGGGGTCCGACATGCGGATCGAGATCGACCCGGACATCTGTATCGGCGCCGGCCAGTGCGTACTGACCGCGCCGGGGGTGTTCACCCAGGACGACGAGGGCTACAGCATGCTGCTGCCCGGCCGTGAGGACGGCGCGGGCGACCCGCTCGTACGGGAGGCCGCCCGCGCCTGCCCCGTCGGGGCCATCACGATCACGGACGGCTGACGGCCCGCCGCGCGCCCCCGGCGGACGCCACGGCCGGCGCACGGTCCCCGGCCGGCCCGCGTCCGGCGGATACCACCACTGACCCACCCCTACTGAAGCCACCCATCCGCTACCGCAACACCCCTTGGGCGACGGGAAGTTCGAGGACCCCGGTGTCCTCGGGCGCGCTGGTGACCGTCACCGGTTTCGTGCCGCGATTGCCCGCATAGGCGGTGTCGCTCGCGGCGATCACCAGCCGCAGACGGTGCCCCGGCTCGTACCGGTGCACGATGCCCGGGAGCTGCACGGTGAACTTCCGGGTCACATCGGGCACCCGGGCCGGGGCGACCAGCCGGTGCACCAGCGTCTTCCCGCCGTCCGGTGCGATGTCGTACAACTTTGCGAAGAGCACCAGCTTGTCGGCGGCGTCCGAGGAGTTCTGCACCCGCTCGGCCGCCGGCGAGACCACCTTGAGGGTCACCTCGGGCGCACCCACCACGTCCACCGGACCGCCCGCGACCGGTGCGGAGGTCCAGTCCAGATACGTGCCCCCGATGTCGTACGGTACGGGGTCCGGCAGGCCGAGCATCCCGGCCAGCGAGGTTTCCGAATGGCTGGTGGCCAGCGCCCAGTTGCGGTACGTGCGGCTGCCGCGCACGACCTGCTCCCGACGGGCCACGAGCGTGCCGTCGCCGGAGAGGTAGAGCCGGCTGCGGGTCGCGGGGACGGTGGACGCGGTGGCGTAGACGGGCCCCTCGGTGACCCAGTCCCGGTAGTACGCGAAGGCCGGGCCGGTGTCGGTCGCCGTCCGGTGGCGCAGATAGCGGTCGAACCATGCGAGGATCCGCCGGCCGACGTAGCTGGTGTCCAGGTTCTCCCGGGCCAGGTCGAGTTCGCCCTCGGGCGGGTTCTTGATGCCGCCGCTGTGGCCCCAGGACTGCCAGATCATCTTGGCCGTGGTGCCCTGCGCGGTCAGCGTCCGGTAGGTGGCGGTGGCCTCGTTGAGGTTGAAGAGACTGTCGTTCTGGCCCTGGACGAGCAGCGTCGGCGCCTTGACGGAGGACAGATGGCCGACCGGGGAGACGCTGCGGACGTAGCGGACCATCGCCGCGGTCCCCTCGGCCGGGTACCTCCCGGAATCCAGCAGCCGCTTGGTGTCGCAGGCCGGTGCGACGAAGTGCAGGCAGCCCGCCGCGCCGATCCGTGACACATCGAGGTTCGGATGGACCAGCCCCTGCGCCTCGCCGATCAGGAAGAACCCGCCGGTCCACTGGTACTTGTACGCGCCGGGCACCGGCCCGCTGACGCCCCGCGTACGGCCGGCGTTGTTCGGGTCGAGGGAGTAGGAGAGGTCGTTCCAGGTGACCAGCGGGACCAGCGCGTCCACGCGGTGGTCGACGGCGGCGGTGGCCAGCTGGATCGCCCCGCCGTAGGACCCGCCGATCATGCCGACCCGCGGATCGTTCCGGCCGTCCTTGGTGACGTAGTCGATCCGGGTGCCGTTGTCGGCGGCCGTGGTGCCGGCCAGGAAGTCGATCAGCCGGCTCGCGGCCTTGCCGTCGATCCGGGGGTCGTCCAGGGAGATCGGGCAGCCGGTCTTGCCGAAGCCGAGCCCGGAGTAGGCCAGGGCGACATAGCCGCGGCCGGCGAACGCCTTGGCGATGGCGTCGGTGGAGCCGTCCGCCTTGCTGCCGCCGAAACCGTTGGTGGTCAGCACGGCGGGCGCCGGGTGCGCGGCGTCCACTCCGTGCGGACGGTAGAGGTCCGCGTCCACGGCGCAGTCGCGGTCACCGGCCCGTACGGTCACCCTCAGCGGGGTGACGGTGTACGGACCCGCGGCGGTCGCGGGGGCGGCCGGGGCGAGGGAGGCGGCGAGGGCGGTACCGGCCAGCAGGGCGAGGGAGATACGGAGCACGGGACGGGACGCGGCTCGGGGCGCGCTGGGCACGAAGACCTCCAGAAGGAAATGTCGTACCACACAGTCGGTAACGGCGCGCTCATGCTGCGCCACCCACGACGGACGAGTCAACGCCCGCGGTCCGCGTCGGCGCCAGGACATCAGTTCAGCGCCGCACGCCGGGCGGTGGGCGCGCGGGCGTGCGGCGGGGCCGGCCGAGCCGCCGTCAGGTGCGCAGCTCCAGGGCCGGGATGTCGTCGCGCGCGATGCCGAACGTCTGGGCGTAGAGGGCGAGTTCGGCCTCGATGGCGCGGACGATGGTCTCCTTGCGGCGGAAGCCGTGCCCCTCGCCGGCGAAGGTGAGATAGGCGTGCGCCACACCGCGTCCGGCGACCTCGGCGACGAACCGCTCGCACTGCGCGGGCGGACAGATCACATCGTCCAGGCCCTGGAGCAGCAGGAACGGCGCGGCGATCCGGTCCGCGTGGTGCAGCGGGGAGCGCTCGCGGTAGCGCTCGGGCACCTCGGCGAGCGGGCCGACCAGTGACTCCAGGTACCGCGACTCGAAGTCATGGGTCTCGCCGGTCGCCCAGGAGGTCAGGTCCAGGACCGGATAGCTGATCGTGCCGCAGGCGTAGAGGTCGGTGGTGGTCAGGGAGGCGGCGGTGGTCCAGCCGCCCGCGCTGCCGCCGCGGATGGCCAGCCGGGCGCGGTCGGCGGTGCCCTCCTCGGCGAGCGACCGGGCGACGGCCGCGCAGTCCTCGACGTCCACCACGCCCCACCGGCCGCGCAGCCGCTCGCGGTACTCCCGGCCGTAGCCCGTCGAACCGCCGTAGTTGACCTGGGCGACGCCGATACCGCGGGAGGTGAAATAGGCAATCTCCAGGTCGAGTACGAGCGGGGCGCGGCCGGTCGGGCCGCCGTGCGCCCACACCACGAAGGGCGGCAGTTCACCGTCGGGCCCGGTGTGGTCGGGGTGGTGCGGCGGATAGATGTGGGCGTGCACGTCCCGGCCGTCGGGGCCTGTGAACGTACGGGACCGGGGCCGAGGGTAGTACGCCGGGTCCAGCGCATCGGTGTGGCGGGAGGCGATGGCCCGGGAGCGGCCGGTGCAGGTGTCCAGCTCCACGATCTCGTAGGAGCTGTGCGGTCCGGCGGCGATGCCGATGATGCGGCTGCCGTGCGCGGCGAGATCCGGCGCCCACTCCGTCCACGGGCCCGCCGCGTCGACCAGTTCGCCGGAGACCGGGTCGAGGATGCCCAGGGCGTTGGCGCCGCGTCCGTGGACGGTGGCGACGGGGCCGCTCTCCAGCGGCAGGAACCAGCGCTGCCCGACGTTCCACAGCGGGCCGCCGAACTCCTCCTGCCGGGCGGGGCCCAGCCGGCGGCCCGCCGCCGGGCCGCCGGCCGCCGCGCCGGGGTCCACGCGGCGCAGTTCCCACCAGCCGTCGGGGTCGGAGACATAGAGCAGCGAGCCGTCGGCGGCCCATTCGATCTGGGCGACGGATTCGCCCCGCGCGGTGGCGTCCGGGACGGCGGGGCCGAGGTCGCCGACGAGCGGCCGGGAGTCGGTGAACTCCCCCTCGGCGGTGATCCCGGCGAGCATCACCAGGGTGCCGTCCCAGGGCATCCGGGGGTGGTCCCAGGCGATCCAGGCGGCCCGCCGGCCGTCCGGGGAGATTCGCGGCCCGGTGACGAAGCGGTGCCGGTCGTCGCTCAACTCCCTTACGGCGTCCCGGTGTTCGGCGGCGGTGCCGTCGAGCGGCACAGCGGCGATCACGCGGCGCACATCGGTGGGTGCGGGGCCGGTGAACTCCTCCAGGACGCACCACACCTCACCGCGCTCCGGGCGGAGCACCGGGTCCACCCAGCGCAGTCCGCCGCCGACGGCGGAGAGCGGGGTGAGCGGGCGCGGGGCGGCCCCGCTGTCCGGTTCCCAGGCGTACAGCCGCTGGTCGGCGAAGTTGCTGAAGACGACCAGTGTGCCGCGGTCGGTGACCGTGCCGGTCCAGGGCCGGCCGCCGTATTCGAGCACCCGGCTGCGGACGTTCCAGGGCGCGGGCAGCTCCGGTTCCTCGGTGCCGTCCGGCCGTCTGCGGACCAGGGTGCGCCGGCCGCCCTCGGCGGGCCGGGGCTCGGTCCACCAGATGTCGTCGCCGACCAGGCCGAGGAAGGCGGGGCGACCGTCGTGGGCGGCGACCGTCCGGGCGTCTATCGGGGACGGCCAGGCTCCGTAGGGGGCCGTGGTCACCATGCTGGGCTTCCTCCCGGGCCGGACCGGGCCGTACGGCCCGTCAGCCATCTCGTCGTGGGCGGCGGCGCGCTACGCCTGCCGCAGGAAATGGTCAAGGACGCGGACGCCGAAGTGCAAGGCGTCGACCGGTACCCGTTCGTCCACGCCGTGGAAGAGCGCCTGGTAGTCGAAGTCCGGGGGCAGTTTGAGCGGCGAGAAGCCGTACCCGGTGATGCCCAGCCGGGAGAACTGCTTGGCGTCCGTGCCGCCGGACATGCAGTACGGGACGACGTGCCCCTGCGGGTCGAAGTGCTCGATCGCGGCGCGCATCGCGGTGTAGACCGGTGCGTCGACCGGTGCCTGGAGCGCGACCTCCCGGTGCTGGTAGTCCCAGGTCACATCGGGTCCGGTGAGCTGGTCCAGGGTCGTGCGGAACTCCGCCTCGCCGCCGGGGACGACCCGGCCGTCCACATGGGCGACGGCGCTGCCCGGGATCACGTTGATCTTGTAACCGGCCGCCAGCATCGTCGGGTTGGCGCTGTTGCGGACGGTCGGCTCGACCAGTTTGGCGGCCGGGCCGAGCCGGCTCAGCAGGCGGTCGGCGTCGAAGCCGTCGGCGTGCACGTCCACGTCGATGCCGTACAGCGCGGCGAGTTCGCCGAGCGCGGCCCGCACGGTGGGGGTGAGCCGGACCGGCCATTCGTGCGCGCCGATCCGGGCCACCGCGGCGGCCAGCCGGCTGACGGCGTTCTCACGGTTGACCTTCGAGCCGTGTCCGGCCCGGCCGTGGGCGGTCAGGGTCAGCCAGGCGGTGCCCCGCTCCCCCGCCGCGATCGGGTACAGCCGCTTCCCGTCGCCCGCGTGGAAGGTGAAGGCCCCGGACTCGCTGATGCCCTCCGTGCAGCCCTCGAAGAGGCCGGGGTGGTGGTCGGCGAGGAATCCGGAGCCGTCCTCGGCGCTGGCCTCCTCGTCGGCGGTGAAGGCCAGCACGATGTCGCGGCGCGGCCGGACGCCCGTGCGGGCCCACCGGCGGACGGTGGCGAGCACCATCGCGTCCATGTTCTTCATGTCGACGGCGCCGCGGCCCCAGACCACACCGTCGCGGACCTCCCCGGAGAAGGGGTGCACGCGCCAGTCGGCGGGCTCGGCGGGCACCACGTCCAGATGCCCGTGGACCAGCAGCGCGTCGGCGGCTGGATCGGTGCCGGCGACCCGGGCGACGACGTTCGTACGGCCCTTGGTGCGCTCCAGCAGGGTGGGTTCCAGACCGGCGTCGGCCAGCCGCTCGGCGACGTACTCGGCGGCCGGGCGCTCCCGGCACTCGCCGTCGCCGGCGTTGGTGGTGTCGATGCGGATCAGCTCGGAAGTGAACCGCACGACCTCGTCGAGGGCCTGCTGGTCGACGGGACCGGGGTGCTCAGCCATATTGTTCCTCCACGGCGGACGAGACGACGGTGGTGACCGCCTTGAAGCACCGGATGGCTTCGTACATGTCGTCACTGGTATAGGCGACGCGGCGCTCTCCGCTGCGCTCCACGCCCGGTACGCAGGTCGCGGCGCCCACCAGGTGCTCCGCGTCGAACTCCAGCTCCAGGCGGAACGGGCCGCGCCGGGCCGGTTCGTGGCGCACCGCGAGCGGCGTCGCCTCCCGGGCCGCGGCCCGGATGTCGGCCGCGGTACGGGCCGGCGGGCGGCACACCGCGGCGTAGCGCGACACATAGTCCTTGACCGCGACACCGCGCGCCCGGGGGGCGTATCCCAGCGCGTCCTGGCAGGTCCGGTCGTCGCCGGTGACCAGCACGACCGGTACGCCGTACTCGGCGACCACCAGGGAGTTGAGGTAGCCCTCGCTGGCGCGGGTGCCGTCGACCCAGACACCGGTGAGGGTGTTGGCGAGGTAGGTGTGCGCGAGGACGCCTTCGGTGCCGGCCGCGGTGTGGTAGCCGAGGAAGGCGATGCCGTCGACATCGCCGTGCTGCACACCCTCGACCATGCTCAGCGACTTGTGCCGTCCGGTGAGCAGCTGCGCGCGCTCGTCGAGCTTTTCCAGCAGCAGGTTGCGCATCGTCCAGTGCGCTTCGTTGACCAGGACCTCATCGGCCCCGCCGTCGAAGAATCCGGCAATCGCCGCATTGACATCGGAGGTGAACATATGGCGGCAGCGCTCCCATTGGGGCGTGCCGGGCAGCACGTCGGCGGGCCAGGTCACGCCGGTGGCGCCCTCCATGTCCGCGGAGATAAGGATCTTCACCATGCGTCAGTCCTATCGCAGGTGGGAGGCAGTACGCACCGGTCCGGGCATCATGAATTGGCATCTTTTTGCGAGGACCGGACAGGTTCCCACCCTACCCGGGGCCGTACGCCGGGCCGGGCGGACGGACTTCCGCCGCGCCGCCGCGCCGCCGGGCGGTGGCCGCGGCCGACGGCGCCCGTCCGTCGGCCGCGGCCATCCGGTCAGTGTCCCCGGCGGCCGCGCCGTACCGTGAACTCGTCCACCGCGGACCCGTCCTCGATCAGACAGCGGACCTTCAGCTGCGCGGGGCGGCCCGCGGCGGCCGGTGTGACGTCGACCGCCACCAGCCCGTAGCCCGTGTACCGGACCCGGGACCATTCGACCTTGACGGTCTGCTCATGGCCGTCCCGGGTGGAGACCACCATGGGGACCGGTTCGTCGTTCGGCTTCTCGTGGCCCAGGTAGGTGTCGCCCACCGGGAACTTGTAGAGGCCGCCCCCGCCGCCGCCCGCCACCACGTAGGTGGTGCCGTCCGCCACCGGGTCGGTGGTGCCGCCGGAGGGGAGCTTGCGGGTGGCCTTGCCGTCCCGGATCGGGTCGGTCCGCTCGTAGACGTGGTTGTGGCCGTTGAGCACCAGGTCCACCTGGTAGCGGTCGAACAGCGGGGCCCAGTCCTGCTGGGCGCCCAGTTCGGCTCCGTTGTCGTGGCAGGTGGAGTAGGTGCACTGGTGGAAGTAGACGACGATGAAGTCGATGGTGGGGTCGGCGCGGAAGGCGGCCAGCCGGCGGCGCAGCCACGGTGTCTGCTTCCCCCTGGTGTAGTCCAGGTTGGCCGGGGTGTTGAAGCAGACGTCGTTGCCGTCCAGGCTGAGCAGCCCCACGTTCTGGTAGCGCCAGGAGTAGATGCCGGTGGAGCGCTCCCAGGCGTTGTCGGGCATGGCGTACCGCGCGCGCATACCGCCGTAGCCGTCCTCCCCGTACCACGCCTCCATCTCGTGGTTGCCCATCGAGATCATCCACGGGGTGCGGGACGAGACCGGCTCGTTCTGTACGAAGAACGAGTCCCAGACGCGGGCGTCGTATTTGTCGGAGCGGGTGCCGCCGCCCTCGGTGTTGGCGTAGCAGAGGTCGCCCATGTGCAGATGGAAGGCGGGATCGAGACCGGCGATCAGGTTGCTCGTCGCGGCGGCGTTGTAGCCGATGCCCTGGTCGCCGAAGGCGGTGAAGGTGAAGCTGCCGCCGTGCCCCGGCGCGGGGGCGGTGCGGAAGCTGGCCACCTCGCCGAGGCGGGCGCCCTGTGCGGCCGGGTCGTAGCCCCGGTGGCCGACGACGTAGTAGTACGTCGTGTCCGGTACGAGGTGGTCCAGCCGCGCGTGCAGGTGGTACTGGGTGACCTTCTTCGGTCTGACCAACGGCTGGTCCTCCACCGGGTGTTGCCAGGCGAGCTTGCTGACCAGCGGGCGGACCTCGGCGCGGACGCGGTTGCCCAGGTCGCCGGGGTTCAGGCCGATCCGGATGAACGGGTCGGCCACGGCGGCGGGCACCTGCCAGGAGACGACCATCTGCCGGGCGGGGTCGGCCCCGAAGTTGATGTGCCGTCCGAAGGGGCGCAGCGCGGACCCCGCGGTACGGACGGCGGAGGGGACGGCCGGGCCGGCGGCCGGGGCCGGGGCGGTGCGCGGGTCCGCGACCGCGGCCGCCGCGCCGCCCGGCAGCAGGACCGTACCGGCGGCCCACGCGGCGCCGCCCGACGCGCCGATGCGGAGGATGCCGCGGCGGGAGTGCCGGGACGCGGTCCCGTCCGGTGGAGCGGTGCCGGCCTCCTGTGCGGAGGCGGCGGGCCGCTCGTGCTGCTCGGCGGCGACCGGGCGGGCCGGGCCGCTGCCGGATTTCCCGTTCGGCCGCGCCGACGGGGCGGCTGCGTCGGGTCGTTCACCGTGCGCTGACGTCTCGTACATGCCCGGACGCTAGGGGAACCCGTCGAACTCAACAAGAGGTTCGACCGGCAAAAGATCACTGTGCGTGAGACCGACCGGAACATGTCCACGAGTCGCCATCTATCGGCCACTTACCGGCGGCTTACCGGCGGCGGTGGATGCCGGTGGCGCGCCCGGACACCCGGTCGCAGGGCAGCGGAGGCGGGTGGCACAGGGCCGCCCGCGTTCCAGGGGAACGTTCCACGGGCTTTCTCTTTCCCCAGGTCACAGCGTGCGTGGGCGTTCCGGCGTCCCGAATGCCCGGGAACCTTTGGCGCCGGAACCCGCCGCCCCGCAAGCTGAGTCCACCGCCGGCCGCCGCCGCGTCGGCCGCGTCGTAGCGGCAGTCGCAGTCACAGTCGCAGCGGTATCGGTCCGGCCCCTTCGACGTACCGGCCGCGGGCACGCCGTCCGTCGCCGCGGGCGCCGTACCGCATGCGTCATCGTCGCTTTCCGCATCCGCCACGGACACACACCGGGGAGAAGCACACACATGAACATCCGCCGCACCCGTATCGCCACCGCCGCCGCGGCCGCCCTCGTCGGCGCCCTCGCGCTCACAGGTCTGTCGACCGGGGCCGCGACCGCCGCGCCGGCCACGGCGAAGGCCGCCGCGCCCGTCACCTGCACCGGCGCCAACACCAGGGTCGAGGTCTCCCGGGTGAGCCGTCCCGTCAGCCACCTGCTGGTCAAGGCCACCAACACCGGCACGGTGCCCTGCTATGCGTACGGCGCCCCGCTGCTGGGCTTCGACCAGCCGCAGGCCGCCCTGCCGATCCTCCGTGACAGCATCCCGCAGGCCGTCGTCACCCTGGAGCCGGGGCAGTCCGCCTACGCCGGCGTCCGCACCTCGGGCGACGGCGGCCACGGTCACTGGGGCGCGGAGCTGTCCCTGGGCTTCCAGGGCCGCGACCTCGCCGGCTCGGTCGGGCCCATGGTCTCCCCCGCCGTCCCCAAGGGCACCTGGGTCGACGACTCCGCCACGGTCACCTACTGGCAGACCACCGCGGCCGACGCCCTCGCCTGGTAACCCGGCCCCGGCACACGGCCGGCACCGAACTCACCCCGGTCTCCCTTCCTCCTGGAGACCGGGGTGTCCGGCGTGCCACGACGGTTCGCGGCGCCCGCCGCCGAATAGGAGGCGGCCGTCCCCCTCCTCCAGGGCAACACCCACGACGAACAGGTCGAGTTCGCGCCGGCCGCCCACCACTGCGGACTCTGGTTCTGACTCCTCCCGGCGCGGCGGCGCGGCGAGACCTGTGCGGAGTCCGCGCAGGTCTCGCCGCCGTGAGGTAACCGCGCTCGGGGTACGCGCGCCCGGTGTGCGCGACAGCCCGCGCTCCACCGGTCCACGGCCCGTGCTCCACCGGTCCACGGCCCCAGCCGGACACCGCCGCACCCGGCCGCCAGGACCGATACGGTCCGCCCTACGCCGACGCGGCCCCAGGCGCCAGCAGCCCGGAGGTGTCGATCACCTGCCGGATCGCCACCCCACTCGCCAGTTCCTCCAGCGCCTCGTTGAGCCCACTGAGCGGAAGCGTGCCGGTGTGCAGTTCCTCCACCGGCATCGCCCCGGCCCGCCAGAGGTCCAGGTAGCGCGGGATGTCCCGGCGCGGGACCGCGTCGCCCATGTACGAGCCGATCAGTGACTTCCCCTCGCCGGCGAAGGCCAGCGCGGGCACCTCCAGGGTGCGGCCCGGGGCCGGCAGGCCCACCGAGACGACCCTGCCGCCCCGGTCGACCGCCTGGAGGCACTCCCCCGTCACGGCCGGGCTGCCGACCGCCTCGACGGCCAGGTCGGCGCCGCCGTCCGTGAGCTGACGGATCGCCTCGACGGCGCCGTCGGGGGCGATCGCGTGATGGGCGCCGAGCCGCCGGGCCAGGTCGCGTTTGGCCGGCACCGGGTCGACGGCGATGACCGGGAAGGCACCGGCCGCCCGTGCGCCCAGCACGGCGGAGAGGCCGACGCCGCCGAGCCCGTACACCACCGCGGACTGGCCGGGGCGCAGCGCCGCCGTGTTGATCACCGCGCCCGCGCCGGTGAGGACCGCGCAGCCGAACATCGAGGCCACGGCGAACGGGATGTCGGACGGGATCGGGACCACCGACTCCTGGGCGACGACGGCGTATTCGGCGAACGCGGAGACCCCCAGCTGGTGGTGGACGGTCCGGCCGGCGGCGTCCCGCAGCAGCGCGGGGCCGTGCAGCAGACCGCCGGAACCGTTGGCCGCCGCGGCCGCGCCGCACAGTGCGGGACGGCCCTCACCGCAGCGGCGGCACTGTCCGCAGCTGGGCACGAAGACCAGCGCGACATGGTCGCCGGGGGCGACGCGCCGTACGCCGGGACCGGTCTCCGCCACCACGCCGACCGCCTCGTGGCCCAGCGCCATCGGCAGCGGGCGGACCCGGTCGCCGTTGACGACGGAGAGGTCCGAGTGGCAGAGGCTGGCCGCGGCCACCCGGACCAGCACCTCGCCCTCCCGGGGCGCGCCGAGCGTCAGTTCCTCGATCTCCACGGGCCGGCTGTCCCGGTAGGGGCGGCGCCCGGTGACCTCGCGCAGGACGGCTGCCGCGATCTTCATGCGGCCGCCTCCGCGCGCGGGGTGCAGCGCAGGACGTCGCGCTGTTCCAGCAGGGGCACGATCCGGCCGATGACGAGGTCCTGGAAGTGGGCCGAGGCGCAGTGCGCGGTGAAGCCGGCCTCGGCGTCGTACTCCTCGTACAGCGCGATGGCGCGCGGGTCCTCGGTGCCCTGGTGGACGCGGTACCGGCGGCAGCCGGGCTCCTGGCGGGACGCCCGCGCCATGGCGTCGAGCAGGGTCAGGACCTCCTCCTCACGTCCGGGCAGGGTGCGGTAGCGGGCGATGACGACATAACTCATGTCCTACTCCAAAGGGGTGGTGCGGGCGGGGGCGGCGGGCACCGCCGGGAGCTGGTCGCGGCGCAGCTCCCACAGCCGGGGGTCGGAGGTGGCCGCGGCGACCGCGCCGAGGGCGATCGCCTTGGCCACGTCCGCGGCCGTCTCGACGAAACCGGCCGCGACGAAGGGCGTCATGGCCCGCTGCGCCTGAGGGCTCATATGCGCCACGATCGGCGCGGGCATGACCTCCACCAGGTCGGGCAGTCCCCGGGCCACCGCGTCCGTGCTGCGCCGCAGGTTGGACCGGTCGGTGACGAACACCTTCATCATGGACAGCAGGCCCAGCGGCCGGGCCTTCTCGATGAGGTTGAGCCGGGTGCTGACCACCCCGGCCGCGCCCATGTGTTTGAGGAACTCCAGCGCGCCGCGGTCCTGCGCCAGGCCGGGGCTGCTGTCGACGTTGACGAAGACCGTCTTGCCCGCCCGGCCGAGCGCGGGCACGATCTGCGGCAGTTGCCCCACCGGCAGCGAGGCGACGATGCCCACCGACGCGGGGGCCTCGGCGAACTGCCGTACCAGTTGCGCCCCGACGACCGACGCGATGACGGGGACCTGGGAGAAGGCGGTGGAGAGCCGGCGGTCGAGGGCGACGCCGGGCCGGGGTCGAGGATTCATGGCCTGCCTGTGGTGGAGGGCGCCGGCTCAGGCCAGCGGTGCGGTGCCGAAGCGGCTGGGCAGGCCCAGTTTGCCCGGGTTGAGAATGCCGGCCGGATCGAGGGCCTCCTTGACGGCGGCGAAGGCGGCGAACCCGGCGCCGAGGGCTTCGGGCAGGTAGGGGCCGCGCAGCAGACCGCAGCCGTGGTGGTGGCTGATCGCCGCGCCGTGGCGCAGCAGGACCTCGTTGGCGGCGTCCCAGACGGCGCGGTACCACTCGCGGCGCCGGCCGGGCTCGACATCGCCGCGCAGCGAGAAGTAGACGCAGGCGCCGTCGGTGTAGGCGTGCGACTGGTGGGCGGAGGCGGCCAGGGTGCCGGGTACGGACTGGATGGCGGCGGTCACCTCCGTGTAGATGCCGGGCAGTTCGGCCCAGGAGGCGGCCATCTCCAGGGTGTCGGCGACGAAGCCGGGGCCCGGGGTGAAGCCGTCGGCGGACTTGCCGACCAGCATCCGGTCGTTCAGCCAGCGCGCGAAGACGGCGTCGCTGTCGAGTTCGGGACCGTATTCGGCGCAGATCTCGGCGCTGACCGCCAGGCCCGCGGCCACCAGCGCGGGGTCGCCCTCGTCGGCGATGAGCAGCAGGTTGGTGTCCGGCAGGTCGAAGTGGACCTTGCTCTCCAGGGCGTCGTACAGCCGCAGTACGGCGGGGGTGGCGCCGCGCTGGAGGATGCGGCGGCAGGCTTCGAGGCCCTCGGCGAAGGTGGCGAAACCGAAGGCGAGGGCCTTGGCGTGACCGGGGAGCGGGTGGACGCGCAGCCGGGCGCCGGTGATGACGCCCAGTGTGCCTTCCGAGCCGATGAACAGCTGGCGCAGGTCGGGGCCGGTGGCGGCGCGGGAGTAGTCGCCGTAGGTGGCGCGGGTGCCGTCGGCGTGCACGACGTCGATGCCGACGACCATGTCCTCGATCTTGCCGTAGCGGGTGGAGAGCTGGCCGGCGCCGCGGCAGGCGATCCAGCCGCCGACGGTGGAGACGGCGAACGCGGACGGCCAGTGGCCGGTGGTCACGCCGTACGTCTCCTGGAGTTCCTGCTCGAAGAGGTCGCCGAACATGCCCGCCTGGACGTCCACGACGTTCGACTCCGCGTCGAAGGACGTGATCCGGTTCAGGCCGCACAGGTCCAGGACGACGCCGCCGAAGACGGGCAGCGCCGCGCCGGTGACGTTGCTGCGGCCCGCCGAGGGGGTGACCGGGATTCCGGCGGTGTGGCAGATCCGCAGGACGGCGGCGACCTGGTCGGCGTCGGTGGCCTCGACGACGACGGCGTCCGGGGTCGCCGGGCGGCCGTCGGTCTCGCCGATCATCGAGCCGGCCCACCAGTCGCGGGTGCGGGCGACGACCTCGGCGCGCTCGACGTGGACGGTGTGCGCGGCGTCGCGCAGCGCGTCCAGCACCGCATCGGGGACGGGCACGGGGTCCGCGGCCTGGAGGGCGGCGGCACCGTCACCGATGGGCGTGGTGCGGGCCCAGCGCGGCGGTGTGGGTGCGCCGACGGTGTAGTCGCCGCGGTTGAAGGGGTGGGTGATGGTCTGTCGGCTGATCACGGTGCTGCTCCTTGGGTGGTACGGGCCGCTCGGTGGGGAGCGGCGGGGGCGCGAGGGGTACGCGGTGGTCCGCGCGAGGGGCCGGCCGCTCAGGCCGTGCCGGGGCCGGTGGCCGCGGCGGCGCCCTCGAAGAGGACCGTCCGCTCGTGGCGTACGTCGGCGAGGTAGGCGCTGACCTGCTGTTCGATCTGGGCGTCGGTCAGGCCCAGTTCCCGGCCGAGCAGCGCGCCGACGGCCGGCGCCGCGGCGGCCGAGGCGTCCCGGGCGAACAGCCGGGCGCGGGTGCGGCGGGAGAGGACGTCGTCGACCGAGCGGGCGAGTTCGCAGCGGGCCGCGTAGACGACCTCGGCGCGGGTGTAGGGCAGACCGGCCACGACCGGGTCGGCGAGGGTCGGGTCCTCGCTGATCAGGTCGTGCACGAAGCGCGCCTCGGTGCCGTAGCGCTCGCCGAAGTGCGCGGCGAGCCCGCCGGTCGCGGCGACCGCTTCGGCGTCGTAGCCCGCGCCGCCCAGCAGCGGCAGGTGGGCGGTGCGGCTGCGGGCCTGCCCCTTGCGGCCGAGGACGGTGAGGACCTTGTCGATGACCAGCTCGCCCATGTGGCGGCTGGTGGTGAGTTTGCCGCCGGTCACGGTGACCATGCCGCCGGCGCCGATGGTGATGTGGTGGTCGCGGCGCATGTCGAGGGTGGCACCCTCCTTGCCGCCGACCAGCGGCCGCAGCCCGCCGATGCTGCCGACCACGTCGTCCGGGCCGAGTGTGGTGTCGAAGGCGGTGTTGGCGCCCTCCAGCAGGAACTCCATCTCCTCGCGGGTGCAGTGCACATCGTCGGTGGAGCCCTGGTAGTCGTTGTCGGTGGTGCCGAGCACCACGGTGTCGCCCCAGCGGGTGCAGGTGGCCCGGCGGGCCCGGCCGGGGATCGGGACGGTGATGGTGCAGTCGTTACGGATCTTGTGCCAGGGCACGACGATATGGACGCCCTTGGCCGGGCGCACCTGCGGCCGGTGTCCGTCGTCGGCCATCGAGTCGACGCTGTCGCTCCACACGCCGGTGGCGTTGACCACGGCGTTCGCGCGGATGGTGAGGGTCTCGCCGTCGGCGCCCGCCTCGGCGCCGCCGACCCGGCCGTTGCGGGTGATCAGCCGGTTCACCGTGGCGCCGTTGAGTACGGTGGCGCCCAGCGCCGCCGCGGTACGGATGACGGTGAGGGTCAGCCGGGCGTCGTCGGCGCGGCTGTCGAAGTAGAGCAGTCCGCCCGTGAGGTGCTCGGCGCGGAGCGTCGGGGCGTGCCCGAGGACTTCGGGGACGGTCAGCCGCTGGTGGAGCTTGCCGATGCGCCAGCCGCCGACCAGGTCGTAGGTCCACAGCAGGCCCTCGAAGCCCTTGGCGAGCCGGGGGTCGAAGACCCCTTCCTTCTCCAGGACGGGGAAGAGGAACGGCAGCCGCTGGACGAGGTGCGGGGCGTTCTTGCGGAAGCGGTGGCGTTCCAGCAGCGAGTGCCGTACGAGGTTGACGTTGCCCTGTTCGATGTACCGCAGCCCGCCGTGCACCATCTTGGAGGACTTCGACGAGGTGCCGGAGGCGAAGTCGTCCTTCTCCACCAGCGCGGCGCGCAGTCCCCGGGAGGCGGCGTCCAGGAGGGCGTACGCCCCGGTGATGCCGCCGCCGATGACGAGCACGTCGAAGACCTCGTCCGCCAGCCGGCGCTTGATCCGGTCGCGGTCGAGGAGCAGGGGCTTGCCGCGGGCGGCGGCCGCGGCGGTGCGCCGCGGTTTGCGGGCGGGCATGGTGATCACGAGATCAACTCCTGGTGGTTCGGGTGGTGCTGGTGGATCGGGTGGTGCGGTGAGTGGGAGTGGCGCCGGTGGGGCGGGGGCGCCGGTGAGCCGGGGTGATCCGGGCGGGCCGTGTCACGGACCGTCCGGGGCCGCTCCGCGGCCGGGTTCGTGCAGATGCCGGGCCATCAACTCCCGCCACCACGCCCGGCGTTCGGCCCGGTCGTCCGGTCCGGTGGACGGTTCGAAGACCTCGCCCCGGGGCTGCGCCTCGACGACCTCCGTGAGCGAGGACCACAGGCCCTCGTGCACGCCCGCCAGATACGCGGTGCCCCGCAGACTGGCGGTGGCGGAGTCGGTGACCCGCTCCAGCGGGAGGCCGGTGAGGTCGGCCTGGATGCGCAGGAGCGGATCGCTGCCGGACACCCCGCCGCCGACCCGCAGCTGCCGGAAGGGCGCGCCCATCGTGCCGGCCACCCCGTCGATGAGGTCGCACACCGAGTGCGCGATGCCGTCGAAGACCGCTCGGGCGACGTCCGCGCGGCCGGTGGCGAGGGTGAGACCGCCGAGCGCGGCCGCGGCCTCGGGGTGCCAGTCGGGCGTACGGACCCCGACCAGCGCCGGGATGAACCAGGCGCCGCTCGCCGGTGCGCGCTCCGCCCGGCCGGCCAGCTCGCCGATCTCCTGCGGGGAGGTGAAGAAGCCGAGGTCGTCGCAGAGCCAGCGCAGCGCGGAGCCGGTGGTGGAGCTGTACGCCTCCAGGCTGTACTGGGTGGTCGTGCCCTGCCGCCAGCCGGGCTGGGCGAGCACCCCGGAGATCCCGGGCCGGGGCAGGGCGGGGCGGTGGCCGGTCGCGACGTCCACGAACGCGCCGGTCCCGTACACGCACATGCCGTGCCCGGCGGCGAGACCGCCGAGCGCGACCAGTGCCGCGTGCTGGTCGCCCATGGAGGCGGCGATCGGCACCCGGACGCCCAGGACGGCGGGGTCGGTGGTGCCGAACCCGGCGTCGTCGGCGCACAGCTGGGGCAGCAGCTCGGGCGGGAAGCCCTGGTGCGCGATCCACTCCTCGTCCCAGGCGTGCCGCTCCAGGAGATATCCGCCGGTGGAGCAGGCGTTGGTGGCCGTCGTGGCGTGCACGGCGCCGCCGGTCAGCTGCCAGATCAGCCAGGTGTCGACGGTGCCGAAGACGAGCCGGCCCGCCCGGTGGGCGTCCCGTACCGCGGGGTGTCCGGCGAGCTGCCGGGCGGCCCAGTAGAACGGGGCGCGCGAGCCGACCGGGCGGCCGGTGCGCCCGATGAGGACCTGGTCCCAGGCGGCCTCGAAGGCGAGCAGCTCCTGCGCGTAGCGGCGGTCCTGCCAGACCACGGCGGGCAGCAGGGGGCGGCCGGTGACCCGGTCCCAGAGCATGGCCGTCGCCCGCTGGGTGGAGAGCGCGACCGCCCGGACCTCGATGCCCTCCGCACGCGCCGCGGCCAGCGCCTGCCGGCACACCTCCAGGGTGGCGGTCCAGATCTCCATCGGGTCCTGCTCGACGGAGTGCGCGTCGGGGCGGGCCACCTTGATCGGCCGGTAGCGGACCGGTCCGGCGGCGCCGGAGTCCAGGACGACACCGGCCCTGGTGCCCGTCGTGCCCTCGTCCACGGCCAGCACGCCGAGCCGCCGGCCGGCGCCACCGCCGTGGGATGGGGCGGGGTGAGGCCCGGTGCCGTGCTCCGGGCCGGGGAACATCTGCGTCATTGCAGCCCTTTCGGTTCAGCGGGTGCCGGCGACGACGGGGGTTCCGGACGGGCCGCCGTCGGCCGCCTGCCGCGCCGGCTCGTCCGGCGATTCCGTGGTCCGCGTCGGGTCCCACTTGATCAGCAGGCAGGTCAGCAGCCCGAGCAGCGGCACGGCCGACAGGACCAGGAACGTGTGGTCCAGCCCGATGGCGTCCTTGATCTGCGGGAAGAGGTACAGCCCGGCGACGCTGCCGAAGCTGCCCACCATGCCGGTGACGCCGGTGCCCAGGGCGCGGACGTCGCTGCGGTAGGAGAGCGCCGCGATGGACTTGCCGTTGGCGCCGGGCCCGGCCGAGTGGCAGAGGATGAACAGCGCGGGAAGCACGAAGCCGACCGCGGTCGGGACCCGGCCGAACGTCAGCCCCATCGCGACGAGCACCACGAACACTCCGGCGAAGCCGGCGGCCGAGCTGATCCGCAGGCCGAGCCGGCGCCCGAGGTAGGCGGAGCCGAAGCCGCCGGCGATGCCGAAGGCGTTGAACACCATCGAGCCGACGGTGGCCTTCTCGAAGCTCTCGCCGAAGATCGCCAGGCTGATCAGCGGCAGGTACCAGCCGACCGCGAAGTACTGCATCGACTGGCCCAGCGAGATCACCGAGGAGAGCGCGGTACGCCGCAGGTAGGCGCCCCGGAAGAGGACCCCGGCCTGCCGCATGCCGATCTCGGGGGCGCGGTGCTCCGCGACCGCCGCCGCGGCCGTACCGGCCACCGCCTCGATGCCGAAGATCCGGTGCAGGCTGTCCGCCGCGTCCGACAGCCGCCCCTTGGCCGCCAGCCATGCCGGGCTCTCCACCAGCAGCAGGGACTGCGAGGCCAGCAGGACCGCCGCGACCACCCCGGCCGACCCCACCGACCAGCGCCAGATGTCCGGGCCGACGTCGAAGTGGAAGAACACCAGGGCCAGCGCGAGATTGCTGGTGGCGGCGATGTACCAGACGGCCTGCCACAGGTTGAGCCGGCCGCGCAGCGACGCGGGCGTGTACTCGGCCAGCAGCGCCATCGCCACGGCGAAGTCGATGCCGTACGCGACGCCGACCAGCACCCGGCCCAGCCAGACGGTGGTGAAGTCGCCGGCGAACGCGGCGAGCAGCGCGCCGGCCAGCGCGAAGACCTTGGCCAGCAGGAGCGGGGGGACGCGGCCGAACCGCGTCGCGAGCCAGCCGCCGACCGGGTTGAAGACGATCGCCAGCGCCGGTGCGGTGGCGGTCAGCACCGATATCTGGGTGCTGCTCAGGGACATCTGGGCGGTCATGGGGGACAGCCCCGCGCTCAGCGCCGCGTTCGAGTAGGCGTCGAGGAAGAGGCCGCCGAACACCAGGTACCAGATGATTCGCGCCCGGCCGGTGATCTTGGTGAGCCCATCGATGAGCGCAACGACATCGGCGACGCCGTTGACGCTCGGACGTTGTGCCATGAATCCGCCTTCGGGGAAGACCGGTCGATGGCACGACGAAGAAAAAGCAGGCACGGCGAGGCCACCGACAGGTGGTCTGCGTCTGTGCCTGCCTAAATGCCGCGGACGAAGAGCCGCGGACGGAATTGCTCCCGAAGGTTAAGAAGGAAACTTCAACGGCGTCAAGGGTTTCGGGAACGTTGCCGGGACGTGACGGCCGGGGCGGGCGGCGTGCTCCGCCGCCCGCCCCGGCCGCGCTCTCCGCCGCCGGGGCCGTCCCGCCGCGCCCCCGCCGTCAGTGTGCCGCGGGCGTGAAGTCCGCCGGCAGCAGCTGGCGCAGCTCGTCCAGGGTCGGGGCGGCCGAGTGGCTCAGCCGGCCCGCCTGGCGGGTGACCATCGACTCGAAGACCTTGCGCGCGTAGCGGGCGTTGCCGAAGGAGCGGTCGCGCGGTACGGCCGCGAAGTGCGCGCGCAGCAGCCCCGACAGCTCGGGCCCGCAGACGTAACCGCCGGACAGGGCCTGCTGTTCGACGATGACGACGAGGTCGTCGGCCGAGTAGTCGGTGAACTCGACGCGGTGCGCGAAGCGCGAGGAGAGGCCGGGGTTGGAGGCCAGGAAGCCGTCCATCTCCTCGGCGTAGCCGGCCGCGATGACCACCACGTCGTCGCGGTGGTCCTCCATCAGCTTCACCAGCGTGTCCACGGCCTCCTGCCCGAAGTCCGAGCCGCCGCGGCCGGTGGGGGTGAGCGTGTACGCCTCGTCGATGAAGAGCACCCCGCCGCGCGCCCGGTCGAACGCGTCGGCCGTCATCTGCGCGGTGTGCCCGACGTAGCGGCCGACCAGGTCGGCGCGGGCGACCTCGACCACCTGGCCCCTGGGCAGCGCGCCGAGGGCCGCCAGCAGCCGGCCGTAGAGGCGGGCCACGGTGGTCTTGCCGGTACCGGGCGGGCCGGTGAAGACGATGTGCTGGCTCAGGGCCGGGGTGGGCAACCCGGCCGCCGCCCGGCGCCGCGCGTTGGCGAGCAGATGCACCAGGTCGGCGACGGTGCGCTTGGCCTCCGGCAGACCCACCATCGCGTCGAGCTCGGCGAGCAGCGCGTCGAGGCTCTCCTGGTCGCCGCCGGTGGTGTCGGAGCCGATACCGGTGGCGGGGGGTGCGGCGAGGTCCTCCGGTTGCAGCCGGACGAGTTCGGCGGGCGCCGCGTCGGGCTGGGCGGCCAGGCGGAACGCCTGGCGCTCGACCATCTCCTCGAAGGTACGGCGCGCGGTGCGGGCGTTGCCGAACGTCTCATCGCGCGGGATCTTCTCGAAGTAGCGGTTCAGCGCCTCGGCGGTACCGGGGCCCAGCTCGTACTCATGGCGCCGGCAGACCCGCTCCACGATGGTCACCAGCTCGTCCACCGAGTAGTTGGGGAACTCGATCGTCCGGCTGAAACGCGAGGCCAGACCGGGGTTGGAGGCCAGGAAGCGGCGCATCTCGACGGAGTAGCCGGCGACGATGACCACCGCGTCGTCACGGTGGTCCTCCATCAGCTTCACCAGCGTGTCCACGGCCTCCTGCCCGAAGTCCGGTCCGCCGCCGCTGTCCGACTGCGCGGTGAGGGTGTACGCCTCGTCGATGAAGAGCACTCCGCCGAGCGCCTTGTTGAACGCCTCGGTGGTCTTGATCGCGGTGCCGCCGATGACCTGGGCGACCAGGTCCTGCCGGGCCACTTCGACGATGTGCCCGTAGCGCAGCACCTCCAGCTCGGCGAGGATGCTGCCGTACAGGCGGGCGATGGTGGTCTTGCCGGTGCCGGGCGGCCCCGCGAAGACCAGGTGGCGGCTGATCGGCGCCACGGACATGCCCATCTCGGTGCGCCGGCGGGCCATCTGGCTGAGGTTCACCAGCGTGGTCACATCGCGCTTGACGGCTTCCAGCCCGACCAGGGAATCCAGCTCTTCCAGCGGCGTCAGCTTCTTGTTCCGGCGCGGCGCGTCCTTGCTGTCGGCGGCCGCCGGGCGCGCGGGGTCCCCGGCGGGCGCCGCGGGGCCGTCCGGGTCCGCGGCGGGCCCGGCGGGCGGCGCCGCGCCGTCCGCCGCCGCGTCGCTCCCGGCCGCCTCCCCGGCCGGCAGGCCGTGTACGTCCTCGGCGGCGTTGGACCGGCTGACCAGGTTCTCCAGTACGGTCTGCGCGCTGACGACCGTGCGGCGCAGCCCCGAGCGGCCGTTGTCGAAGGCGGCGCAGTCCTTGAGCACGAGGCGCTCGGCGGTGTGCAGCAGCACTCCGTCGCCGGTGTTCTCGAAGACCTCGCAGCCGGTGAGCGTGCCGGTGCCGCCGGCCGCGACCATGACGCCGCTGCGCCCGCAGCCGTGGAAGCGGGAGCGGGTGGCGGTCACGCTCGCCCCGGCGGTCACCGAGAGGCCGTCCCCGCCGGCCCGGAACACATCGCATTCGCGGAACTTGGCGGCGGCGTTCTTGGCGACCGCGAGGCCGTTGATGCCGCTGTCGCGGACCACGACGGCGCTCAGGTGCGGGCGCGCGGAGTCGGTCACCTGCACCCCGGACTTGCGCACCTCGCTGATCTCCACGTCCTCGTACCGTCCGCGGGCCTCGTCGCGCACCTCGATGCCGTGGCCCTCGCACCCGGCGAGGGTGGCCCGGCGCAGCAGCGGGTTCGCGCTCTCGTCGACGGTGACGGCGCTGCCGCCCGCCCCGTTGACCCGCAGCTGGTCCAGTTCGGCGACGCAGTCCTCGGTCAGCTGCGCACCGGTGACCGGGCCGCCGCTCAGCCGGGTTCCGGTGAGGACCGGGGCGGCGGTGCCGCCGATCCACAGCGCGGCCTGCCCGGCGTCCTCGACCTCGCACTCCTCGAACCGGCCGCGGGCCTTGCCGTCGATCCGGATGCCCTGCTCCCCCGGGGCGGTGACCCGCAGCCGGCGGACGACCGGGTCGGCGTCGCCGGTCAGCGTCATACCGTGCCCGACGGAGTCCTGCACCGTGCAGTCCTCCACGAGCACGCGGTTACGGCTGGCTATGTGGATGCCGATGGTCTTGGCGTCCCGGACCCGGCTGCGCAGGACGCGGGTGGCGCTCTCCTCCTCCAGCGCGATACCGGGCTTGCCGGTGCCCTGGAACTCGCAGTCCTCGACCGTGCCGCGCGCCTGGCCGCTGGCGAAGAGCCCGTTGCCGCCCGCGTCGCGTACGGTGCAGCGGCGGATCAGCGGATTGCCGCGCTCGCCGATCACCAGCGCGGAGTCCGCCAGGTCCTCCAGCGTGCAGCCCTCGATGACGGACTCGGCCTCGCTGGTGACCACGATGCCGGCGCCGCCCGGGTTGGTGACCCGGCAGTCCCGCATGGCGAGCGCGCCGGACTCCCGGGCCAGGACGGTGGCCCAGGACCGGGCGCTGATCTCGCAGCCGTCCAGTTCCAGTTGCCCGTCGGGGACGTCGACGGCGGGCCGCTCACCGTCCTGGCCGCGGATGACCAGTCCGGTGAGCTTGACGGCCTCCGCCGCCGCGGTGACCGCGGTGCCCGAGCGCGGGGCGAGCTCGACGCTGCCCTGGCCTTCGGCCGCGATGACCGTCACCACGGCGGTGAGCACCAGGGTTTCGGCGTAGCGCCCGGGTGCCACCGTGATCAGCGCGCCTCCTTGGGCGGCACCGACCGCCTCCGCGATGGTGGCGTAGCAGCCGGGGCTGTTCGGGTCGACGGCCAAAACCTGGCGTGTCATTACGGTCTCTCCTCCCCTGCCCGCAGCCGTGCTGCCGCGGGTCCGAACGCGTTCACTGCGCCGTGCACTGGGCCTTGACCTGAGCGGCGGCTACATGAGCGTATGTCTTTCCTTTGCTGGTCCAGTCAAGGCCCGCGTTGGTCAGCCGGAGCGTGAACGTGCCGCCCGGCACGGTGATGGTCGGGGCGTTGACCCACTTGCCCCGGTTTGCCGGTTGGTCGATATGGAAGCCGGCCAGGTGGTCGCCGTTCCACTTGGGGCCCTTGTGCAGCGAGTAGTAGGCGGGCTCACCGCCGACCCGCTGCTTGGAGGAGTCGTCGGGGATGAACAGCGACACCTTGCAACTGGCACTGGAGAAGCCGGTGTTGAAGGTCCAGTAGGAGAACAGGCTGGAGTCGGGGGTCTTCGCGCCCGACATCGGCAGCGCGCGGAACCGGCCGTCACAGCCGTTGCCGGCCGCACCGCCGGAGCCGGTCAGCCAGCCCTCTTTGCCCTGCGAGTACTTGCCGACCTCCTTGTACGTCTGGCCGTTGCCCTGGCCGCACCACGGACCGGCCACCGCGGTATAGGTCTTGGCGACGGCACGGTTGACCGGTCCCACCGCGGTCTTCCCTCCGGAGCCGCCGCCGGAATCCGTCCCCGGCGACGCCTTGGTGCCCGGGGACAAGGGCTTCCCGGCGACATCGCCACCGCCGGCCGGTACCGTACCGCCGTCCTGCGGGGTACCGGGTCCCTCGCCTGCCTGGGCCCCCTTCGCACCGTCGGGCTGCGCCGCACCGGCCCCGCCCGGACCTCCCGGACCACCGGGACCGTCGGAGCCGCCGGCCGGCCCGCCGCCCTGGTCGGCGGTGCTGCCGTTCGGGGCGGCACCCCCGCCCTCCCCCGGCGTGGTCGCACCGGGTACGGGGACGAACCCCGGCCCGCCGCCGTTCTGTTCGGCCGCCAGGAGGGGGTCCCCGGGATGGGCGGGCGAATCGCCGGAGACGCGCTTGCTCAACTCGGCTATGCCGAACGGGGCGGCGACGAGGACGACACCGGCGATCGCGGCGCCCGCGAGCACCCGCGGGGAGAGCTTCCCGGCCCGCGACTGCGCACCCGCGGCGTCCCCTTCGGCACGGGCCCCCGCAGCCGCACCGGCCCTCGCGACACCGGCCGCCCCCGCCGCGCCCGCCGCGGCACGGGTCTTGTGTACGGCGCGCAGGAGACGGCTCTGACGGGCGGGGGTGGCGGCCGGTGCGGGGGTTCCGGTGGCCGGTGCGGGCACCTCGGCGGCCGGTGCCGCTCCGGTCCGGGCGCCGGGTTCCGGGGTGGTCTCCGTCTTGGGGGTGGCGCCGGCTCCGGGGGTGGCGCCGGCTTCCGGGGTGGCGGGCGCGGTCTTTCCGGCTCCGCCGCCCGAGTCCGAGTCCGAGTCCGAGTCCGCGCGTGCGCCCGCTTCCGGCCTCGCTACCGCCACCGCTCCCGCGCCTGCCGCCGCGACCTCCGCGGGGGCCGCGCCCGCGCGCGTCCCGCCACCCGGGTCCTTGTCGTCGCCCGCGCTCTTGCCGTCGCCCCTGGCCGCGGACTCGCCGTCCGTCCCGGGCGTGGTGTCGACGGGCACCAGCGGGGCTCCGGGGCGCAGCACCGTACCGGTCAAACCGTGCGTTGCGGCCTCCGCCGGCGCGGCGCCGCCCGGCTCGGCCGACCCGGCCGGCTTCGCCCGCTCTGCCGGCTTGGGCCCGTCCGGCAGTGCGGCGGCCCGCGCGGCGGCGGTGGGCGCCGGCTGCTCGGACCCGGCAGCTCCGCTCGATGGTGCGGCCTCGGCTGCTTTCGCTGCTGTGTCGCTCATGGCCTGTCCGTTTCGCTCGTGGTGGGCTGGTGCGCGCCCGGCTGGGGACCGCGCGAGGCGTGCGAGGGATTGAGGGCGGCGAACCACGCCTGGGCGTTGTTCGCCGGTACCGGCGGGCCGGTGACCGGCTTCTTGGACGGCGCGCCGGCAGCCGCGTCCGAGGTCGTCGATCCGGAGTTCTCGACGACGTCCGGTGCGGGGGTCTCGACCGCCTCCGGCTCGGAGACATCGATGGTGACCTGGGCGTGATTCTCCACCACGACCGGCGGCTCGACGACGTCGACCGGCTGCTCGGAGAACTCCACCGGGGCCGGAGTCCGAGTCTGGTTCTGGTTCTGGTTCTGGTTCTGAGTGTGGCTCTGGCTCTGAGTCTGGCTCTGGGTCGGAACCGGAGTCGGAGCCGGGGCCGGGGCCGGGGCCGGGAGGTCCACGGGCAGGGTGGTCGCCGGTGGGGTCGGGGTGGGCTCCGTCGTCGTGTGCGGGGTTTCCACGGGCACCGTCGTGGGCTGGGCGGTCTCCGTGACGGCCGTCGTGGGCTGCGGGGTCTCCGTCGTCGTCTGCGGGGTTTCCTCGGCGACCCAGTAATAGAGATTGCCGTCGACGTTCCGGGCGCCGTACGCACCCTTTTCGTCCACCGCCGAGACCTGGAACCGCACCGGCTGCCGCATCAGCACCTGCGGGCCCTTGAGCTTGGCCTTGCCCGGTTCGCTCTCGGTCTTGCCGTGCGGGACGGGGGCCGGGCGCGCGTGACCGCTCGGCGTCGCGGGGGTGCGGGTGACATGGCGGTCGCTGTCCTGGGTCGAGTCCCGGGAGATGTTCATGGTGTTCAACGGGAACGTCAGGCTCGGCTTGTCCGCACCGATGCCGAAGGTGAGGGGACTCACGCCCTTCTTGATGTTGAGCGTGGCGGCGTTGGCGACCTCCTGCTTGAGCCCGCCGGACAGCTCGTCCTCGCCCTCTTCCCGGCGGCCGACCTGCTCCGCCGTGCCGGTCGCGCCGAGCGTGAGCTGGAGGCCGACATCGCCGTCGCCGGCCAGCGGCGGGGTCCGGTAGCCGCCCTCCTCCTGGAGCAGATGGAAGACGGCGGGCAGCGCCTGCGGGCCCATGAGCTGGCGCAGCGCCTGGCGTTGTTCCACCGGCAGCCGGTATTCGTCACGCAGCGGGGAGTTCTGCGGGATGCGCCGGTCCGTCGCGGGCAGGAAGGTCTCCACGACGTGGTGGAGCGAGGTGCCCATGGTCGTGTAGGCCGAGTGGATCCAGGAGCCGAGCCCGCCTTCGGGACCGGGCCGTGGTGTGGTCAGTACCTGTCGGCTGATGTCCAGCAGCTCCGACCCGTGGTCGAACCCCAGCATGTCGTGCCCGCTGCGGAGGGATTCGGCCCATCGGCGTTGCGCTTCGTCGCTCTGGCCGCCATTGTCTTGCGTTTCGTGGTTCTGGCCGCCGGTGTTCGCCGGTTCGTGGTTCTGACCGTCACCGTTCGCCGGTTCATGGTTCTGGCCGCCGCCGTTCAGCGCTTCGTGGTTCTGGTCACCACCGTTCGCCGGTTCATGGTTCTGACCGTCACCGTTCTGCGCTTCGTGGTTCTGACCGCCGTCGTTTGCCGCTTCGTGGTGCAGGGCGTTGTCGGGGGGCGTCGGCCGCACCGTGCCGGAAGCCGGCGTGGGCGTGGGCGTGGGTGTCGTTGTGGCCGTGGTGTCAGATGTGGGAGCGGGCGTGGTGACGTGCTCCTGCGTGCCGCCGGGAGCGGGCGCCGTGGTGGTGCCGGGCGCCGGCACGGGAGCGGTGAGCGACTCGGGAACCCACACGCTGGTCGGGGACGGTGCCACGACCTCTTCGGGTGCCGCCAGCGACGTGTACGTGCCCAACGGTTCCGTACGCTGGGTGACGATCACCTCGAACCGCATATCGCCGGTGAACAGCGCGCTCTTGCCGAAGCCCGAAGTGCTGTGCCCCGTGGTGCTGGTCGTGCTGGACCCGCTGCTGTTGTCGAAGCCCGCCTCGGTGCTGGCCTTCGGATCCCAGCTCACGAAGCCGACATTGGTCCGCGGGTTGAACGCGCCTCGGAAGTTCGCGTCCATACCGCCCATCCACGTCGCGTTCCCGGTGCCCTTGAGCGTCTCCACCGACTCCAGACTGCGGGTGACCGACTGGTCCTCGCGCTTCCCGGTGTCCTGCCAGCCGCCCTGCGGGACCGCGCGAACTCTGACCTCCGTGATGGTGCGGCCGGTCCGCGTCTCGATGACATGCCGATCGGTCAGCCCGACCGTCAGCAGGGAGTCGAAGCCCGCGGAGAGCGCGTCCGGCGAGAACGCCTCCGCGAACGGCAGCGCGTGGGTCGGCACGCCTCCGGTCGGCCGCCCCCCGGTGAGCTGGCGGTGCACCTCCGTCAGGATCTCCTCGGAACCCGGTACCTCGGCCAGGCATCCCGCGGCCACCTTGGCCTCCAGAAGCGGGGCGGTGAGGGGCGACGGCGGAGTCTCCGTGAGGTTCTCGTCCCCCTGGTCAGGCGAATTCTGTGCGACGGGCGGGTTCTGCGGGACGGGCGGGTTCTGCGCGACGGGCGACTCCTGCGACTCGTGTGTCCCGTGTGTCTCATGTGTCTCGTGCGTGACGGTCTGGTCCTGAGTCCCGGCCGACCCCTGCGACTCATGCACAACGGTCTGGTTTTGCGTCCCGGCCGGATTCTCCGTGCCGTGCGGCTCCTGCGCGTCGTGCGCACCCTGCGGGCCCTGCTGTCCCGCTGCGCGCAGATCCGCGTCGGACAGCAGGACGTACACCGTGTGCTCACTCTGCTCGGGCGTGCCGTAGTGCACGGTGCCGTCAGGGCTGGTGACCCTGCCGACCACGGTGCTCTCGGCCCGGACCTCGTACAGGTGCCACGGCCCCTCGCGCTTGATCTTCAGCCCCGCCGACGTCTGCTCCAGATGGGAGTCCGCGAACGCGGCGGTGTGCGAGCCCTTCACCACGAAGCCGCCGCGGAACTGCACGTTCTCGATCGTCATGCCCGTCTGGCTCTCGGGGAAATGCCCGAAGTCGGGGCCCAGACTCCCGCTCAGCGCTTTGCCGCTCTTGCCCACCACGGTGGTGGACGTGGACCCCTTGAGGACCAGTTCGAGGGTGCCTTCGGAGAGCGTGCCGCGATACTGATAGTCGTCGGCGAGGGTGGTGCGCCGGGACACGCCCACGGAATCGCGGTTGCCTCCCGAACCGACGTGCTGGTCCGGCGAGTTGGACCAGCCACCGGAGGATGCGGAGACATCGGAAAGAATCCGCGGGGTGCTGGTCAGCGAGTCCAGCGTCGCCTTCAGGTCCGGGACCCGCGGTTCGCGGGCACCCTCGGTTCCGCCGCCCTCCCGCTGCGACTTGCCCGCCTGTTCGCGGGCGCGGTAGGCGCCGCGGATCGCCCGGTCCACGCCGTCCCGCAGCCCCGCGCCGTCGCTGACGTGCTGGACGAAATGGAACGGCGGCAGCCGCGTGAAATGCGGCGTCGTCGGGGGCTGCATGCCCTGCTCCGGCCGCTGCACCTCCACCGTCGCCCGGCTGTCCGTGATGCTGACCGGCCGCGCCTGCCGCTCTTCCTGCGGCAGGGAGGCGTCGGACTCCAGCACCTCGTTCAGAGTGGGGCCGTCCTTCTCATGAGAACGGGTCAGGACCTGGTAGTTCACCCGGTAGCCGAACGCGTCGGCGGGTCCCTTGTTCTCGAAACTCCGGCTGGTCTCCGTCTCCCGCCCGGAGGCCGTCTGCTGCGTCTTGTTCAGGAACGTCCAGCCGGCGTCGCCCTTGCCGATACTGCGGGTGGTGGACTGGTTGCCCGACGAATCCGGCAGCTGCTGGCGGTAGTTGACGGACAGGGCGAGCGCGTGCTTGCTGCCGTGCGTCACACTGCGGTCCGCCGTGCTCGTCCGGGTCACCGCGTTCTTCGTCTTGGACGTGACGGTGCCCTGGTGCTCACCCTCGGAGAGGTCGGCCTTGATGAGCACCTCGTACTTCTTCGACGACATCAGGGGGAGGTGCGAGGAGTCCAGGGTGAAGTGGAAGGTGCCGTCGAGCAGGCTGTCCGCGCCGCCGCGCAGCGACGAGGCGGATATTTCCTGCCGCAGTTTGCGCAGGTTGTCCATCGCCTGGGGCGTGATAAGAGGTCGGCGCCCGTTCGCGGCGTCGCCTTCGAGGGGCCGGTCACCGGGCCCGTGGCCGAGCGGCGGCAGCAGACCGGGCGCCTGCTGTGCCAGCCGCTCGCGAACGTGCCGCTCCAGCTCCGTCGAGCCGGGGAAGTCGAGATACGCCGTCCGCAGGGCGTGCACCGGGTCACGCAGCTCCGTCTGCTGCGGGACATGCCGTACGTCGTCGGGCTGCGGCGGCGTGATCTCCTCGGGGTAGAGGCGGTAGAGCTCGCCGGTCAGATCGCCGCCCTCGATCTGGATGACGGTGTGCTCGGGTTCGTTCTGTACGGCCGTGTGCTGCGCTTCGGTCTGGCTGGGTGTGTTCTGCGCCGCTGTCTGTACGGCCGTGTGCTGCGTCTCCGTCCGACCGGCCGTGTGCTGCGGTTCAGCCTGGCTGTGCGTGTTCTGCGCCGCTGTCCGGCCGACGGTGTTCTGCGACTCGGACTGACCGTGCGTGTTCTGCGACTCGGACCGACCGGAGGTGTTCCCCGATTCGGGCTGACCAGAGGTGTTCCGCGAATCGGTCTGGACGGAGGTGTTCTCCGATTCGATCTGGATGATCGTGTCCTGCGCGCCTGTCCGGCCGACGGTGTCCTCCGGCCCGACGTGGGTCGTGGTCTCCGGCGGATCGATCTGGAAGGCGACATGGTCCGCGTTGCGCTGCGGCAGCGGACGCATCTCGATGTCATCCGTGCTCGCGTTCACGTTGGCGTTCGTGGTGGCGTTCGGGTCCGTGTTCGGGGCGGGCGTCGTGGTCCTCGTCGTGACCGCGTCCGTGGTGTTGCTCGCGTCCGTCGTCGTGGTCGCGTGCTCATCCGTGTTCTGCGGGTGTGGTGAAGACGCAGGCGGCGGGGGCGTCTCGGTCCCGTTCGTCCGGTGCGGCTCGTTGTGCGCGCCGACCGGGGTGGTGGTCACCGCCCGGAGCCCGTCCCTGTGCGGCGAGAGGGAACCCGTGATCACCTCCGCGCGGAACCGGACGCCCGTACGCACCAGTCGCGAGGACTCCCCGTGCTCCACGTTCCGCTCCACGGTGGACGACAGTTTCGCCGCCGACTTGTACGCGTGCGTCCCGCTGTAGGTGTAGCCGAGGGTGCCGGTGACCCACTTCTGGAGCATCATCTGCACCCGGCCCGCGCCGCCCAGGGAACCGCCCAGCGACCAGGAACTGCCGTTGTTCAGGCTGCCGGAGAGCAGCGACGTCGACTTCGAACCGATCTTGTCCTTGGTCTCGTAGCCGGACTCCACGGTGGTGTGCTCGGGTTCGAGTTTGAGGTTGATCCAGGCGGGGCGGCCGTCGCTCAGCGTGAACTTCGGGGAGAGCAGGCCACTGCCCGCGGCCTGCTCCAGTCCGTCCAGCACGTTCTGCGGGCCGAAGAAGTCATTGATCTTCTGGTGTGCCCTGCTGCCGGGTGGCAACTCGTCGGGCAACTGCCCGAAGACGGCGTCCCGTACGTTGCCGAGCCCGGTCACGTCCAGGGCGTAACCGTTGGGCTGCCGCTGCCCGGCGGTCTGCGGGTTCCAGCCTTCCCAGCCCTGTGAGCGGTTGGCGTTCTGGTCGGTGGAAGCCGTCGAGGGATGGGCCACCTCCGCGGCCACCTGCCCGGTCGGCTGCGGGGTGTCACCGCCGGTGTGCGGAAGCTCGACGCCGTGTTGGTCCAGGACGGAGACCTCGTACCTGAACGTGGACACATACGTGTTCACCTCGCCGCTCGGGGAGGTCTCCCGGCTCGCCTCACGATCGGAGGTCGCCGAGCTCTCCCCGTCGTAGCTCATCGCCCCCGCCTTGACCGATACCGAGGCGAGCACGGTCGCCTCGGTGGAGAGCGGGTGAGCGTAGCTTGAGGACTCGTCGACAGCGGATTTCGTGGTGGTGAAGGTCGTCTTACGGGGCTCGGCGGTGGCCTGCTTGACCTTCGCGCTGGCCGCGGACCCCCCGCTCTCCTTCCGCTCCCGCCAGGTCCACTCACCGGGGTGAGCCTTGATGACCACTTCGTGGACCCGGCCATCGATATGGACCGGGAAGCGCCAGTCGCCGTTCACCATCTTGGGGTGCATCGCACGGAAGTTGGCGGGATCGAACGCGGCGTCCAACTGCCGCGCGGCCAGCGGCTGGGTGCGCCCGTCCCCGAGCAACTGGCCGACCCGCTGCCGCACCGCATCGGGGCCCGGGTCCTCGACTATCTTCGCCCCGGCGAGCGTACGACCGAGGTGCACGGAGTTCGCGCCTACGGGCGGCCCCGTAGTGGCCGGAGCGTCCCCGGGGTCGTCACCGGGGTTGCCGTCCGGGGTGTTGTGGGTGGTTTCGTTGTGGGTGTTGTCAGTCGTGTCGTTGGTGGTCTCGTTGACGGTGTCGCCGGTGGTCTCGTCGGCAGCCTCGTCCTGGTGGTTGTCAGATCCGTCGTCGGACGTCTCGTCCCGATGGTTGTCGGACGCGCCATCGTGGGCGTCATCCGAGACGTGGTCCTGACCGCCCTCCGAGACGTTGTCGGAAACGTTGTCGGAAACGTCATCGCGCACTTCATCACGCGCGTCCTCAGAGACCTTGTCCAAGTTCTCGTCGCGCACTTCATCACGCGCGTCCTCAGAGACCTCCGAGACCTTGTCCGAGACCTTGTCCGAGCCCTTGTCCGAGTTCTCGTCACGACCGCGCTCGGAGGCGGGTGTGCGGGGGCGTGAGCCGGACGGGGAGGGTGGGGGCGAGGCGTTGGACGCCTCCTGATCCGCGTCGTAATCGCTGTCGTGCGCGCCGTGTTCATCCTCGGTGCCGGCGCCGGTTCCGGCGTCCGACGAATGGTCATCGCTGCTGTGGGACGAGTTGTCGTCCGGGGTGGACGGTTCGGCTTCGTCACCCGGTGTTTCCTGGGTGGCCTCCTCGTCCTCATGAAGCGACGTGGAGCCGTTGTCCTCCGCAGGACCGCCGTGCTCCGACGCGGCACCATGCTCCGACGCGGCGTCCTGCTCCGACTCGGCACCCTGATCCGATGTGGAGCCGTGCTCCGACGAGGAACCGTGCTCCGACGCCGCCTCCTGCTCCGGCGCAGTGACGTCCTGCGGCGTCGCTTCCTCGCCGTCCGTATCGGGCTGATGCTCCACGGCGTCGAAGAAATCGTCCTCCGACGAGGAGGGCTGATGCTCCCGGGCGTCGAAGAACTCCCCCTCCGACGTGTCCCGATCGGTGCCCTCATGCTCGTCCTGGTGGTGCGTCCCGCTCGACGGACCGGCGTCCTCGCCGGTCGTCGGACCGGTCACCGGATCGGTGTTCCGGACCTGCGTCGGATCACTCGCCGGACCGTGCGCGGGATCGTTCGCCGGATTGGCGGGGCCGCCCCGGTCGTCCACCTCCACGCCGTGCTCGCGCAGCAGGTCCATGGCCCGGTTCCAGCGGCCGTCCCGGTTCCACTCCTCGTACATGGTGTAGAGGGCGGCCGGGTCCCGGTCTCCCTCCGGCAGATCGCTCAGTACGTGGTCCTCCCGGCGGCCGCGTACGGTCAGGTCGAAGAGCGCCCCGAAGCGCTGCACCACGGAGTGCGTCTCGACCGGGCCGGGCGACGGCTGGAGGATCCTGGCGAGGTGGTTACGGGCGGCATCCGGCAGATCGGCCAGGCGGGGGGCCGGCAGATGGGCCGAGCCGCTGTCCATGATCGATTCGATCGTGGTGAGCTGGTCGTCCCGCACCTGCGCGACGAGGTGATCGGTGCCGCCCGGTCCGGCCGTGCGCGGACCCATGAAGCTGTCGGGGCCGTGCACGGCCGTGGAGTCCGGGTTCCGGCGGAACAGGCTGCGCGGCGCACCCTCGTTGTCCGTCGCGCTCTCGTGGTACTCGTCCACCAGGCCGACCCGGTGCAGCGTCTCGTGGATCCATGTCTCCGGGTCGTCGTCCACCCGCCAGTTGTCCTCGTCCGAGCGGGGCGGCGTCCGCGGATCGGCGGCCGTCCACCGCACGGTGGCGTGCACATCGCGGACGGGGGTCTCCGGGCCCGCTTCCGCCACCCGGATGTGCAGCAGGTCGCCGCCGCCCGGGAGCCGGTATCCGCTGTTGAGGTGCTGGTCGAGGGCCTCGGTGTACGACCGCATACGGGCCGCGGCCTCATCGGGTCCGACACCCGGACCGCGGTCGAAGCGGACCCGCAGGGTGACCTCGCGGACATGGGTCGGACTGTTTTCCTGATGAGGGCCCGGGAGCGGTATGCGCCGCCACTCGAACCGCACCTGCCCGTCGGTCCCGCGCAGCCTGAGGTGGTGGAGTGCCGAGCCGTCGGGCTGACTCAGGAACGTGATGGCGCTGTCCTCGAAGCCCTCGAACCGCGACACCTCCACGCCCGAGGTGTCCGTGGGGCTGCCGACCTGATGGACCGGAGCCTCCGCCCGCAGGTGGGCCCAGGACTCGCTGGGGTCGGGCGAGGGCTGCGGCGCGGCGGGCTGCTGCGTGTCGTCCGGCGCGCCGTGCGCGACGTCGTCCGTGCCGCCCTCGGGGTTGTTGTCCCCCTGGCCACCGGGAGTCTCTGCCGTGTTGTTCGCCGTGTGGTTCGCGTGCGTGTCACCCGTCGCGTCGTGGGTGTCCTCCGACGCGACGTGCTGCGGCTGTCCTTCGGTGTGCGTCGCGGGCGGTGCCTTACGGGGACGTGCGGCGTCCGCGCCCGTACCGGTTGGCGTATCGCCGGTCCCGGACGAGGTGGTGACGGGCTTGGTGTGAGGCGGGCCGGCGGCATGCTCCTGGGATTCACTCTCGTCCGTGATCCACTTCAGCGAGCCCCATCTGTCCCGCGCCGTGCGGTCCACCTGCCACGGTGTGACCGCTCGCGCCACCGGGTGGCCGTGGTCCCGCAGATAGTTGAGCGCCTGCTTGCGGATGTAGCCGGGGCCGGTACGGTCCGCCGCGTCGACGGCGGCGTTCACATATGCCCAGCTGGCCTGGTTCTTCTCCGGGTTCTGGAGATTGTCCAGCAGATGCCCCAGGAACGGGCTGCGCGGCGGCGTGACGATGAACTGGTTGCCCAGCTCCCCCTTCTCGTACATCTCGTCGGCGGCCCGCTGTACATCGTCGTCGCCGAAGTGCTCCTCTCTCCCCCTCTTGAGCACAAAGGCCACGGACCCCTTGTCGCGCAGCTCCGGTCCGAAGAAGGGCGCGGTGGAAGGGCCGTTGGGCATCGTCCACGACTCATTGGGCAGCGTCAGCCTGCCCGGCCCGAGGTCCACGTCCGCGTAGATGCCACCGTGCAGATTGAGGATCTGATAGCGCGCCACATCCGACGCCATCGCGTAGCCCTTTTTCTCCCGGGCGTAGTCGTACATATGGCGCGTATTGCGCTGCGGCGGGGAATTGAAGATGTTCTTGATCTTGCGGATCGTCGAGTTCTTGCCCTTGGCCGGCGGGTCCTCGAAGAGCTTCTCGGTGATCAGGGTCGGCTGCACGTGCGGGGGCAGGCCCGCCAGGAACGCCTTGTTGACCGTGTTGGCGCGCTCGTCCGTCCAGAGCTTGATCTGCCAGTCGCCGTTCTTCGCCAGCGCGGCCCACTCGTGCAGGTTGGCCTGCGCCGCGGGCGAGAGCTCTCCGTTGAGCCAGATGAAGTGCACGGTCTTCGGCACGGGTTCGTGCGTCGCCGCGTCGGCCCCCGGGCCACCGATCGTCAGCCAGTCGGGCTTCGTGGCCGGCTCGACGTAGGGCCGCGGCGGCGACTGGCGCGCCCGCCGGTCGGGCGTGCCGTCGGTGTCGGAGCCCTTGTTGTGGTGTTCGTCAGCGCCGCCGCCCGTGCCGTCCGTGCCATCCGTGATGTGGTGGCCGGTGGCCTGCTCATGGCTGACGGGCTTGTCCACGGATTCCGTACGGGACTTCGCATCGGATTCCGTAGCGGCCTCAGTGTCGGACTCAGTGTCGGACTTGGTGTCGGATTCCGTATCGGGCTTGGTGTCGGAATCCCTGGCGGACTTCGTATCGGACTTCGTATCGGACTTTGCATCGGACTTCGTATCGGACTTCGTACCGGACCTGGTGTCGGGCTTGGTGACGGAATCCGTGGTGCCCGGGTGGGTGCCCGGTTCGGTGCCCGGGTGCGTCTCGTCCGAGGTGGTGCGTTCCGTGGCCGTGTCGTGGTGCGTGGTGCCGTCCTGGCCGGTGGGGTGCGGCCCCGGCGCGGAATCCTGCTTCGCCGCCCCGCCGGCGGCGACCGCTTCCGTCCCCGCCGGGTCGTCCTTCCCCGCTGTCCCCGGTGACTCCGTGGTCTCCGTTGACCCGGTCTTCACCTGCGACGGGGCCGGGGGTTCCGAGCCGGTATCCGAGTCGGTGCGGTGCGTCTCGTCGCCATGGGTGTTGCCGTGCTGCGTAGCGGAGTCCGTGGACGAGGACGTGGAGATCGCCGAGGGCGGCGGCGTGCCCTGCCGGTCGCCGGATTCCCGCTCGGTGTGGTGCGACTCGGTGGACGGAGTGCCGGGGGAATCGGTGGAGCCGGTCTTGACCGTGGAGCCGGGCCTGTCGGTGCCACCGGGTGTGTCCGTGCTGCCGGATCTGCCGGTGCTGCCGCTGGACTTCTCGGTGCTGCCACCGGGCTTGTCGGAGCCGCCGCCGGGCTTGCCCGTCTGCCGCCCGTCCGCCGAGGAGGTGGACGTGGTGGACGGGGTGGAGCCGGTCTTCGAGGTGGCCGAAGAACCACCGGCGCGGTTCTGGCCGCTGTCCGTGGTCTGGCCGCCGGCGGTCTGCTGCCCGGTTCCCGTGGTCGGGAAGGGGGCCGGGGCGGGAGCCGGCTGTCCGTCCTTCCCCGCGGTCGGTTCGTCCTTGCCCGTGCCGTGCGTGTCACGGTCGGCCGAGGTGCCGGGCCCGTCGGAACTCGTGGCTGTGCCGCCGCCGTTCGCCCCGTCGCCGTTGGCCCCGCCGCCGGACTTGTCGGTGCCGTGCGTTTCGCCGCCGTTCGAGCCGGCGCCGTTCGTCCCGTCGTTGCCGGTACCGCCCGCCGGACCGGTGCCGCCCGAACCGGCGCCGGCCTGACCTGCCTTCTCCCCCGATCCCGACCCTGTCCCCGTACCCGTACCCGTGCCCGTCCCGGAGGCGTGCGACCCGGCGCCCCCTCCGTCCCCGGCCCCCCGGAAGTGCCCGACCAGTCCGCTGCCCGCCTCGGTGACGTGATGCGTCACCCGCCCCGCTATCGCGCCGGCGGCACCGCTCCAGGGGTCCACCGTGAACTGGTGCTCATCGCTGAAGATCAGGTTGTAGAGGCCGTCGGAGAGGTACCCGTGGGCGGCGTCGGTGGCGGCCTCGCCGACCCAGTGGCCCACCTTGCCCGCCACGGTCCGGTGGGTGTCGGTCACCGCGTCGAGGACGGTGTCGGGCAGGTCCTTCAGGGAGTTGCGCACCCCGTCGGGCAGCTTCTTGCCCGCGGGGCCGTCCAGCGTCTTCGCCAGCGCTTCCTTGGTCCCCTCGCGGCCCCAGTTGCGGGCGAAGGTGTCGCCGTACTTCTGGCCGAGTTCGCGGGCGGCCCCGGACCCCAGCGTGTCCCCGAAGTTCTTCTCGAAGACGTCGCCAAAGGTCTTCCGGAAACGGTCGGCTGCCTCGTCGCCGAGCGCGTGGCGCGCCCCGCCGAGGGGACGCAGGATGTCGTCGGAGTGCTTGCCCAGCGCTCCGCCCACGTCCTTGCCCAGGGTTTTGGCGAGGCCCGGGGGCACAGTGCCGAGTTCGTCCAGGTGCTTGGTGAGCGTCTTGCCCACCTTGCCGCCGGCCGAACTGCCGAAGACCTTGCCGAACTTGGCGGTGCCGGCGCCCAGCACACCGCCGAGCACACCGTCGAGCAGCGCGCTGAGACCGGCCTGTTTGGTGAGCTCGCTGTCGAAGGAGTCGCGGGTGCCGTTCGCGATCTGGATTCGCTGGATCAGGGCGTCCAGCGACAGCGACACGACCTCGCTGATCACCACACCGGCCAGGATGTGCCCGACCAGCCCCCGGAACACCTTCAGCAGGAACACCTTGGTGAGCATCTGGAAGACGGGGATCTCGGCCCAGCCGTACGGCCCCTGGAGGATTGCCCAGGCGATCTCCAGCAGCATCTGGACGAGCTGCGCGATGCCCATCAGCTTCGCGTACTCGACGTTCGTGGCCGTCACGCGCGCGTAGTGCTCGATATCGCGCGACGCCTTGGCCGCCGCCTCGATGTAGTTGGTCCCGCCGGAGGTGAACTCGGCGAGCGACGCGGAGAAGTCGTCGGCGGCCTTGGCGTCGAAGTCCGTCCGGATGCCGTTGACGGCGTGCATGAGGTAGTCGGGCATGCTGGCGAACCGCCTGGCCACCTGGCCGTGGTGATCGGCCAGGTGGCGCAGTCCGTCCTCGTTGGCCTTCGGGAATTCCGAGCCGGTCAGGGCCAGGCAGAGCCTGCGGAAATCGTCCGACGCCTCGATGCTCATGCTGTCTTTCCTGCGTTCCTCAGCCGTGCGTCCGCAGCCGCCGGACTTCCTCGGTGTTGGCGCTCTCGGTACGGGAGAAGTGGGTGGCCGTCTCCTTGATCTGGTCCGTGGACTGCTCGAAGCCGGTCTCCAGCGCCTCCATCAGGACCGTCAGGTTCCGGTGCCCCGGGAAGTAGACCTCCTCGAACGCCCTCGCCGTCTCGTCGCCGTCCCCCCACGGGGTGCCCAGGCCGCTGAGCCCGCTCTCGTGGTAGGCGCGGATGTCCGCCGTGTACGAGACCAGGTCATCGATGTGTGTGCTTTTCTTGGCCATCCCTTCCGGGTTGGCCGCCAGGTATCCGTCCGTCACCGCGTTTCTCCTCTCTCGTCACCAACTCTTACGGCGTCCGGGCCGGGCTCCGCCGGCCGAGCCCTGGGGGACGCCTCCGTACGGCGTCCCCCGGTCCCTCGATCCGCTGCCCGTCCCCGCTGCCCCGCCGGATTCAGCCGCGCTGTCCCGGCAGCGAACCGTGGGTGAACGCCTCCAGCATCTCGGACAGGTCCCCGCGCCCGCCCAGCGCGTCGCCGATGTCCAGCCCGCCCGGCATCACCGGCTGAAGGAGCTGCGACACCTGCGCGGTGGCCTCGTCCTGCGCCTGCCGGATCGTGTCGAGCAGGGCCGCGGACAGCTCCGCCGCCGCCATGGAGCGGTAACGGGTGCTGTGGAACTTCAGCCCCGTCACCGCGCCTTGTGCGTCAACTGTTGCGCTGACCATACGATCCCGGGACGTGGCCGTCGCGCTGACCTCCGCGAGGGCCTGCTGGGTTCGGTGTGCCTGTTCGCGGGCCTGTTCCAGTTGTGCCATGGCCTCGTCCAGCCGTGCCTGGAAGGGGTTGCTGCTCACGGTAGCCTCCGCCACGTGTGTCTTCGGGGGTCGGGCGGCCCAGCACCATCGGTGCCAGATCCGGGTCCGTGCCCCACACTTCCTCGTCCTCTGACAGCCAGGTGGTGCGCTCGCGCTCCTGGCCTTCCTTGCCGCCGCCACCGCCCCCGCCGCCCATACCGCCCATCGGCGGCATGTACGGCATCTGCGAGCCGGCGCCGCCGCCGCTCGCGCCGGACCCGCCCCCCGTTCCGCCCGCGCCGCCACGCACCAGGTTGCCGTTGCTGTCCAGCGACAGGCCGTCGGTGCCGTCGGACGATCCGCCGGAGCCGGAGGAGTAGCCGGTCCCCGTGGAGGAGGTCTGCGGGCCGTTGTCGCCCGTGTAGTCCTCGGGTTTGTACGGCTCGTAGCGCGAGAGGTCGGTCTGCCCCGGCGGGGCGTGGTTCTCCCGGCTCTGGTTACTGCCCTGGGTGCCGGGCGGCAGCGTCCAGTCGTGGTCCTTGTGGGTGCCGCCGGGACCGGTGAAGTCGTGCAGGTCCGGGGGCTGGTACTGGTTGCGGTGGTCCCAGGAGTTCTTGTTCGACCCGGTACCCGGGCCCGTGCCCGGCGGCGTCTGGCCCGGAGGTCTGAACGGCGGGGGCACGAAGGGCGGTGGCAGATGGTTCTTGTCCTGGCCGTTGTTGCCCGGCCCCTGCCCGTTGTTGCCCGTGCCCTTCTTGTCCGGGGGCGTCTGGCCGGGCGGGAGGTCGTTGGGGTTGAACGGCGGCGGCTTCTTCAGGTTGGGCCCGTCGGGGCCCTTGCCGTCCGGACCCTTGCCATCGGGGCCCTTGCCGTCGGCGCCCTTGCCGTCCGTCTTGGTCTGGCCGGGCGGCGGGAAGCCGGTCGGCGGGGGACCGTCGCCCTTCGACCCGGGCGGCGGCGGGCCGTCTCCCCCGGTGCCGCCGGGCGGACTGTCGGTGTCGGTCTTGCCGCCGGGCGGGCCGTCGGTGTCGGTCTTGCCGCCGGGACCGTCCTTGTCGTCGGTGCCGCCCGGACCGTCCTTGTCGCCCCCCGTGTCGCCCCCGGGGCCGGTCGGCGGCGGGGTGGTGACGGTGTATCCGCCGCTCGCCAGGGCCTCCTGGATGCTCTGCGGCAGCGGCTTGAGCCCCAGCGCGGAGGTGCGGTACGCCGTGTTCAGAGCCGTGACGATCGCCGGCACCTGGCTGTCGAGCTTGTCGGCGACGGTCTTCGCCCAGATGGCCTTGGCCTTGGCCTCGACCGTGTCCCAGGTGGCCTGCCGGTCGACGTAGCCGACCTCGCCGTCGGCGCCGTGGATGAGCTTGCCGACCCGGTCCTTCTCGGCGGAGACCTGGTCCACGGTCAGGTCCTTGATGTACGCCTCGATGGCCCCGGCGGGCGAGAACGTGGGGTCCTGCTGCCAGCTGTCGTAGGCGCTCCACATGGAGGTGAGGGCGGTCCGCAGCCCCGTCTCGGCCTGCTCCAGCTCGTACAGATAGCCGCTCTTGGACGTGCCCGTCGCATCGCCGGTGAAGCTCAGGATGTCCTTGTACGCGTTGGAGAGCTTCCCCAGGATCCCGGCGAACGCGCCGGCGGCCGAGCCCTCCCAGCCCTGGGACGGCTCACCGAGGTCCTTCTGCCACTTCTCCAGCTCCGGCTGCCAGGTGTGGAAGAAGTTGATGGCGGCCGTCAGCTGCTTCCTGGCTTCGGCGAAGCTGGGCAGGCTGGTGGTGTTGGTGCCGGCCCCGCCCAGGGCGCTCAGCAGATGGGAGCTGCCCATGTTGAAGTTCGGCCAGGGGCCGCCTTCGCGGTCGAGGTTGTTCTCGCCGTCGGCCAGGCCGATTCCCGCCTGCCGCTGGAGCGTGAAGAACTTGCCGTCGGAGTACTTCCAGGTCTTCATCGCGGACCAGGGGAACGCCGCCCAGTAGTTCCAGTACGCACGCGTCCAGCGCGGCGCCGTCACCTCCTCCGGACTGGGGACCGTGACGAGCAGCCCACTGGCGCCCTTCTGCCCCGAGTTGGCGAAGACAGCCATCAGCTCGTGCCAGCGAGTGGGGTCTGCCACCCTCGTTCTCCTTCTCCCGCGGATCGGATCCGCAGGTCCGCCGCGCTGCGGACCGTGCGTTGACCGGCGAATCGGTCAGTGGCCGGGAAGCCGGCCGGTGACCGACGGATCGGTCCGGTGTGTCACGTCGTGCTAGCTCGGCGGCTCGGTGGTGGGGGGCGGGGTCGTGCCCGGCGGGGTCGTGCTGGGCGGAGGGGTCGTCGCGGGGGGCGGGGTGGTCGGCTGGAGGGCGCCGCCGATGAGCTTCCTGAGCTGCTCGACCGAGAGCTGGGCGGTGGAGTCCTCCATCTCGGTCATCGACGTGCTGGTGTCCCGGAGCATGATGACCATCTTGTTGAAGAGGTTGTAGGCGGTGTCCAGCTGTTCCTTGACCGAGGTGTCGACCGCCAGCAGCGACTTCTGAAGCTCCACGGCGGCCCCGAAGGTCGGCCCACCGGGCAGCAGTTTGCCGTATTCCTCCTGGAATCCCACGAGGTCGTACAGCGCGGCGTTCGCGTCCGTTTGCAACCCGTTCAAATACTTGGGCGAATCGCGGTAGTTCTGAAGCGTCTGCTTCGTGAACGTCGTCTTGTCGTTGCTCGCCATGGTGTCTGCCTCCACAAACCTGGGACGAGAGCGGAACGTTGTCCGCCGCAGGGGCTACGGTGCGGGCGGGCGGTGGTCCCGCCCGCACCGCCGTGACCGGGGTCAGGCGCGCAGCGACTCCCAGCGGTTGCCCTCGCGGGTGTCGGTGGTCTTGTAGCCGTCCCGGATGTCGCCGAGGACCTGGTGGCCGGCGGTGAGCGTGGTCCGCATCTCCTCGACCTTGGCCAGCCACTCACGGTGTTTGGCCTCGTACGCCTGGGCGGTCACACCGTCCAGCTCGGTGAGCACCACCTTGACTTTGTCGTGCAGGTCGTCGATGGCCGTCTGGATGGCGTTGGTCTGCTGGATCATGTAGTCCCGCGCCTGCTCGACAACTCCGTACTGAACGCTGAAGTTGGTCATCTGCTCCTGCTCCCTCGGATCGGGTCGTTACGCGTGGGGCGCCCGGGAGGTCCGGTGCGCCCGTTCAGCCGGGCGGTGCCGGTCAGCGGTTCACCCGCTGGGTCCACTGGGCCTTGATGACCGCTTCTTCCTCGTTCGCCGTGAACTCGTGCCGGGTGCCGCCGAGCTGCACGCCCATCTCGTCCATGCTCTGGCCCAGCGCCTTCAGCTGCACGAGCCACTCGGAGACCGAGGCGCCGAAGCCGGTCGACGCGTCGCCGGTCCAGCCGCCGCTGAGGGTCTGCTTGCTGTTCTCGACCTCGGTGTAGATCTTCCGGCACGAGGCTTCCGCCTCGCTGATGGCATCCCTGCCGACGTTCATCGCGTGTTCGGTACTGCGCATCCGCTCAACCATGACGCTCACACCCTTGACTCGTATCGGATCTCCTGCCGGACGCCGGGAGAGGTGCTCCCGCCGTCCGGGTCTGTGGTGCGGCCCCGCGTGGGCCGGGTCCGCCGGTTCGTGCCCGCGCTCATCCGGACGCCCCGCCCTTCTGCACGCCCTTGCCGGCCGCCGCGGCGTTCGCGCACCCCGGGTCCGGCTTGGCTGCCGGGCCCGCGTCCGCCGGCCGGGCCGCCCGCGCCGGATCGAGGACCGGTCCCGTCGGCAGCAGCCGCAGCAGCGCGGACGGCAGCCGTACGGGCTCGACCCCGTCGTAGGAGAGCCGCTTGGCCGCATCGGCGGAGGCCAGCGGGTACTTGATGCCTTCGCCGGTGACCAGGTAGCGGGTCCCGGAGCCCGCGCCGGAGGGCAGCGGTTCGGCCAGGACGCCGAAGCCGGGGCGCGCGCCGATGAGTTCGGGGGCCGGGCAGCCGGCCGTGACGCCGTCGCGTTCGGCGGCCGGCTGGCCGACCGCGTACCGCACCGGCACCTGCGTGAGCTGCTGGTCGGGCGTACCGCCCTGCGGGGTGACCCGCAGACAGGGGACCGTGCCCGCCTGGCGCGTCACGTCCTTCGGCGGGGTGGCGGGCAGGCCGGCGGCCGGTCCGGCGCCGTCCTTGGGCGCGAGGTGCGCCCTGGCCTCGTCGGGGCCCAGCACGGTGGCGACCGCTTCCTTGCCGCCGTAGGCGTCCTTGGCGGTACGCGGGTCGCCGTGCAGCAGCTGGGCGCCGGTGACGGTGAGCGGGTGGAGCCCGTCGCGGCCCAGCAGGTAGTGCTGGTCGGGGCTGCCGGGGGTGCGGACGTCGAAGAGCTGGCCCACCCGGCGCTTCTCGCCGGCGAGTTGCGGGCCCGTCTCGCCGCGCCCCTCGACCTCCTGCGGTGCGAGATCGGGCCCGGCGGGGACGGCGGCGAGGAACGCGCTGCCCACCCGTACGGGGTCGGCGGTGCCGTAGCCGAGGGACTGCAACGCGCCGTGGGCGGAGTCCAGCCGCAGCCGCTTGCCCTGCCACAGCAGATAGGTGACGCCGTCCGGGCCGGTCGCCGGCAGCGCCTGGTCGCTCCGGAGCGCCGGGGCGGTGCTGGCGGCGGCGGCCACCCCGACGGTGGTGGTGGATTCGGTGGAACCGTCGGCGGCCGTACGGGAGGTGGCGCACACCTGCCAGGCGTGGTCGGAGAACTGGGCCGCGTCGGGCAGGGAGTCGGGGGCGCCGGGAATGCCGATGGGCGCGCCGCGCGGCACATCGGCCAGGGACGCGCGGCCCACGCTCAGCATCTCGCCCTGGCCGCCGGTCACCAGTTTGCCGGAGGCGTAGTTGACGACCGGGCGCAGCACCCCGTCGCCGAAGACGTAACGGGCCCCGGTCTCCTTCTCCATGATGAGGGTGCCGGGTTTGCGCCAGGCGGTGGACTCCCCCGGGGAGATCAGCCCGAAGAGCAGGAAGCCCACGCAGAGCAGCACGCCGATGATCAGGCCCGTCGTCGCGCCGCGCCGGGTGCGGCTCATGGGCGGGTCCAGGGCGTCCGGGTCGGCCGCCAGCATGCCCGTGGTCAGCCGCCCGACCACGAACGTATAAGCCTGGACCTGGTCCCGCCTGGACTGCATCCCTCTCCCCACCCCTGCCCGTCAGCTGACGGATTGTGCGTATTCCGACGGGTTGTGTGTCTTCGTGGTTCGGCCGTGTGCCGTGCTCGCCCGGCCGTGTCGTGGTGGTGCGGCCCTCCCGCGCGCCGTTCGGTCCCCGTCCCGGTTCCGGGGCCGGTTACGGCGGCGGGTGCGGCATCGCCGTCTCAGCTCCACAGCCCGCGCAGTGCCGACAGCACTCCGAGGTCGACGAGGACCAGGGGGAGCAGCGCCGCGGCGGCGAGCGAGTGCAGCAGGTCGGCGGCGCGGCCCCAGTACGGGATCAGGCGGCGTCCGGGGATGCTCCAGGCGGCGCCGACGAGGGCGGCCCCGGCGACCAGGGAGACCGCGAGGACCGTGCAGCGGGCGGCGGTACCGCCCTCCCAGATCCCCGCCAGCATCAGCAGTACCCCGCCGTACACGCCCGGCAGGACCGCGGAGAGCCGCTGCCAGGCGCCGTTCATCGCCCGGCCGTGCAGGACGAGCAGCAGGCTCAGGACGCCGCCGAGGGTGAAGGGCGGCCAGCCGCTGCCGGTCGACAGGGCCGTCAGACTGGCGGCGCACACCGCGCCGGTCCCGGCGTAGAGCCCGGTCATGTAGCGGTCCGCGATGGCGGTGCGGTCCAGCACGTCGCGGGAGGAGAGCGGTTCGATGCCCTCCTGGAGCTGTTCGGCGTTGGTGGGCAGCGGCGGCAGCCGCAGGCCCGCGAGCCGGAAGGAGAGCATGGGGACGAACGCGCCGAGGAGTACGGCGAGGACGGCCACCGGGCCGGCCGCCGCGGCCAGGGTGAGCCCCGCGGTCAGGCCGAGCACCCCGGTCAGCGCGCCCAGCAGGCTCACCAGGAGGAGGGCGCAGAACAGCGGGGCCGCCGCGGCGACGGTGGCGACGGCGAGCACGGCGCCGCCGGCCGCCGCGGCCGAGGCGGCCAGCAGCCGGGCGCCGATCAGTTCGGGCCCCTCCGGCCCGGTCGGCAACAGCCAGCCCGCCAGAGCCAGGTAGGGGATGACGGCGACGCCCAGGACCGTGCCCGCCGCGCTGTCGCCGACGGCACGGGAGGCCGCGGCGGCGCCGAGGAGCAGCAGGACGGCGGTGCCCGCGGCGGCCGCCGTCTGGAGGAGCGGGGCGTGTGCGGAGGCGAGGGCGGCGAAGCCCGCGGCGAGTACGGCGCCGGCGACGCCGAGCAGGAGACGGCGGGTCAGTTCGGGGCGCCACAGGTCGGCGCGCTCGCGCATGCCGACGGCCACACCGTCGACCAGATCGTCGAAGTGCACGGGTGGCAGTTGTTCGCGGCGCGGCCGCAGATAGAGCGTCTCGCCGTCGCGCAGGCCCAGTTCCGCCGGGGTCGCGTCCTCGTCGAGGGCATCGGCGCCGAGCCGCTGCACGACCCAGCCGCCGTGTTCCAGACCGCTCTCGTCGAGATCGGCTCCCTCGGGAGCCGCGTAGTGCACGAGCGAGGGCATCAGTTCGGCGAGCGGCACATCGGCCGGTACGGCTATCTCAAAGGTGCGTTCTGGCGCCTTGACGACGAGCCTGCTCAGTTCGGCAGTGATGGTGTTGCTCACGCGGTGGTCACACTCCGGGTGATCCGCGATGCGCGGACCATGAAACGGGTGGGGCTGGAGAGAAAGTATCAGAGTTGGTTATGTTTGTTTACCAATCTTGTCGAGCAATGGGCGCATGCGATCACAATCGCAAAACTGCGTAAGCTCACGGCACTTGACCAGGCATGACATCATCCGGTGCGACGGCTGTCGGCCCGCCCCTATCGGCCTGCCCCGGCGCCGCCGCGGTCCGGCCACCGACCGAGAGGACTGGCGCGTTGAGCCTGCTTCTGTTCCGCCGCCCACCCCGCCGTCCGGGCCCGGAGCCGGCGGGCGGCGAGCTCGAACTGCAAGAGCCGCCGACGCTCCCGGAACGCACCGGCAGCGCCGCCGCGCTCCTGACGTACCTGCCCATGGCCATCGCCTCCAGCGGCATGGTGCTGATGGTCCTGCGCCCCGGTGGCGGCAGCAACGTCTTCATGTACCTCGTCGGCGGCATGATGCTGCTGAGTTCGGCCGCGATGCTCGTCGGCCAGCTGGTGCGCGGCGCCGGCGAACGCAAGGCCCGCCTCAGCGGTGACCGCCGCGACTATCTGCGCTACCTCAGCCAGAACCGGCGGCGCGTGCGGGAGGTGGTGGTCCGCCAACGGGACGCGCACGCCTGGCGCAACCCCGATCCGGCCGCCCTGTGGTCGGTGGTCCGCACCTCCCGGCTGTGGGAGCGGCGGGCCGCGCACGGCGACTTCGCCGAGGTACGCCTGGCGGTCGGCGAACAGCGGCTGGCGATGCGGCTGGCCCCCGTACAGACCAAGCCGGTCGAGGACCTCGAACCGCTCTCCGCGCACGCCCTGCGCCGCTTCATCCGCGCCTACACCTCCGTCGCCGACCAGCCCATCGCCATCCACCTGCGGGGCTACGCGCTGGTCCAGCTGCGCGGCGACGCCGACGCCGGGCGGGCCATGGTGCGCGCCCTGCTGGGCCAGCTCGCCGTCTTCCACGCCGCCGAGGAACTGCACGTCGCGCTGTGCGTCGGCGATCCGCAGCGGCCGCTGTGGGAGTGGACCAAGTGGCTGCCGCACGCGCAGCACCCCACCCAGCAGGACGGCGCGGGCCAGCGGCGGCTGATCGCGGACAGCGCGACGGAGCTGGAGGAGCTGCTGGGCGAGGAGTTCGGCGAGCGCACCCGCTTCGACCCGCAGGCGGCCCCCTCCAAGGACGAACCGTTCACCGTCATCGTGCTGGACGGACCGGACATTCACGCCAATTCGCGGCTGGGCGGCGGCGGTTTCCGCAACTGCGTCGTCATCGACGTCAGCGGCGCGCTCCCCTGGGAGCCGGGCCCGCACGCCCTGGGCCTCGATGTCGCACCCGGTCTGCTCCAGGTCGTCGGCCAGGACCGCAACGGCCGTGAGCAGCTCACCGAGCTGGGCCGCCCGGACGGGCTGAGCGTGCTGCGCGCCGGTCCGCTGGCCCGGCTGATCGCCCCGTACCGGATGAGCGTGACCAGTGAGATCACCGAGCCGCTGACCACCGACTTCGAACTCACCACCCTGCTGGGCGTCACCGACCTGCGCGCCCACGAGCTGCCCCGCCTGTGGGAGCACCGCGGCCCCGGCGAGCGCGACCGGCTGCGGGTGCCGATCGGTATCGCCGCCGACGGTTCGCCCGTGGAACTGGACATCAAGGAGTCCGCGCAGAACGGTATGGGCCCGCACGGCATGCTCATCGGCGCCACCGGCTCCGGCAAGAGCGAGCTGCTGCGCACCCTGGTGGCCGCGCTGGCGCTCACCCACTCCTCCGAGGTGCTCAACCTCGTCCTGGTCGACTTCAAGGGCGGCGCCACCTTCCTGGGCATGGAGCAGCTGCCGCACACCTCCGCCGTCATCACCAACCTCGCCGACGAGGCCGCGCTGGTGACCCGTATGCAGGACGCTCTGCACGGCGAACTGATCCGCCGTCAGGAACTGCTGCGCAGCGCCGGCAACTTCAGCTCCGTACTCGACTACGAGAAGGCCCGGACGGCCGGCGCCGCGCTGGCACCGCTGCCGTCCCTGTTCGTCGTCGTCGACGAGTTCAGCGAACTGCTCGCCGCGCACCGCGACTTCATGGACCTGTTCGTGATGATCGGGCGGCTGGGCCGCAGCCTGGGCGTCCATCTGCTGCTGGCCTCCCAGCGCCTGGACGAGGGCCGGGTGCACCAGCTGGAATCGCATCTGTCCTACCGCATCGGCCTGCGGACGTTCTCCGCGATGGAGAGCCGCGGCGTACTCGGTGTCCCCGACGCCCACCAGCTGCCGTCCGCCCCCGGCAACGGCTACCTCAAGAGCGACCAGGCCACGCTCACCCGCTTCAAGGCCGCGTACGTCTCCGGCGCCTACCGGGCCAAACGCCGCACCCCCCAGGCGGCGACCGGCACCGGCGCCGTGGTGCCCTACCGCTCCGGTTACGTACCGCCCGCCCACCCCGTCGTGCCCGATCTCCCGCAGCCCGCGGAGGAGGAGACCGAGTCGGCGAGCCTGCTCCAGGTCGCCATCGAGCGGCTGCACGAGGCGGGCCCCGAGGCCCACCGCATCTGGCTGCCCCCGCTGGGCACCCCGCCGTCGCTGGACGAACTCCTCCCGCCCGGCACCGCCCGGCTCGACGGGTACGGCACCGCCCGCGGCGGCCTGAAGGTGCCCGTCGGCGTCATCGACCGCCCCTTCGACCAGCGTCGCGACCCGCTGCTGGCCGACCTCGCCGGCGCCGGCGGCCATGTGGGCATCGCGGGCGGTCCGCAGAGCGGCAAGAGCACCCTGCTGCGCAGCCTGATCACCGCCCTGGCCCTCACCCACACCCCACGCGAAGTGCAGTTCTACTGCCTGGACTTCGGCGGCGGCACGCTGACCTCGCTGACCGACCTGCCGCACGTCGGCTCGGTCACCGGACGGCTGCACCCCGAGCGGCTGGCCCGTACCATCGGCGAGATCACCTCACTGCTCGCCCGCCGGGAACTGGCCTTCGCCGAGCAGGGCGTGGACTCCATGGCCGACTACCGCACCCGGCGCGCGGCGGGCGAGTTCGCCGATGAGCCCTTCGGGGACGCCTTCCTCGTCATCGACGGCTGGTCCACGCTGCGCGAGGACTTCTACGACCTCGCCCAGACCGTCGTCCAGCTGGCCGCCCGCGGCCTCAACTACGGCATCCACCTCATCGTGGCGTCCCCGCGCTGGGCCGAGATGCAGCCGGCACTGCGCGACCAGATCGGCACCAAGTTCGAACTGCGCCTGGGCGACCCGGTCGACTCCCTCATCGGCATGCGCAAGGCACAGGAAGTGCCGCGCGTCGCGGGCCGCGGTCTGTCCGAGGACTCCTACCACTTCCTGACCGCGCTCCCCCGCATGGACGGGAGCGGCGCGGTCGCCGACCTGTCCGACGCCACCAAGGCCCTGGTCGCCGCCGTCCGCGAGGCGTGGGACGGGCCGGGCGCCCCGGCCGTGCGGATGCTCCCCGTCTCCTTCCCCGCCGCGGAGCTGCCCGCCGCCGAGGGGCGCCGGGTCCCGCTCGGTGTCGAGGAGAACGAACTCGCCCCCTTCTGGCACGACTTCGACGCGTCACCGCACCTGCTGGTCATCGGCGACACGGAGAGCGGCAAGACCAACCTGCTGCGGCACATCGCCCGCTCGATCGTCGGTACGCACACCAGCGAGGAGGCGCTGATCGCCATGGTCGACGTCCGCCGCGAGCTGTACGACGCGGTCCCCGAGGAGTACCGCCTGGGCTACGCGGTCTCCGCGGACGCCACCCGCGAGATGATGCTGGCCGCCGCCGGGGCGATGGAGCCGCGGATACCGGGCCCCGAGATCACCCCGGAACGCCTGCGCAAGCGCGACTGGTGGGACGGCCCCCAGGTCTTCCTCCTGGTCGACGACTACGACCTGGTCTCCGGCGGCGGCTACGGAGCCGAGAGCCCCTTCGGCCCGGTGCTCGAACTCCTCAGCCAGGGCGCCGAGCTGGGCCTGCACCTGATCGTCTCCCGGTCGTCCTCCGGCGTCGGCCGCGCCCTGGGCGATCCGCTGCTGCGCCGCCTGGTGGAGGCGAACACCCCCAGCGTCGTGTTCTCCTGCCCGCCCTCCGAGGGCCTGCTCCTCGGCAACGTCAAGCCCCGCGAGTACCCGCCGGGCCGCGCCCTGTGGGTCGCCCGCAGGCGCCAGATCCAGGTCCAGACGGCGCAGCTGGCCGAGGACGACTGAGGGGTGGCACGCGGCCTGAGGGCTGTCCCGTCATACCTGGTGGATCAGCGCGCGGCGTCAGATGCGGTGCATCGCACGGCGGAGGAGCGTCCGCATACTGGGTGTATGTGGACGTTCCGACAACACGGCGAGGCGCCGTAGCTGTCGTCGCGCGCCCGCCAGGGGCAGCCCTCAGCCGAGGCGGCCGGGGCGCCAACCGCGTGCCCGGCCGCGCGGGATCACCAAAGCCGCGCCGCCCACCAGCAGCGATACGAGGGCGGCACCGCCCACGACCGCCCAGGCCACGGCCGGCGAGGTGGTACGCGGCCGGTCCGGCACCCGGTAGGTCCCCGCCGACGCGGGGTCGCCCTCCGTACGGGTCCGCGCGCCCGTGCCGGCCGCGGCGGACACCGCGCCCACCGCGCCGGGCGGGTCCACCAGTCCGTACCCCAACCGGGCGTCCGGGACCGCCCCGGGCCCGCGGGCCGCCGTCGCCCGCAGCCGGTCGGCGACCTGGGCCGCGGACAGCCCGGGGTCGTGCGCGCGCACCAGCGCGGCGGTGCCCGCGACGAAGGCCGCCGCCACCGAGTCCCCGCCGCCGGTGAAGTGGCCGCCGCCGGGACCCACGCTGACCACCCGGTCCCCCGGAGCCGTCAGGTCCACCCGCGGCAGCGACGCACCGGTGGACTGCCCGCCCGTACGGCCCGGATACGGTTTCCCGTCGACGCCCACGGCCGCCACGCTGAGCACCCCGGGCAGTCCCCCCGGGTACGCCTGCGCACCCTTGCTCCCGGCCGTGGCTCCGGCGATCACGAGCACGTCCTTGGCCGCGGCCTTGTCGACCGCCGCCTGCAACCGTGCGTCGGACGCCGTCGCGCTCGCCGAGACCAGCACGATCCTGGCGCCGCCCGCCACCGCGTCCTCGATACCGCCGGCCAGCGCCCCGGCGTCCGCACCGCTCACGCTCTCCCCCAGCACCCGGGCCCGCGGCGCGACGCCGGCGAACCCGACACCGTCCTGCGCGGCCCCCGCCACGATCCCCGCGACGAACGTGCCGTGCCCCGCGCAGTCCTTGCCCCCGCCGCCGGACGCGCGCCCCTTGAGCGCCGCGACGCCCGCGTCGAGACCGGTGTCCACGACGCCGACGGTCACCCCGCTGCCCTGGCTCAGCGGCCGTACCTCCGACAGGCCGAGCGCCTTCTGGGACCAGGGGGTCTGGGCGATCGTGCGCGCCGACTCCTTGGTGCACTTGCCCTCCGCGACCGGCCCGTCCGGGATCTGCGGCAGCACCGTCCCGCCCCCCGCCGCCGCGACCCGGGCCACCGGCGCACCCGCCGCCGCGGCCGGCCGGGCCCCGGCCGTCCCCCCGGCCAGCAGTACCGTGCACCCGAGAGCGCCGATCGCCACCGTGACCCCACGCTGCAACGGCAGTTGGCGGTTCCGCACGTCCACACCCCATCAGTCGTCCCCACAGCGCCCCGCGTTCGCGATCATACGCAGCCCCGCGACGGGCACCGCAGGTCGCCCGGCCGGACGCGGTCCGACGCGGCCGCCGCACTCCCGGTCGGCCGTACGGGTGAACCCCGCACCCGTGAATGAGCCGTGCGGCGGCGGCCCGTCATTCTCCTGCCTTCGGCTCCTCGGATCGCCGGCGCTCCGAACCCCGGAGAGCCGCGAAACGCCGCATACCCGAAATCCCGAAATCCCGGAGTGCCGGAATGCCGGAGTGCCGGAGTGCCGAAATCTCGATATCCGTAAGGGAAATGGCGGGTGAACACCGGCCCTTCCCCGGGGTTCCCCCGGCCGGCCGCTTCCCCGCCCGGGGCTCGTGGCGGAGAAATACCGGAACGTTCCCGGCGGGCTCCGCTCCCCCGCCCCTCCGTCGCGACGGAGGGGCTGCTTCACCCCGTAGCGATGGCCGCGGCTACTTCACCCGCGCGATGCCGACGGCCGCGAGCCCGGTCCGGGCCGTTCCGGTGCCGGCCGGGCGGGCCGGCGGACGAGGTGCGGCGGCGCCCGCCCGGTCGTGGACGCGGCTGAGCAGCGCGGCCGGTGCGGGGTCGGCCTGGAGCGCGGCCAGGAGCAGCAGCCACAAACCGTGCAGCCGCTCCTCGATGCAGCTGCGGCCGTCCAGCGCGTCGGCCACGGTGTGCAGGCCGAAGAAGGCGCAGACGACGCCGTGCGCGGCCGTTCCGGGATCGACCGCGGCGGCGAGCGTGCCCTCCTCGCGGGCCGCTTCGAGGAGTTCGGTGACGGTCGCGGTCCAGCCGACGAACGGCGTCGGCAGTGCGGCGTCGATGGCCTTGCGCTCCATCCAGAGGCGGGAGCCGGCCCGGATGACGACATCGTCGCGGAAGGCGCGGGCCACATCGAAGCTCAGCGCGACCAGCGTGTCCAGCGCGGGCAGCCGGGCCGCCCGGTGGCGGGCGATCAGCTCCGGCCAGGTCGCGAAATGCTCCTCGACAATGGCGAGCGCCAGATTCTCCTTGCTGGCGTAATGGAAATAGATGGCCCCGCTGGTACGGCCGGACCGGGCGCTGATATCGCTGATACTGGTGCCGGCATACCCCCGCTCGTCGAACAGTCGCGCCGCCGTCTCCAGCAGAGACCTTCGCGTGGTCCTCGCCCGTACCTGCACATCCACCCCGGATACCGCTCGGTCGCCGACAGCAGGCAATGTAGTGGCTCGCCCCCACGCCCGCGACGGGTCGGGCGTGCGCGGGCACCGGAACTGGGTTCTTCTTATTACATGAACACTTCGGTCGGCGAGACCACCGGGGAACTCCGGCCGCTGAGCTGGTCACGCACCGTGGCACGCGAAATGGTGCACCGCACCTCCCTGGCGGAGGTACTCCTCACCGACGTACGACGGACCGGTGACGCCAGCTTCGAGGCCGCGGCGTCCTGGCCCCGGTCCCATCCCACTTTCCCCCGGGACGGTGCGGACCTGCACAGTCCGCTGATCGTCGTGGAAACCCTGCGCCAACTCGGCATCTATCTCCCGCTGCGGTATTTCGGCGTGCCCGCGACGGCGCATCTGCTCATCACCGATCTGTTCTTCGCCATCACCCCGGCGGCGGAACCGCGCGCCGCTTCCGCCGCCACCGATGTCACCTGCCTGACCGGGGTGAGCGACCTGCGCACCAGGGCCGACGGTGCCGTCACCGGGCTCCGGCTGGAGGTGACCTTCCTGGCCGGCGGTACGGCCTTCGCCCGCGCCGGGGGCGGCGCGTGCTTTCTCGACGCGCGCCGGTACACCGTGCTGCGCGGGGCCGTGACCACCGTCCGGCGCACCTCGCGAACATCTGTCCGGGTGCGCCCGGAGGCCACCGGACCGGCGGTGGCCGATCCGCGCGACATCGTGATCGGACTCGACGGCGGCACCCTCCTGGTGGAACCGGTCGATCCGAAGCATCCGTTCTTCTTCGACCACACCACGGATCATGTGCCGGGCATGGTGCTGCTGGAAGCGGCCCGGCAGGCCGCGGCCCTGGAGAGTCACGGCACCTTGCTGCGCCCCACGGCCGGACGGCTGAGAGCGGTGCGGTTCACCGAATTCAGTCCGCCCGCCCGCGTCCTGTGCGTGCCACATCATGGGACCTGCGTTTTCCGCGTATTTCAGGGGGGCGAACAGAAAGCCTTCGGAACCCTCCAATACCGATAAGACCTCTAAACACACGATAGCAACTAAATAGATTCTCTTGACTACACCAACTCCCCGTTTCTAACGTAGCGATCGTTATGTTCTTCGGCGGTCGCCCGAGAAAGCCTCTTCCTACAAGGCTGCGCCCGCCGGGAATCGCACCTGCCCGACAGCGGATGAACCAGCACGCCGACCGCGCTCCGCACCGTCGCGACGTCAAGATCTGCCGCTTTCCGGGCACTCCAGAACGGAAAGAAAAAAGATGACCTCTCATCGCATCCTTTCCTGGACCCCGGCCGCCGTCGTCTTCGACTGCGACGGCACCCTGATGGACACCGAACGCCACTGGCAGGACGCACGGGAAATCACCCTGGAAGAGTTCGGGTTCACCCCCGACCCCGGATTCGCGGACCGGGCCAAGGGCCTGCACTACACCGAATGCGGACACCTGATGGCCCGGGAAGCCGGACACCCGGAACTCGGCGACGACCTCACCACCCGGCTGCTCAGACATTTCCGTACGCTGGCCGCCGGCCACCCCGTCACCATGCCCGGTGCCCGGGAACTCGTCGTAGCCGTCAGCAAGTTCGCGCCGCTCGCCGTCGCCAGCAACTGCCCCAAAGAGGTCGTCGAGGCCAGCCTCGCCACCGCCGGCCTCCTCAGCCACTTCGACCACATCGTGGTACCCGACGACGTCATCCGCCCCAAACCCCACCCGGACGTCTACCTCACCGCCGCCCGGCAGTGCGGCACCGCACCCGCCGACACCCTCGCCGTCGAGGACTCGCACTGCGGCATCCAGTCCGCGGCACGCGCCGGTCTGCGCGTCATCGGAGTCGGCCCCTGGCCGGGCGAGCAGATCACCGCCCTCGTCGACCTGTGGGTGCGTTCACTGGACGAACCGCGGGTCAGCGGCTGGGCGGGCAACCGCATCCCCCGCCAGGTGTCCCGCTGACCCGCCGCCCCGGGCGCCGCCCCGCCCGGCGCCCGGAGCGCCGAAGCCCCGGCGGCGCCGCGGGCCACCGCGGGCACCCCGCGACCGGCTACCTGGAGGGGAGGCGGCCGGCCCCGGGGCCGGGGCGGCGGGCCGGTCCGCCGGCCACCGCTGCCACCAGCCAGTTCGTGGGGATCTCGATGCGCGATCCATCGGGGCGGTACTCGGTGGTCGCCAGCGGCAGCCGGCCGCTCGCGACGACGCGCAGCCCCTGGGCGGCGAGCAGTCCCGGGACGGCCGTATCGGCCATGTCGCCGGGTGAGATGCCGTGCGAGAGGACCGCGCGCAGCTTCGCGGGCGGTCCGGTGGGGCTCTGCACGAGGGACCGCAGGACGTCCCTGGCCGACGCGGCCGGTTCGACCGCGAAGACCCGCCCGCGGGTGCCCAGCAGTACGGCGATGTTCGCCACGATGCGCGCCCGGTCGTCGGGCGCGCACTGGTGCAGGACACCCCGCAGATAGAGGTCGGCGTCGCCCAGTTCGGCGTGCAGGGCGCGCATCGCGTCCCGGTCGGTGGCGTCCAGGCAGCGGAATTCGGCCGCGCCGTGGATGTCCTCGGCCCGTGCCCGGCCGATCGCCGCGTCGGCGAGGTCGATGCCGACGACGCGCGCGTAGCGGCCGGCGAGGTGGCGCGTCTGGGTGCCGTTGCCGCACCCCAGGTCGACCACCGGCAGCCCGGGGTCGAAGTGCGCTTCGAAGAACGGCAGATGAAGTTGCGCGGCCAGGGCGGGGTCGGCGTCCCAGAAGACCTCGCCCGCACCGGTCGGTGCGGCGCGCCAGAAGCCCTCCCACGCCTGCGCGGAGGGGCTCGTGAAGGGATTCGCAGCGCTCATGGCCCCTTGCTACGCCCGCCGGTGCGCGGCCCGCAAGAGGGGCGCCGGATCCCTCACCCGGCGTGCGGGCCCCGGGTACGCCGGGTGCTCGGCAGGGACAGCTCGAACCAGACCGTCTTGCCGGTGTCCGTCCGGCTCGTGCCCCACTCCCGCGCCAGCCGGCTCACCACCCGCAGCCCGCGCCCGAACTCGTCGTCGGCGCCCGCGTTCAGCAGTTGCGGCAGGGCGTGGTCGTCGTCCGAGACCTCACACAGCAGGGCGTCCGTACGGACCAGGCGCAGCACCACCTGCCGGGTGTGGGCGTGCCGTACCGCGTTGGTGACGACCTCGCTGACCATCAGCGCGGCGGGCTCGGCCGCGGCGGCCAGCCCCCAGTCGGCGAGCCGGCGGCCCACCAGCCGTCTGGCCCGGCCGACCTCCCGGGGGTCGATCGCCAGGCGCCATTCGGCGACGGCGTCCGGCGCGATGCCGTTGAGCCGCGCCATCAGCAGCGCCACATCGTCCTTCCGGTCGTCCTGGACGTTCAGCGCCCGGATGATGGCGTCGCAGGCGTCGTCCATGGAGGCGGCGGGGTGCGCGGCGGATTCGGCGAGCGCCGCGAGGCCCACGCCGATGTCCTCACCGCGCACCTCCACCAGGCCGTCCGTGCACAGCACCAGGCGGTCGCCGGCCGCGACCGGCACCGTCACGGCCTCGAACGGCACCCCGCCGACGCCGATCGGCGCGCCCGTGGGGAGTTCCAGGAGCTCGCTGCGGCCGTCCACGGCGCGGACCAGTACCGGCGGGATGTGCCCGGCGTTGGCGATCGTCAGCCGCTGTCCGATCGGGTCGTAGACCGCGTACAGACAGGTCGCGAGGTAGCTGTCGCCGAGCCGCTGGGCGAGATCGTCCAGGCTGCGCAGCAGCTGCGCGGGGTGCATGTCGATGGCCGCCATGGTCTGGACGGCGGTGCGCAGCTGGCCCATCATCGCGGCCGAGTTGAGGCCGTGGCCCATGACGTCGCCGACGACCAGCGCGGTGCGCGAGCCGGGCAGCTTGATGGTGTCGAACCAGTCGCCGCCGACCCGGCCCAGGCGGGTGCCCGGCAGATAGCGGGTCGCGGTGTCGCAGCCGGCCATCCGCGGTGCGATATGCGGCAGCATGCTGTCCTGGAGCGTCTCGGCGACGTTCTCCTGGAAGGTGTACATCCGGGCGTTGTCCAGCACGAGCCCGGCGCGGGCGGCGAGTTCGGCGCCGGTCACCCGGTCCATGTCGTTGAATTCCGTACGCTCCGGATGGCGCAGCAGGATCATGAAGCCGAGCACCACGTTGCGCGCCTTGAGCGGGACGACCAGCAGCGACCGCCGGTTGATCAGCGGGCTGATGTCCCGCTTCTCGAACTGCGCGGCGATGGCGTTGCCCATGTCGTCGCTGATCCGCGGGACGAGGACCGGCTGCCCGGTGGTCATGCACTGGAAGAACGGGGTCTGGACGGGGAAGGGCATCGACTCGCCGACCGGGACGACGTCGTCCCAGCGCCCCGGTTCGTCGTTGTGCTCGACGGCGACCCGGTGCCACAGGGTCGTGGCGTCCGGCGGCCCGTCGGGGAATCCCTCGCCGGCGACGACCTGTTCGCGCAGATAGGTGCCGGCGACGTCGGTGAAGCGCGGTACGACGGCGGCGCTGACCTCCTGGATCGTGCGGGCCAGATCGAGCGAGGTGCCGATCCGCCCGCTGACCTCGTTGAGGAACTCCAGCCGCTCGCGGACGGCGGCGTATTCGAGGTCCGAGGCCAGCTCGGCGGCGGCCGCGGCGGCGGCCCGCGGATCGTCGGCCACCGCGCTCGCCGCGCGCAGCAGCCGCGTACGCCGCTCGACGCGGCGCGGCACGCCCCAGTCCGGGGTCACCGGGAACCGCTCGTGCCGGCTGATCTCCAGTACCGGATAGCCCAGTTCCAGCACCTGGGAGACGATCCGGCCGCTCTCCCGCGGGTTCATGCTCGGCAGGATCTCCGGCAGCCGGCGGGCCAGCTCCGCGGCGTCGGGTAAGTCGGTGTGCCGGGCGAAGGCGGGGGCGAACCGCTCGCTCGCCGCGCCCGGCCGGCCGCTCCCCGCGCCGCCCGGTCCGTGCAGCTGCGCGGCGTCCGCGGCGAGTACGAGCGTCCGTTCCGTGCCCGGTCCGATCAGGGGATACGCCCACCACAGCAGGTCCACCGGGGCGGACCCGGCGCCGGTCATCCGGGCCCGGCCCGCGGTCGGGTAGGCCGTGCCGCCACCGGGCAGAGCCCCCGGGCCGGCGTCCGGCACGTCGTCGTCGGCGGCGGCGTCGGCGGCGTCAGCAGCAACGGCAGCGCCATCGGCCGGCTCGTCCCACTCCCGGTCGCCGAGGGCGCCGGTGACCGGCATCAGATCGACGGCGGCCGCACCCACCGCTTCCTGGCGGGTGGGCCCGAAGAGCCTGCGCGCGCCGCTGCTCCAGTGGGAGATCCGGCCGGCCGCGTCCACCACCACGACGGCGAGCGGCAGCCGTCCGGGCACGGCCTGTCTGGGCGCGGGCACCGTGGGTGCCGCGCCGGCCGTGTCGTCACCGTGCGACGGGCCACGCTCCATGGGCGGTTGCTCCTTCGTGCACCGGTCCGGCACCACCGCCCCCACCGTAGGGCCACGGAGCGGTGGTGTGGGCGGCATTGGCCGAAGAGGTCGTGCGCGGGCGCATTGGCCCGGCCGCCCACGCGCCCCGGAGGCGGCGATGGCCACGCCCGGGGCGGGATGGCCGGTGCACCGGCGCGGCGCTCACTTCTCCATATGGGCCGCGAGGTTGGCGAGAATCGCGTCGTAGATGCGGCCGAGGCCCTTGGGGGCGAAGGTCTTCTCGAAGAAGCCGCCGATGCCGCCCGCACCGTTCCAGGTGGTGGTGACGGTGACGTGGGCGCGCTGCTCACCCGCCGGGGTGACCACCCAGGTGGTCACCATGGAGGAGTTACGGTCCTTCTCCACGAGCTGGCCGTCGGTCGGCTCGTCCACCTCCAGCAGACAGTCGCGGATCCGCTTGCTGGTGGCCTGGAGCTTCCAGTGGACGAGGGTGCCCTTGCCGTCGCCGCCCTCCCTGACCTCGTACTCGCTGAAGTGCTCGGGCAGCAGCTGCCGGCGCGTGCCGCTGTAGTCGGCGAGCGCGTCGAACACGTCCTCCGGGTCCGCCGCGATCTCGCGCTGTGTGGTGGCCTCGACCTGACCCATGTGCGTCTTCCTCCAGTACTCGGCTGCCGGTCCTGCGGTGTGCCGCCAAGCCAACCACCACTGGGCGGCGCGCCAAAATCGGGCCGACAAGCACTAAGCGAACATCTGTTCTATTATCGGCCAAGGGGACTCGGCAGTACTCAGGAGGAGGCCCGATGCGCTGGGACAATCTTGGCGAAAGCCGCGCCGCGCTGTTCGGCACGGACGTCGTCAGCCGGACGGTCGACACCCCGGAATTCCGGGGGATCACCTTCCACGAGGTGCGCGCCCGCTCGATCGTGAACCGCGTGCCGGGCGCCTCCCGGATGCCGTTCGAATGGACCGTCAACCCCTACCGCGGATGCAGCCACGCCTGTGTGTACTGCTTCGCACGCAAGACGCACAGCTATCTCGACCTGGACACCGGTCTCGGCTTCGACTCCCAGATCGTGGTGAAGGTCAACGCCGCCGAGCTGCTCCGCCGCGAGCTGGCCGCGCCGCGCTGGCGCGGTGAGCACATAGCGATGGGCACCAACGTCGACTGCTACCAGCGTGCGGAGGGACGGTACCGCTTGCTTCCCGGCATCATCGCGGCGCTGCGCGACCACGCCAATCCGTTCTCGATCCTGACCAAGGGCACCTTGATCCTGCGCGATCTGGAGCTGCTGCGGCAGGCCGCCGCGGTCACCGAGGTCGGCGTCTCGGTCTCCGTCGGCTTCCTGGACGGCGAGCTGTGGCGCACCGTCGAGCCCGGCACCCCCGCCCCGGAACGCCGGCTGGACGTGGTGCGCACCCTCACCGCGCACGGCATCCCGTGCGGTGTGCTGATGGCGCCGGTGATCCCCTTCCTCGGGGACGCACCGGAGCAGCTGCGCGCCACGGTGCGGGCCATCGCGCGGGCGGGCGCCGACTCGGTCACCCCGCTCGTCCTGCATCTGCGGCCGGGCGCCCGCGAGTGGTTCATGGCCTGGCTGGGCCACCACCACCCGCAGTTGGTACGGCGCTACGAGCGGATGTACGGGGACGGCGCGTACGCCCCCACGTGGTACCAGCGCACCATCACCCGCCAGGTCCACGAACTCGCCACGGAGTACGGCATCGGCCCGGCCCGCCCCGGCGACGCCCGCCGCATCCGGCCCCCCGCCGCGGACGGGGCGGCACCACGCGCCGTCCCCCCGGAGCCCACCCAGCTGACCTTGCTCTGACCGGCACCGCGCACGGCACCGGGGCGGCCGCCGGGGCCACGACCGCTGAAAACCGGTTGACCCACGACCTAGCGTTTCGGACAAGACCGAGACCGGGGCCAGAGCCGGGGCCGGGGCCGGGGCCAGAGCCCGGGACCCGCGGACAGCGGCGCGGACCGAGACAGCGGCAGGGACGGGGACGGGGACAGGGACAGGCACATGACCGGGGTACAGACGCAACCACCGTTGCGGATACGGGAGATGACCGAGGCTGATATCGACGCGGTCTCGGCGGTGCGGGTCCAGGGCTGGCAGGCGGCGTACACGGGGCTGATGCCGCAGGCGTATCTGGACGCCATGAGCGTCGCGCGGGACGCCGCGGAGCGGCGGTCGCGGTTCGGACGCCGTCTGCCGCAGGCCTGCGACCTGGTGGCGGTACGGGACGGCACGGTGGCCGGCTGGGCGGCGCTCGGGCCCGCCCGCGACCCCGACGTCTCCGGCACCCCCGGTACACCCGTCACGCCCGTCATCTCCGGTACGCCCGGTGCCGCCCCGCCGCCCGCGGACCGGCCCACCGCCGGTGAGCTGTTCGCCCTCTACGTCACCCCCGGCCTGATCGGTACCGGCATCGGCCGCGCCCTGCTGACCGCCGGGCTGGACCGGGCGCGGGCCGCCGGCTGGGAGACGCTGCGCCTGTGGGTGGTGCGCGGCAACACCCGCGCCCGGCGGTTCTACGAGCGGGCCGGCTTCGTACCGGACGGGGCGGAAGAGGCGTACGAGGTGGCGGGGGTGAGCGTCCCCGAGGTGCGCTACCGGCGGCCGGTGGCGCCCGGGGCCGGGCCCTCCCGCCGTCCCCCGACGCCGTCCGCGCCACCGTCACCGCCATCGCCCCCGGCCTCCGCGCGCACGTCCTCGTGAACCCCGAGCCGCGCCAGTGACGCGGCCGCGGCGGCGGCCAGCCGCGGATGCCCGACGGCCGCGGCGAGGGTGGGGACGGCGCGCCGGTCGCCCAGCGCGCCCAGGCCCTCGACGCAGGCCAGCGCCACCCGCCAGTACGGAGTGTGCGGGGTCAGCAGCCGCTCCAGGGTGGCGATCAGCGCCGGTACGGACTGCGGCGCGCGGAGTTCGGCGAGCAGCCGGACGGGGTGCAGCGCATAGGCGGTGCGCAGCGGGTTGGTGGCGAGCGCGGCCGCGGCACGGGCGGTGCGCGGATCGCCGAGCCGGCCCAGGGCGTGCGCGGCGGTGGCGCAGCGCACCGGGTCGCGGTAGTTCAGCAGCAGGACGAGCGTCTCGAAGGCCCGTTTGTCCCCGGCGCAGCCGAGGATGAAGGCGGCGATCTCCCGGGCCCACAGGGGGCGTTCGACGGCGACCAGCATCTGGGCCAGTTCCTCGCGGCCGGCCGGGGTGTTCTTCCGGGCCAGTCCGAGCAGCCGCTCGTAGGCGACCAGGTCCTGTGGGGAGCGGAGTTCGGCCCGCACCCGGTCCGTCAACTCGTGGAATTCCTCTTCCATTTGCCGCTTCCCTCCCGCCGGGACACCCCGGTTCCTGCGACGTGGCCTGCGCCACAGCCTAATGACCCGGCCTACCCCTGGTGCTCGGGTTACCCACCGGTTAGCCTGCTGGAACGAGCGGTACCCCCGCTCGGGCGGCCTGGTGACGCAGCCGCCACACGGTGCAGTCGGTTCGGCACCGCATCGTTCGACCTCCGTACGGAGCGCACGGCACGGCCCCGGGACAGGGCCCGCCGCGTCTCCCGCACCGCCGGCGACGCCCGCAGTCCGGCGGCGTTCCGCGGCTTACCGCCGCCCGCGCCGTGTCCGCTGCCGGTCCCCCGCCGCGCGGCCCCTCCTCAGTCGTCACCTCTCCCCTGCCCGCAGGGGAACACCTCCTGGAGTCTCGCGATGGGCCCTCAGTCCGCCCCTGAACTCTCAACCGGCGCCTCCCCCCTGCCACTTGAGACCGTAGCCGTCGTCGGTCTCGGCACCATGGGTACCGGTATCACCGAAGTCCTCACCCGTGCGGGCCGCCAGGTCATCGGCATCGACACCGATCCGGCCGCGGCCCGCCGGGCCGTCGCCGCCCTGGCGGAGGCCACCGCCCGCGCCGTGCGACGCGAGCGGATCACCGAACAGGAGCGGCAGGACGTGCTGGCCCGGTTCCGTACCTCGGGTGAGGTGGGGGCGGCGGCCGACGCCGATCTCGTCATCGAGGTGGTGCCGGAGGAGTACGCGCTCAAGCGGCAGGTCATCGCGGCGCTGGACGCCGTCGTGCGGCCGGACACGATCCTGGCGACCGGCACCAACGCGCTGTCGGTGACCCGGCTGGCCGCCGACTCGCAGCGCCCAGAGCGGGTGCTCGGGGTGCACTTCTTCAACCCCGCGCCGGCCATGAAGCTGGTCGAGGTGGTCTCCTCGGTGCTCACCGCGCCGGCCGCGGTCGCCGCCGTCACGGAGCTGGCCCGCGCCCTGGGCAAGGACCCGATCGCGGTCGGCGACCGGCCCGGATTCGTCGCCGACGGCCTGCTGTTCGGCTATCTCAATCAGGCCGCCGCGATGTACGAGTCCAGGTACGCGAGCCGTGAGGACATCGACGCCGCGATGCGGCTCGGCTGCGGACTGCCGATGGGCCCGCTGGCGCTGCTCGACCTGATCGGTGTGGACACCGCCCGTACGGTCCTGGAGGCGATGTACGCGGAGTCCCGCGACCGGCTGCACGCGCCCGCGCCGATCCTGGGGCAGCTGGCCGAGGCCGGGCTGACCGGCCGCAAGTCGGGCCGCGGCTTCTACACCTACCGGGCGCCGGGCACCGCCGCCGTCGTACCGGACGCGGCGAGCCCGGCCGGGGAAGTCGGCCCCGGCGCCGCGGGCCGGCCGGTGCGCGGCGTCGGGGTCGCCGGGTCCGGGACGATGGCGAGCGGGATCGCCGAGGTCTTCGCCACAGCGGGCTTCCCGGTCGTGCTGGCCGCCCGCGGGGCGGAGAAGGCGGCGCGGGCCAAGGACCGGATCGCCCGGTCGCTGGAACGTTCCGTGGCCAAGGGCCGGCTCACCCCGGAGGCCCGGGACGCCGCACTCGCCGCGATCACCCCGGCCGGTTCGCTCGACGCCTTCGCGGACGTCGATCTGGCGGTCGAGGCGGTGGCCGAGGAGCTGGCCGTCAAACAACGGCTGTTCGGGACGCTGGACGAGGTCTGCAAGCCGGGCGCCGTCCTGGCCACCACCACCTCCTCGCTGCCGGTCGTCGCCCTCGCCCGCGCCACCGCACGGCCGCAGGACGTCATCGGGATGCACTTCTTCAACCCGGCGCCCGCGATGAAACTGGTGGAGGTGGTGCGTACGGTCCTGACGGCCGACGCGGTGCACGCCACCGTGCGGGCGGTCTGCGCGACGCTCCGCAAGCACCCGGTGGACTGCGGCGACCGGGCCGGCTTCATCGTGAACGCGCTGCTGTTCCCGTACCTGAACAACGCGGTCAAGATGGTCCAGGAGCACTACGCCTCCCCGGACGACATCGACGCCGCGATGAAGCTCGGCGGCGGCTATCCGATGGGTCCGTTCGAGCTGCTGGACGCGGTCGGTCTCGATGTGTCGCTGGCGATCGAGAGGGTGCTGCACGCCGAGTTCCGCGACCCGGGGCTGGCCCCGGCGCCGCTGCTCGAACACCTCGTCGCCGCGGGCTGCCTGGGCCGCAAGACCGGCCGCGGCTTCCGTGAGCACGCCCGGCGCTGACGCGTGGCGGCGCCCCCGGCCCGGGACGGCGGACGCAGGGGGCGGACTGCCGGCACCCGCCGACGGTCCGTCCCTGGTCACAGGGGTGCCGAGGGCGCAGAATGCCGCGTGCCGTGCGAATATGCAGTACCGTCCCCACATGTCCCAGCCCGCTCGCCCGCAGTCGTCCGACTCCCCCGGCACCAGCACCCCCGGCGCCCGCCGGGCCGCCGCCCAGCGGCTCAAAATGCGCCGCGAACTGTCGGCGGCAGCCATGGAACTGTTCGCGACCAAGGGCTACGAGGCGACCACGGTCGACGAGATCGCCGCCGCCGCGGGCGTGGCCCGGCGGACCTTCTTCCGCCACTTCCGCTCCAAGGAAGAGGCGATCTTCCCCGACCACGACGACACCCTCGTCCGCGCCGAGGCCGTCCTGGACGCCGCCCCGCCGCACGAGAACCCCCTCGACACGGTCTGCCGCGGCATCAAGGAAGTCATGCGGATGTACGCGGCCTCCCCCGCCGTGTCCGTGGCCCGCTACCGCCTCACCCGCGAGGTACCCACCCTGCGCGAGGCCGAGATCGCCTCGGTGGCCCGCTACGAGCGGCTGTTCACCCGTTATCTGCTGGGCCACTTCGACGAGGGCGCGCACCACGAGGGCGACGACGATCCGCTGCTCGCCGAGGTCGCGGCGTCGGCCGTGGTCACCGCGCACAACCACGTACTGCGCCGCTGGCTGCGGGCCGGCGCCGAGGGCGATGTCGAGTCCCAGCTCGATCACGCCTTCGGGATCGTCCGGGACACCTTCGGCGCCGGTATCGGCGTGGGCCGCGCCGCCGCCGGGGAGCACCCCCCGGCGGCCGTCTCCCGGGAGGGCCAGGTGCTGGTCGCGGTGGCGCGGACGGACGCCCCGCTGGACGACATCATGCGCACGATCCGCAAGGCGATCACCGAGCGGAACTGACACACCGGCTCGCACGTGTTACCCACGTGACTGTGGATGACGACACGGACGGCGCGAGCCCGGTGGGCCGAACTCCCGCCACACACAACGTCTTCAGCGGCGGGGCGGCCGAGAACCTCATCCAGGCGAACGTCGTCCACCTCGGCTTCCACAACGCCGCCCCGCGGTCGTTGGGCGGACTCCCGCCGCGCCCCGCCCGCGCTCCTCGACCGGGCGGCTCCGCAGGCCCGGCTGCGCGGCCTGCTGGCCCCGGACCGCGACGGCGCCGCGCCCCCGGCCGTCGCCGTCACCGGCGAGGGCGGTGTCGGCAAGTGCGCACTGGCGGTGGCGGGCGGTCTGTACGGTCCGGTGGAGCCGGTGGCCGCGCCGCTGCGGGCATATCTCATCCGGCGCACCCACACCGTGGACACACTGACCGTCCTGCGACAGTCGGTCCTCGCGGCCCAGCACCGCGGCGACCACCGCCGCGAGGCGGAGCTGCTGCTGCCGATGCGGCGCCAGTACTGGGCTCTGGGGCGCCGGCGCGAGGCCCAGGAATGCGCCGAGGCGGGGCATCTGGCCCGTATCCCGCTCGGGGTGCGCTCCCCCGAGGTGGACGACGAGTTCGGCAAGCAGGCCGCCGAGCGCGGCGACCACGAGGCCGCCCGGTACCACCTCCAACGGGCCGCGCTGGCGTGGCGGCGGCGCCGTGACGCGCCCCGGTCGGCCGCCTCGTTCAGCGCGCTGGGCCAGGCCCTGGAGGCGCTGGGGCACTTCGCGGAGGCGACCAGGGCATACACCGGGGCGGCGGCGAGGGCCGAGGCGGCGGGCGATCTCGTGGCCGCGGCGTACGCGTACCTGCGGCTGGCGAGCTGCGCCGCCCACGGCCACCAACGCGACTTCGACGTGGTGCAGTTGCGCCAGGTGCTGGAGGTGGCGCGCGAAGCGGGCGACCTACGGGCGACGATCGAGGCGCTGGAGCTGCTGGCCGTGGCGGAGATCCAGGCGGGGCAGACGCCCGCCGCCGCGCCACTGCTGGAGGAGGCGATCGGCCTGGCCGCGACGCACCGGCTGCCGCTGCTGCTGAACCGACTGCTGAGGGTCGAGCTGGAGCTGCGCCAACTGGAGGCGATAGAGGCCGAGGCAGCGGCCCTACGGGCCTGGGTGGAGCGGCTGCCGACGCCGACGCCGCCGAGGTGCCCGAGCCGCCGGTGCGGCTCACGGCCCGACATGTGTGGCCGGTGCTGCTGCGGCTCTTCGCGTTCCCGGTGTGCGGCGCACTGTGGGCACTGGGCTGCCTGCTGTGGGCACTGGTCCAGGGCGGTCCGGTGATGTCGTGGCTGGGGCAGTTGCTGCTGGCCGCCGCGGCGGCGGTGGACGCCCGCCAGCGGTGGCTGCCCGGCCGCAGCCCGCTGACCGGTGAGGCGCGCGCTCTACGTACGGGTGATCCGCCCGGCGGCCGCCGGTGACTGGGTGCAGACCGCGGGGGCCCGGATCGGGGCCCTGCTCGGCCCGGCGGCCGGTACCGGGCTGCTCGCCGCGGGGGCCTCGGCGGGGGCACCGCGCGACAGCCTGGTGGCGGCGGCGCTGCTCGTACTGCACGGCGTCGCCCAGCTGTGGCCACGGTTCCGAGAACGACCGAAGGGCCGGAATTGACCCGCTTCGGCGGCGCGGAAAGCGGCCCGGACTCTGCTCATACGTGCCACCCAAATGTCATCTGAGAGAAATTCTTGGCACTCAGTGTCTTGTCGAGTGGCACCCGGTGTCATACCTTGAGGGTGTCCGGGCGGCCGGCGCGCAGCGAACTTCCGTGCGCCGGCTGTCCCAGCAAGCCACTTGTGGCCGCCCGCCCGGACGCCTGCGTCACAGGCTCCCCGGCCACCGCCGGGGGTATCTCCACCCGCGCCCACCGGCGCTGCCAGGCACCGTGACCGACACCGCCGCGATACGCGCGGCGACGGCGGGAGCGGCGCCGCCCCGGCCGAACCGACGGCACCACCTCCGCACCACCCCGACGTTCTCCCAAGCCGTTCCCTCGACGCTTCCCCGAGCTCTCGGCTCCGCTCAAGCAGGGGGAGACCCCATCCGCCGGAGGCACTCCGTGAACGACATCCTGGACGCGATCCTCGCGCCCGACAGCACCCGCGACGACTTCGCCGCGCTGCCCCTCCCCGAGTCCTACCGCGCCGTGACCGTGCACAAGGACGAGGCCGAGATGTTCGCCGGCCTCAGCAGCAAGGAGAAGGACCCCCGCAAGTCGCTGCACGTCGAGGACGTGCCGGTGCCCGAACTCGGCCCCGGCGAGGCGCTGGTGGCCGTGATGGCCTCCTCCGTGAACTACAACTCCGTGTGGACCTCGATCTTCGAGCCGCTGCCGACGTTCGGGTTCCTGGAGCGCTACGGGCGCCTCTCACCGCTCGGCAAGCGGCACGATCTCCCGTACCACGTCATCGGTTCCGATCTCGCGGGCGTCGTGCTGCGCACCGGCCCCGGCGTCAACGCCTGGGCGCCCGGGGACGAGGTCGTCGCGCACTGCCTCTCCGTCGAGCTGGAGTCCTCCGACGGCCACAACGACACCATGCTCGACCCCGAGCAGCGGATCTGGGGCTTCGAGACCAACTTCGGCGGCCTCGCCGAGATCGCGCTCGTCAAGTCCAACCAGCTGATGCCCAAGCCCCGGCACCTGAGCTGGGAGGAGGCGGCAGCCCCGGGCCTGGTCAACTCGACCGCGTACCGCCAGCTGGTGTCCCGCAACGGCGCCGGGATGAAACAGGGCGACAACGTCCTGATCTGGGGCGCGAGCGGCGGACTCGGTTCGTACGCCACCCAGTTCGCGCTGGCCGGCGGCGCCAACCCGATCTGCGTGGTCTCCAGCGACCAGAAGGCGGAGATCTGCCGGCGGATGGGCGCCGAGGCGATCATCGACCGCAGCGCCGAGGGCTTCACGTTCTGGCGGGACGAGGAGCACCAGGACCCGCGCGAGTGGAAGCGGTTCGGCAAGCGCATCCGCGAGCTGACCGGCGGCGAGGACGTGGACATCGTCTTCGAGCACCCGGGCCGGGAGACCTTCGGCGCCTCCGTGTACGTCACCCGCAAGGGCGGCACCGTCGTCACCTGTGCGTCCACCTCGGGCTACCGCCACGAGTACGACAACCGCTACCTGTGGATGTCGCTGAAGAAGATCGTCGGCTCGCACTTCGCCAACTACCGCGAAGCCTGGGAGGCCAACCGTCTGGTCGCCAAGGGAAAGATCCACCCGACCCTCTCGCGGACGTACCCCCTGGTGGAAACCGGCCAGGCGGCCTACGACGTGCACCGCAACCTCCACCAGGGCAAGGTCGGCGTGCTCGCGCTCGCCCCCGAGGAGGGCATGGGCGTACGCGACGAGGAGATGCGCGCCCGGCACCTCGACGCCATCAACCGCTTCCGGGACACCGCGGCGGAACGGGCCCACCGGCCCGGCCGGACCCACTGACAGCGCCGGACCACGAGGATACGGGCCATACATGACTGAGCGTCAGAAAGATCGTCCGTGGCTGATGCGGACGTACGCCGGGCACTCCACCGCCGAGGCGTCCAACGAGCTGTACCGGCGCAACCTCGCCAAGGGCCAGACCGGCCTGTCGGTGGCGTTCGACCTGCCGACCCAGACCGGTTACGACCCCGACCACCTGCTCGCCCGCGGCGAGGTCGGCCGGGTCGGGGTGCCGGTCTCGCACCTCGGTGACATGCGGCGGCTGTTCCGGGACATCCCGCTGGACCGGATGAACACCTCGATGACCATCAACGCCACGGCCATGTGGCTGCTGGCGATGTACCAGGTGGTGGCCGAGGAACAGGGCGCCGACATCACCCGGCTGGCGGGAACGACGCAGAACGACATCGTCAAGGAGTACCTCTCGCGCGGTACGCACGTCTTCCCGCCGGGGCCCAGCCTCCGCCTGACGACGGACATGATCACGTACACCGTGAACCACCTCCCCCGGTGGAACCCGATCAACATCTGCAGCTACCACCTCCAGGAGGCGGGCGCCACCCCGGTCCAGGAGATCGCCTACGCGATGTCCACCGCGATCGCCGTGCTCGACGCGGTGTTCGCGTCCGGCCAGGTCCCCGAGGAGCGCAGGGGCGAGGTGGTCGCCCGTATCTCCTTCTTCGTGAACGCCGGTGTCCGGTTCATCGAGGAGATGTGCAAGATGCGCGCCTTCGGCCGCATCTGGGACCGGATCACCCAGGAGCGGTACGGCATCGAGGACGCCAAGCAGCGGCGCTTCCGCTACGGCGTCCAGGTCAACTCGCTCGGCCTGACCGAGGCGCAGCCGGAGAACAACGTCCAGCGGATCGTGCTGGAGATGCTGGCCGTCACGCTCTCCAAGGACGCCCGCGCCCGCGCCGTCCAGCTCCCCGCCTGGAACGAGGCGTTGGGACTGCCCCGGCCCTGGGACCAGCAGTGGTCGCTGCGTATCCAGCAGGTGCTGGCGCACGAGAGCGATCTGCTGGAGTACGAGGACATCTTCGCCGGCTCGCGGGTCGTCGAGGCGAAGGTGGACGCCCTGGTCACCGACGCGCTGGCGGAGATCACGCGGATCGAGGAGATGGGCGGGGCGCTGGCCGCCGTGGAGTCCGGCTACCTCAAGTCGCAGCTGGTCTCGGCGCACGCCGAGCGGCGGGCCAGGATCGAGGAGGGTACGGAGCGGATCGTCGGCGTCAACTGCTACGAGTCCACCGAGCCCAGCCCGCTCACCACGGATCTCGACACCGCCGTGCTGACCGTCGACCCGGCCAACGAGGCGCGCGTGGTCCGGGCGCTGCACGCCTGGCGCGACGACCGCGACGAGGGGCGTGCGCAGGACGCGCTGTCGGCTCTGAAGAAGGCCGCGGCGGGCGACGCCAACCTCTTCCCGGCCACTCTCGACTGCGTCCGGGCCGGGGTGACGACCGGCGAATGGTGCTGGGCGCTGCGCGATGTCTTCGGCGAGTTCCGGGCCCCCACCGGCGTCTCCGGCGCGCCGCTGGCGGTCACCGCCGAGGCGGGCACCCCGCTGGCGGCGGTCCGCGCGAAGGCCGCGCGGACCGCCGCCGAACTGGGCTGCGGCGCGCTGCGCCTGCTGGTCGGCAAACCCGGTCTGGACGGGCACAGCAACGGCGCCGAGCAGATCGCCGTACGGGCCAGGGACGCGGGCTTCGAGGTGGTCTACCAGGGCATCCGGCTCACCCCGGAGCAGATCGTCGCGGCGGCCGTAGCCGAGGACGTGCACTGCGTGGGGCTGTCGATCCTGTCCGGTTCGCACGCCGAACTGGTGCCGGACGTGCTGGACCGGCTGCGCCGGAGCGGTGCCGCCGCCCCCGCCGGGTCCGGTGGCCCGGCGGACACCCCCATCCCCGTCATCGTCGGCGGCATCATCCCGCCCGCCGACGCGACCGCGCTCCGGGCGGCCGGGGTCGCGGCCGTCTTCACACCCAAGGACTTCGGCATCACCGAGATCATCGGCCGTATCGTCGACGAGATCCGGAAAGCGAACAAGCTCGACCCCCTGGAGGTCCCCGCATGACCGCTGTCAACCGCCTTCGCCCGCGCCGCTCCTGCCTCGCGGTGCCCGGCAGCAACCCGCGCTTCCTGGAGAAGGCGCAGGGACTGCCGGCCGACCAGGTCTTCCTGGACCTGGAGGACGCCTGCGCGCCGCTCGCCAAGGAGGGCGCCCGGCACACCATCGTGGACGCGCTGAACAACGGCGACTGGACCGGCAAGACGCGCGTGGTGCGGGTCAACGACTGGACCACGCAGTGGACGTACCGGGACGTCATCACCGTCGTCGAGGGGGCCGGGCCGAACCTGGACTGCATCATGCTGCCCAAGGTCCAGGACGCCCAGCAGGTCGTCGCGCTGGATCTGCTGCTGACCCAGATCGAGAAGACGATGGGCTTCGAGCCCGGCCGGATCGGCATCGAGGCGCAGATCGAGAACGCCAAGGGCCTGGTGAACGTCGACGAGATCGCCGGTGCCTCGCCGCGCCTGGAGACGATCGTCTTCGGCCCGGCCGACTTCATGGCCTCCATCAACATGAAGTCCCTGGTCGTCGGCGAGCAGCCGCCCGGCTACGGCGCGGACGCGTACCACTACATCCTGATGCGCATCCTGATGGCAGCCCGCACCCACGATCTCCAGGCCATCGACGGCCCCTACCTCCAGATCCGGAACGTGGACGGCTTCCGCGAGGTCGCCGGCCGCGCCGCCGCGCTCGGTTTCGACGGCAAGTGGGTGCTGCACCCGGGCCAGGTGGCGGCCGCGAACGAGGTCTTCTCGCCCTCCCAGGAGGACTACGACCACGCCGAGCTGATCCTCGACGCCTATGCGTGGCACACCTCTGAGGCGGGCGGCGCGAAGGGTTCCGCGATGCTCGGCGACGAGATGATCGACGAGGCGAGCCGCAAGATGGCGCTGGTCGTCTCCGGAAAGGGCCGGGCCGCCGGCATGACCCGTACATCCACGTTCGAGGCACCGGAGGCGTAACCGCCATGCAGTTCGGCCGCACCTATGAAGAGTTCACCGTCGGCGACGTGTACAAGCACTGGCCGGGAAAAACCGTCACGGAATACGACGACCACCTCTTCTGTCTGCTGACGATGAATCATCATCCGCTGCACATGGACAGCAACTATGCGGAGCGGGCCACCGACTTCAAAAAGAACGTCGTCGTCGGAAACTACATCTACTCCTTGCTGCTGGGTATGTCGGTGCCGGATGTCTCCGGAAAGGCCATCGCCAATCTGGAGGTCGAATCACTGAAACACGTGGCACCGACCTTTCACGGCGACACCCTTTACGGCGAGACGACGGTGCTCGGCAAGACGCCGTCCCGGTCCAAGCCGGACCGCGGAGTCGTGCACGTCGAGACCCGGGGCCACAACCAGAACGGCACGCTGGTCTGCGTCTTCCGGCGCAAGGTGCTGGTGCCGACGGCCGCGTACACCGAGGCGCGCGGCGGGGAGCAGCCGGGCCGCCCCGAACCGTCCGCCCCGTCCGCCCCGTCCGCCGAGAAGGAGAAGTGACATGAGCCGTCTTGCGCGGACCGAGGGTCTGACGGACGTCCAGCGGGAAATCCTCGCCACCGTTCGTGACTTCGTCGACAAAGAGATCCTGCCGGTCGCCACGGAGCTGGAACACCGCGACGCCTATCCGACGGAGATCGTCGAGGGCCTCAAAGAACTCGGCCTGTTCGGCCTGATGATTCCCGAGGAGTACGGCGGTCTCGGTGAGTCACTGCTCACGTATGCGCTGACCGTCGAGGAGATCGCCCGCGGCTGGATGAGTGTGTCGGGCATCGTCAACACCCACTTCATCGTGGCGTACATGCTCAAACAGCACGGCACGCAGGAGCAGAAGGACCACTTCCTGCCGAAGATGGCGACCGGGGAAATCCGCGCCGCGTTCTCGATGTCGGAGCCGGGGCTGGGTTCCGATGTGGCGGCCATCTCGTCCAAGGGGGTGCGGGACGGCGACGATTACGTCCTGACCGGCCAGAAGATGTGGCTCACCAACGGCGGTTCGGCCTCGCTGGTGGCGGTGCTGTGCCGCACGGACGAGGGGCATCCGGAGGGGACGGCGCCGCACCGGTCGATGACGACGTTCCTGGTGGAGAAGGAGCCGGGTTTCGGCGAGGTCCGGCCGGGCCTGACCATTCCCGGCAAGATCGACAAGATGGGCTACAAGGGTGTCGACACCACCGAAATGATCATGGACGGCCTCCGGATCCCGGCCGGCCGGGTCCTCGGCGGCGAGAGCGGACGTGGCTTCTCTCACATGATGGACGGCGTCGAGGTCGGCCGGGTCAATGTGGCCGCACGCGGCTGCGGGGTCGCCCGGCGCGCCTTCGAGCTGGGCATCGCGTACGCCCAGCAGCGGCACACCTTCGGAAAGCCCATTGCCCAGCACCAGGCCATCCAGTTCAAACTGGCCGAAATGGCGACAAAGGTCGAAGCGGCGCATGCAATGATGGTTAATGCCGCTCGCAAAAAGGACTCCGGTCAGCGAAACGACCTGGAGGCCGGGATGGCGAAGTACCTGGCCTCCGAGTACTGCAAGGAGGTGGTCGAGGACGCGTTCCGCATCCATGGCGGCTACGGCTTCTCGAAGGAGTACGAGATCGAGCGCCTCTACCGCGAGGCCCCGATGCTGCTGATCGGTGAAGGTACCGCCGAGATCCAGAAAATGATCATCGGGCGCCGACTACTGGAGGAGTACCGAATCCAGGGGTGAACGTCCCATTTAGACCGATTTCGCCTAGACGAAGATCACACCCCGTCATCGCACTTCGGCCATGGATTGGCGTTGGCTCTTGGCCAGTTGCCGCCCGAAACCGATAGCATCCCCGGAAAGCCGCCGTCCCCCGTATCCCTACGCGGCATCCTCCGCTACGAAGGTCAACCATGCCCCACAGCCAATCCTCTGCACAACGCGGCCGTGTCCGCCTCGCGCGCGGAGCGTCGCCGTGGCTCGTGCCGACCGTTGCCACGGCAGCGGTCAGCCTCGCCCGGTCCCGCCGGTCAGGACGCTGGGCCGCCGTTGCCGTGCCCGCCACCGCTCTGGCGGCGGGCATGCTGTGGTTCTTCCGCGACCCCGAGCGGGAGATCGCGCAGGGCCGTGTCATCTCCCCGGCCGACGGTGTGGTGCAGAGCATCATGCCGTGGAAGGACGGACGCACCCGCGTCGCGATCTTCATGAGCCCGCTGAATGTCCACGTCAACCGCGCGCCGCTGGCCGGCACGGTGACGTCCGTGGAGCACATCCCGGGTGGATTCGTTCCGGCGTTCAACAAGGAGAGCGAGAACAACGAGCGGGTCGTCTGGCACTTCGACACCGAGCTCGGCGACATCGAGATGGTGCAGATCGCCGGGGCGGTGGCCCGCCGTATCGTCCCCTACGTGCCCGCGGACACCAAGGTCGAGCAGGGTGAGCGCATCGGTCTGATCCGGTTCGGTTCGCGCGTGGACGTCTACCTCCCGGAGGGCGTCGAGGCGGCGGTCGAGGTCGGCCAGGCCACCACCGCGGGGGTGACTCGCCTTGACCGTGATTGATCCCGAGACGCAGGCCGGCTGGGCGCCCGAGACCGAGGAGGCCGACGACGACATGCCGCTGTCCACGCGGCTGTCAATAGCGGACACCCTCACTCTCGGTAACGCGATCTGCGGCTTCATGGCCGTGTACTTCACCACCACCGGCGTCCTCATCCCGCATCTGACGGGCACCGACGACGGCGGGATGGCCCGGCACAGCGCGGCGATGGCCGTGATCCTGATGCTGCTCGCGTCGATCTTCGACCTCTTCGACGGACTCGTGGCGCGCAAGCTGCGCAGCTCCGCGATGGGTGCCGAACTCGACAACCTCTCCGACCTGATCAGCTTCGGACTGGCACCGGCGTACTTCGTCGTGACCTGGGGCATGGTCGCCCAGGACGCGCACCAGAAGGTGTCCGTGGTCGCCGCGGTGGTGGTGCTGCTGGCGGTGGTGCTGCGGCTCGCGCGGTTCTCCTGTGTCACGCTGCGCGACGGCATCTTCCAGGGCATGCCGAGTCCGTTCGGCGCCCTGACCGTCGTCGCCATCGTCCTCCTGGAGCTGCCGTTCGTCCCGACGCTGCTGGCGATCATCGGAGTGGCCTGGCTGATGGTGAGCCGGGTCGAGTACCCCAAGCCGCGGGGCCGGCTCGCGGTGGCGATGCTCAGCTGGATCGTGCTCAGCATGGGCCTGCTGGCCGCCTGGGCGCTGGATGCCCCCGGTGGCATGCTGCTGCTCCAGACCGGCTGTGCGCTCCAGGTGGTGCTGGGCGCCATGATCCCGCTGTTCGCGACGGCCCGGCGGGTCAACACCTTCCGGGACAACCGCCGCGAGGCGCGCGCCACCCAGCTTCCGTAGCGCGACCGCACACGACACGCCGAGAGCCCCGGGCGAAGGACTTCCTTCGCCCGGGGCTCTCGGCATTCCCCGGTGCAGGCCGCCCGCACCGGGCTCAGACCAGGAAGTCGCGCGCCAGGCGCTCCGCCGCGCGCTCCAGCAGCGGGCCCGCCTCGGCCATGCAGCGGGCCGGATCGGGCTCCAGGTCCGTCAGGGCGTACGCGCGCCGGATGCCGGCCGCGGCGAGCGCCTCCGGCGGCAGCGTGAGCCGGCCGCAGACCGCGATCACGTCGACACCTGCCGCACGAGCCGCGGCGGCGACCCCGGCCGGTGCCTTGCCGTGCAGCGTCTGCCGGTCGAGCGAGCCCTCGCCGGTGATGACGAGGGTGGCCCGCGCCAGCGCCGGGGCGAAGCCCAGGGCGTCGAGCAGCACCTCGATACCGGGCCGGAACTCCGCGCCGAGGCCGACCAGCGCGCCGTACCCGACACCGCCCGCGGCGCCCGCGCCCGGAGCCGCCGCGTACGTGGCGGCCCGCGCTCCGACGGCGCTCGCCAGCACCGCGGCGAAATGCGCCAGGGCGGCGTCCAGTGCCGCGACGTCGGCCGCGCTCGCGCCCTTCTGCGGGCCATAGACCGCAGAGGCACCCGTGGGACCGGTGAGCGGATTGTCGACGTCGCTGGCGAGGACGACATGAGTACGGGCCAGGCGGGGATCGAGGCCCGACAGGTCGGCCGTGGCCAGCTCCCGCAGCGGCCCGCCGCCGGGGGCGAGCGGCTCGCCCCCGGCGTCCAGGAAGCGCGCGCCCAGGGCCGTGAGCATCCCGGCGCCGCCGTCGGTCGTCGCGCTGCCGCCGACCCCGAGGACGATCGAGGCCGCCCCCGCGTCCAGCGCCGCGAGCAGCAGCTCACCGGTGCCGTACGTACCGGCCGTCAGGGGCGCGAACACACCCGCCGGGAGGTGCTGGAGGCCGGACGCCTCCGCCATCTCCACCACCGCCGTACCGTCACCGCGCAGCGCGAAGGCGGCCGTGACCGGCGCGCCGGTGGGCCCGGTGACCCGCGCCTCGTGGCGGGTGAATCCGGCCGCCAGCGCCGCCTCGACCGTGCCGTCGCCGCCGTCCGCGACCGGCACGGCCGTCACCCCGACGTCCGGGACCACGCGCCGCAGACCGGCCGTGACGTGCTCCGCGACCTCGACGGCCGTGAGCGAGCCCTTGAATTTGTCCGCGGCGATCAGTACCCGCGCGGTGCGCGCCCCGCCCCGCGCGGGGTCCGTCCTTGCTGCGTCCGCCACCGTATGTCCCCTTTTTTCGAACTGGCAGTCGCGCCGCAGTGACCTTATCCGGCGCACGGCCCGGCGAACAGGGCAGGCACTTCTGTGGCGGGACCGACGGCGCGCCCATCCGGCATGCCCCGTTATGGGCGTCCATAGTGGGACGCCATGAGCGTGCACTCGACCGGGGAACCGGCCCCGCATTACACGCCCGGAGAATCCCGTAAGGATCCCCCGCCCGATCCGGCAGTGGTCGGTATCGGAGTCGTCGCGGTCCTCGCGGTGGTCGCCTGGGCGGCATTCGGCAGGAAGAATTTCGAATCGGTGACCGGTACCGCACTGAGCTGGGTACTCGGAAATTTCGCCTGGCTTTTCGTGGTCGCCGCCAATATTTTCCTCGTGCTGTGTCTGGTGATCGCCTTCAGCCGGTTCGGCAGAATCCGGCTGGGCGCGGACGACGCGGATCCCGAGTTCGGGAATCTCACCTGGATCGCGATGATGTTCAGCGCGGGAATGGGCATCGGATTGATGTTCTACGGGGTCGGCGAACCGCTCCAGCACTATGTCTCGCCGCCGCCGGGAACCGGTGTCCCACCGCAGACCGGTGCCGCGGCCCGGACGGCTCTGGAGTACTCGTTCTTCCACTGGACCCTGACCCCGTGGGCCATCTACGGCATGGCCGGGCTCGCGCTGGCGTACTCGGTGTTCCGCAAGGGCCGCGGCAACCGCCTCAGCTCCGTCTTCGTCCCGCTGATCGGCGAGCGGCGGGCGAACGGCTGGCCGGGCCGGGCCATCGATCTGCTCGCCGTCTTCGCGACGGTCTTCGGCACCGCCACCAGCCTCGGCCTGGGCACGCTCCAGGTGGCCAAGGGGCTGCACCTCACCACCGGGTCGGTGGACAGCAGGGGCGTCCAGCTCGTGATCATCTTCGCGCTGTCCGCCGCGTTCGTCGCCTCGGCGTTCTCCGGGCTGCACCGGGGCGTCAAATGGCTGTCCACGCTCAACATCCTGCTCGCCGCGCTGCTGATGCTGTTCGTCTTCGTCGTCGGCCCCACGGTCTACATCCTGGACAGCATCCCGGCGAGCATCGGCGGCTACCTCAACGATCTGCTGTCGATGGCCTCGCGCACCGGCGCCTTCACCGACCGGGCCTGGCTGGGCACCTGGACGATCTTCTACTGGGCGTGGTGGCTGTCCTGGGCCCCGTTCGTCGGCACCTTCATCGCGCGCATCTCGCACGGCCGCACCATCCGCGAGTTCCTCATCGGCGTCCTGCTGGTGCCCAGCGGCGCGACCACGATCTGGTTCTGCGTGCTGGGCGGCACCGCGATCCGGCTGGACGCGACCGGGGCCGCCCGGCTGACGAGCACCGCCAAGGACGCCGAGGCGTCGCTCTTCGGGATGCTGGACGCCCTGCCGGCCGGCGCCGTCTCCTCCTGGGTGGCGATGGTCCTGGTGATGACGTACTTCGTCACCAGCGCCGACTCCGCGTCCCTGGTGATGGGCTCACTGACCAGCGGGGGCGCGCTGCATCCGCGGACCTGGCTGGTGGTGACCTGGGGCATCCTGATGGCCGCGGTCGCCGCCGTACTGCTGCTGGCCGGCGGCCTCAGCTCCCTCCAGACCGCGACGATCCTGGTCGCGCTGCCCTTCGTCCTCGTCATGCTCGCGCTGTGCTGGGCGCTGCTGACGGAACTCCGGGTGGACCCCGGCGCGGGCCCGGCCCGGCACCACGCCCTGCACGGACTGCGGGACGCGGTACGGGCGATGGTCGGCGACGCGATCACCGAAGCGGGCCCCCCGACCCGCCACGCCCGCCTGCGCCGCGCCGCCGACTCCCGGCGGTCGGGCGACGATTCGGGCACGCCGGAGGGATGAGCGGCGGGACGGGCGAGGGGCGGGAGGAGTGAAGCGCGGGAAGGGCGAGGCGCGGGAGTGGTACGGAGCGGGACGGGCCCCGGGTGGCGGGCCGGGGATGCGAGGGCGCCGCGCCCTCGCGTCCGGGGCCGCTCCGCCCGGGGCCGGGTGCCCTTTAGGCTCACGGCGTGACCACCATGGACTACGCCACATACATCGCCGGTCTGCCCCGCGTACTCGCGGGCGCGGGCACCCTCTTCCGCGACGCGGACGGCCGCATCCTGCTCGTCGAACCCAACTACCGCGAAGCCTGGACCCTGCCCGGCGGCACCATCGAGTCGGACGCGGGCGAGTCGCCGCGGCAGGCCGCCCGGCGCGAGACCGCCGAGGAGATCGGCCTGGACATCGAACCGGGCCCGCTGCTCGTCGTCGACTGGACGCGCGGGGAGGGACGGCCGCCGCTGGTGTCGTACGTGTACGACGGCGGGGTGCTGGACGCGGCGCAGCTCGCGGCGATCCGGCTCCAGGAGGACGAGTTGCTCTCCTGGCGGCTGGTGAGCCGTGACGAGGCCAAGGCGCTGCTGGACGACCAGACGACGCTGCGTATCCGCGCGGCGCTGGACGCCCTGGCGGACGGCCGCGGCCCGGCGGAACTGGAGGACGGCCGCCCGCCGAGGGGGGCCGGCGGCACCCCCGGCTGACCTGTTCGGCGGACGGGCCCGGGAGCCGTGCGATCCGGGGGCCGCGGCGCCCGGACCGACAACCGGCTCCCGGCCCGTCGTCGGCCCGGTGCTCCAGGGCCTGCCCGGCGGATCACGCAGGCGTCGGACGGACAGCGGTCAGAGCCACCGCTGTGCCGCCTCGACGCTGTCCCCGCCACTCGTGTTGAACGCCATGGCGGCCTGGGGCGCATGGCGGCGGATCAGGTTCACGATCTGCTCGAAGAGCGGAAGCAACTGCTCGGTCTTGCGGATCCCGCCGCCGACGACCACGACATCCCACGGACGCTCGGTCAGCGACGCGACGAGGACGGACTCGGCCGATTCGTCGAACACGACCAGCGTCATGGCCGCGTCGATGCCATGCTCACCGAACCGGACCAGCTCCGCATCGAAGGCCGCACGCAGAGCCTCCCCGTCGACGCCGGGTATCGCTTGCGGGTCATAACCGACAACAAGTGCAGAAGACATGCGGCCAAGCTACCGGCCCCTGCCCGAGCGTGCTCCGCCGGACCGGCCTTAGGCTGGCCGGTATGGATGACATCGCCGCAAAGATCGTGCAGGTTCCGGGAGTTGTCGGGGTGATGCTCGGCGGGAGCAGGGCGCGCGGGACACACCGCCCGGACTCCGACTGGGATCTGGGGGTCTACTACCGGGGCGAGCCGGATCTGCGGGCGCTGGCGGCGCTGGCCGCGGAGGTGACCGGCGGTCCGGTCGAGGTGTACGAACCGGGGGCCTGGGGTCCGTGGGTCAACGGCGGGGCCTGGCTCACGCTGCCCGACGGCAGCCGGGTGGACTGGATTCTGCGGGACGTCGACCGGGTGCGGCGGGTGTGGGAGGAGTGCCGCGGCGGCCACTTCGAGATCGGCGTCCAGGCCGGCCACCCGCTGGGCTTCTGGTCCCCCGCGTACCCGGGCGAAGCGGCCCTGGGACAGGTACTCGCCGACCCCGGTGGGGAGTTGGGCCGCCTCCAGGAGGAGACCCGGGACTACCCGGAGGCGCTGCGGACGGCCCTGACGCGCGACGCGGTCTGGGACGCCGGTTTCTCGGTGACGATGGCCACCAAGTCGTACGCGGCGCAGGACGTGCTGTACGCGGCGCTGTGCCTGTCCCGGGCGGTCGGTTACCTCGTCCAGGCTCTGCACGCGCACCACGGGGTGTGGTGCGTCAACGAAAAGGGCGCGCTCGCCGTGGCCGCCGCGCTGCCGCGGACCCCGCCCGGCTTCGGCGGGCACGCGACCACGCTCCTCAGTGAACTCGGCTGTACGGACGTGGAGTTGGCGCGCTCCCTGACCCGGGCGGAGCAGTTGGTGGCCGAGGTGCGGGAGGCGGTCGAGGGCTGACGGACGGGCGCGCGGTGCCGCCCCCGGCGCCCGCCGCACGCGCCCGTCAGCGACTGCCGCCGACCGCATGGCCGTACGCCGCCGGGCAGGCGACGCGCACCCCGGCCGGGCACCACCGCTCCCTGACCCGGGCGGAGCAGTTGGTGGCCGAAGTGCGGGAGGCGGTCGAGGGCTGACGGACGGGCGCGCGATGCCGCCCCCGGCACCCGCCGCACACGCCCGTCAGCAACTTCCGCCGACCGCATGGCCGTACGCCGCCGGGCAGGCGACGCGCACCCCGGCCGGGCACCACACGGAGCTCGTCCGGGCTGCCGTCCCGTCCCTCCCGCCGGTCCTTCCCGGTGACGGCGCCACTGCTCGCCGGCCCGGAACCGCGCACGCCACACCGGCACGAACCGGCCCGACCGGGCACCGACGGCCCGGAGCACACCATCCGGCGACCGCCGCCCGGCAACCGGCCCCGCATCCGGACGTGGAGCGGGGCCGGAGCGGGGCTGGAGCGGGGGCCGGATCTCGTCCGGCGTCGAACCGTACGATCCGTACACGGCGGCCGGAGGGCGCCGAGAAGGTTCGCGGCAGCGTGCGCGGCGGACGCCGGGAGACGGTCCGGACGCCGGGAGACGGTCCGAACGCCGGGAGACGGTCCGAACGCCGGGAGACGGTCCGAACGCCGGGAGACGGTCCGAACGCCGGGAGACGGTCCGGACGCCGCTCGGCGGCCTCGCGCCGCCGTCGCAGCCGTATCCGTAGCCGTACGACCGCGGGCACGGAGCCCCGATCGCGGCCGTACCGCCACCACCGGCTGCCCCCGGTCGCCGCCGTACGCCGTGGCCGGTGCCGTCCCCCTGGCGGTCAGCCGCACTCCTCCACCGGGAAGAGCGCCTCGTCCGAGCGCTCGAAGGCGAGCAGCCGGCGCTTGCGGTCGAGGCCGCCGCCGTAGCCGGTGAGGCTGCCGTCGGCGCCGACGACACGGTGACAGGGGACGACGATGCCGACCGGATTCCGCCCGTTGGCCAGACCCACCGCACGGGCCGCCGACGGGACGCCGAGCTGTGCCGCGAGGCGGCCGTAGCTGACGGTCTCGCCGTACGGGATCGTGCACAGGGCCGCCCAGACCCGGCGTTGGAAGGGCGTGCCACGGAGCGCCAACGGCAGCTCGAAGGTGGTCAGCTCACCGCGGAAGTAGGCGCGGAGCTGGGCGATGGCCGCGGCGAACGGGGGCTCGGCGGGGTCCGCCGGAGGGCCGAAGCTCCCCTGCGGTGGACGGTGGCGCTGATCGGTCATGTAGAGGCCGGTGAGTGCCTCCCCCGCCGCGACGAGGGTGAGCGGGCCCACGGGGGTGTCGGCCAGGACGGTGTGGGTGAGGGTGGGCGTGGGGCGGACGGCGCCGGCGGCGGAGTCCGGTGACGGGTGACGGTTCATGGCGGGTGCTCAGTTCGTGGGGAGATGGTTGATGGGGTGGTCGTCGGTCGCCCAGAGGTACTGGACGGCGTACGCGCGCCAGGGGCGCCAGCGCGCGGAGTGACGGATGAGGGCCGCGGGGGTGGCGGGCAGGCCCAGTCCGGCGGCGGCCCGGCGTAGCCCCAGATCGGTCGGCAGGAACGCGTTCGGGTCGCCGAGGGCGCGCATGGCGACGCATTCGACGGTCCAGGGGCCGATGCCCGGCAGCGCCGCGAGCTGGGCGCGGGCCTCCTCCCGGTCGCTGCCGATGCCGAGTTGCAGCGTGCCGGCGGCGAGCGCCGCGATGACGCCGGTGAGGGTGGCGCGGCGGGTGCGGGGCATCGCCAGCGACTCCGGGTCGAGGTGCGCGAGCGCGTCGACGGACGGGAAGAGGTGGCTGAGGCCGCCGCCCGGATCGGCGATCTCGTCGCCGTGCGCGCGGACCAGGCGGCCCGCGTGGGTGCGGGCCGCGGCGGTGGAGACCTGCTGGCCGAGGACGGCGCGGAGCGCGAACTCGTCGGCGTCGACGGTGCGCGGGACCCGGCGGCCCGGCGCCTTGTCGACCAGCGGGGCCAGCTGCGGATCGTCACGCAGCAGCCCGTCGACGGCCTCCGGGTCCGCGTCCAGGTCGAGCATCCGGCGGCAGCGGGCGATGGCGCCCGCGAGATCGCGCAGATCGGTGAGGGCGAGCCGGCAGTCGATGTGGTCGGGCCGCGGGCCGAGGGCGACGATGCCGTGCCCGTACGGGAGGCGCAGCGTGCGGCGGTAGGCGCCGTCGCGCCACTCCTCGACGCCGGGGACGGCGGTGGCGGCGAGATGACCGAAGAGGTTGTCGGGGTTGAGCGGCTGCCGGAAGGGCAGCCGCAGCGCGAGCGTGCCGGGCACCGCCGCGCGCGGACCGGGCCGGGCGCGCTGCCGCAGTTCGGTCGGGGAGAGCGCGAAGACCTCCCGTACGGTCTCGTTGAAGGTGCGGATACTGGCGAACCCGGCGGCGAACGCGACCTCGGCCATCGGCAGCCCGCTGGTCTCCACCAGCAGCCGGGCGGTCTGGGCGCGCTGCGCGCGGGCCAACGCGAGCGGTCCCGCACCGAGTTCGGCCAGCAGCTGGCGTTCGATCTGGCGGGTGCTGTAGCCGAGCCGCCCGGCGAGACCGGGGACACCCTCACGGTCGACGACGCCGTCGGCGATCAGCCGCATGGCACGGGCGACGAGGTCGGCCCGCTCGTCCCACTGCGGGGATCCCGGGCTGGCATCCGGCCGGCAGCGCTTGCAGGCCCGGAATCCGGCCTGCTGGGCGGCGGCCGCACTGGGGTAGAAGCGCATGTTCGCGGGTTTGGGCGGCACCACGGGGCAGCTGGGCCGGCAGTAGATACGGGTGGTGAGCACCGCCGTGAAGAACCAGCCGTCGAAACGGGCGTCCTTGGACTGCACGGCGCGCAGACAGCGCTCGGTGTCGGTGTGCATGCCCTCAGGATCACTCAGCTCGCGGGCGACGGCTGGCGAGAATCCGACATGTAGGTGGGGCGGCGGCGGGCCGGGGCCGGGCGGGGACGGCTCGGGGCCGGGCCGGGCCCGGACGCCTCCCGTCTCACTTCCGAGCCCGGTCGCATCGCCATCCGGCGTCCGTCATCCGTCATCCGTCATCCGTTCGTCATCCGTTGCCGGACGCCGGTCACCGGTCACCGGTCACCGGTCACCGACCCTCACGCATGGTGGCGAACCGGTCGAGCGCGCCGATCACCTGGTCCCGCGTCGCATCGCTGCCCTTGTGTCCGGCGTCTTCGATGACGATCAGCCGGGCGTCGGGCCAGGCGCGGGCCAGGTCCCATGCGGTGTGCAGCGGCCCGCTCATGTCCTGACGGCCGTGGATGAGCACCCCCGGGATGCCCGCGAGCCGGTCGGCGTCGCGGAGCAGCGCGCCCTCCGCCAGCCACGCTCCGTGGGAGAAGTAGTGCGCACAGATCCGGACCAGGGCCAGCCGGGCCGCGGAGGGCCGGCCACCGTACGGGTCCGGTGCGCCGTACGCCTCCAGGGAGAGCACCGCGTCCTCCCAGGCGCACCAGTCGGCGGTGGCCTTCTCCCGTACCGCCGGGTCGGGGTCCTCCGTCAGCCGCGCGTACGCCCCGATTATGTCGCCGTCCCGCGGTACCCCGGGGACGCCGGCCAGGAAGCGTTCCCATGCCTCGGGGAAGAACCGGCCGACGCCCCGGTAGAGCCAGTCGGTCTCCGAACGCCGGGTCGTGGTGACGCTGGGGATGACGATCTCCGACACCCGGTGCGGATGGCGTTCCGCGTACGCCAGGAGCAGGGTGGAGCCCCACGATCCGCCGAACAGCAGCCAGCGGTCGATGCCGAGGTGCTCCCGCAACCGCTCCATATCGGCGAGCAGATGATCCGTCGTGTTGTAGCGCATCTCGGTGGCCGGGTCGCTCGCGTGCGGGGTGCTCCGGCCGCAGCCGCGCTGGTCGAACAGGACGACCCGATAGCGCTCGGGGTCGAAGTACCGACGCGTCCCGGTGGTGCAGCCGGAGCCCGGACCGCCGTGGACGACCAGCGCGGGTTTGCCGTCCGGGTTGCCGCAGACCTCCCAGTACACCTGGTTGCCGTCGCCGACATCGAGCATCCCCTTGTCGTACGGCTCGATCGGCGGATAACGCTCAGCCATCTCCCTGCCTCCTCGCTCAGCCATCCCATACAACAGCGCTGTTACATTACGTCTCATGTCCCTCCCCCGCTCCGGTCCCGGCCCGGAACTGCTCGGCACCAGGCTCCGCCTGCTGCTGGACCTCCTGGACGGTGATGTCGCGGCCGTCTACGCGGATCTCGGGCTCCCGGGATTCCGGCCGCGGTTCACCCCGGTCGTACGGGCGCTGGCCGCCTCGGGGCCCGCCACCATCCGCGAGCTGGCACGGGCCGTCGGCGTGACCCATTCCGCGGCGAGCCAGACCGTGGCCCAGATGGTCACCGCGGGTCTGGTGGCCAGTGCCCCGGGCCGGGACGCCCGTCAGCGCATCGTCCGCCTCACCCCGCGGGCCGAGTCGCTGCTGCCGACACTGGACGCCGAAGCGGCGGCCACCACGGCCGCGGCCGCCGAGTTCGAGGCGGAGCTGTCGTTTCCGCTCAGCCGCCTCGTCGAGGAGGCGCTCGACGCCCTGGACCGGCGCCCGATGCGGCAGCGGATCGCCGACGTGGCGCCGGATCTGCTCGCGGACCACGCAGCGCCGGGGGCGGCCGGTGCGACGGACGGCACCGTGCGCTGAGGGGCGTTGTCAGTGGCGTGGTGCAGAGTGGCGGTGTCGGCTTTCTGACGGGCCGAACGGAACGAAAGGACGGGGTTGCGGTGCCGATCACCAACCAGCAGGTGGCAGAACACGCGTTTCTCCGGGGGCTGTACGCGGACGGGTACTTCCCCGATCACGTCGTCGACCGAGGCAGCGCGATCCTGCTGCGGCTCTGCGAGCGGATCGAGGCCGAGCCGCCCTCGGACCTGCCGGCGCTGTACGTGCTGACGGAGGCGGCGACGGAGGAATTCAACGCCCTGGAGGCGGAGTTCGAGGCGGCCGGCAGCGAGATCGAGACCGTCGCCCGGGAGGAGATAGCCGAGGACTTCGGGTTCGTGGCCGCGGCGTACGGGTTCCCGGAGGCGGATGTGGAGGAGCTGATAGCCGCTCGGGACTGGTGACACGCCGGATGGCGTCCCGCCAGGTGGTGTAGGGGATCAAGTGCCGGAATCCGCAGGCCAGGGACCGTGGCTCCGGCCGATCCGGTGTCCAACCCGCCTTACCAGGACGCTTCCCGGGCTGCCGCCTCCACGGAGATCGCCATGGACCTCGTACCGGAATGTGTAGCACTTGATCCCCTACACCACGACGTGGGACACGACCACACGCCGCGGCACACTCGCCGGGCCGGCCACGGCCCCGGCGAGCACGGCGCCCGCACCGCTCCCACCCGGGAACCGCCGGTCGGCCGCCCGTCCCGGAGGCCCCCCTCCTGCTTTTACGGACCGTCAGCGGGCGTCGTCGGCAAGGGCGACCTCGTACGCCTCGCGGGCACGGTCATCGAAGACGACGAAGCGGATCTCGTCGAAGGTGCCGGGCGCCGCCGCGGTCACCGCGCGGACCGTGGCGACGGCGGTGCGGGCGCCGTCGCCGATCGGCCAGCCGTAGATTCCGGTGGAGATGGCGGGGAAGGCGACCGTGCGGGCGCCCAGTTCGGCGGCGACCCGGAGCGACCGCTCGTAGCAGGAGGCCAGCAGCGGGGTGCGGTCCTCGTCGGCGGACCAGACGGGGCCGACGGTATGGATCACCCAGCGGGCGGGCAGTCGGCCGGCGCCGGTCGCGACGGCCGCGCCGGTGGGCAGGCCGCGTCCGTACCGGGAGGCGCGCAGGGCGCGGCACTCGGCGAGAATCTCCGGACCGCCGCGGCGGTGGATCGCACCGTCCACTCCCCCGCCGCCCAGGAGCGAGGAATTGGCGGCGTTGACCACGGCGTCCACGGCCTGTTCCGTGATGTCACCGCGGTGGAGGGTGAGGGCCGCGGGGATGTCGAGGCCGGGGCCGGTAGCGCTCATGGGTCCGGAGCCTAAGTGATTCCGTACCGGGCGGGACATGCCGGCGCCCCGGGGCCGGCACCGGCAGGCCGGTGCCCCGGGGCCGGCGCTCCCGGCAGCACATCCTGAGCCGCCGGTCAGCCGCCCCGCCGGTCCCGCGCGCCCCGCCGGTCAGCGTCGGCCGCTGCGCAGCCGGTGCCAGACCGCCTTGGCGGCGTAATGGCCGGACATGCCGTGCACGCCGGGGCCCGGCGGGGCGGCCTGGGAGCAGAGGAAGACCGCCGGGTGGGCGGTTTCGTAGGGGACTCGGGCGAGCTTGGGGCGGATGAGCAGCCGCAGGCCGGCCGCGGACCCGGTGGCGGTGTCGCCGCCGACGTAATTGGCGTTACGGGCGGCGATCTGGGGCGGGCCGGCGACCGCGCGGGCCAGCACGAGGTCGCGGAAGCCGGGGGCGAACCGCTCGATCTGCCGCTCGACGACCTCGGTGGCGTCGCCTTCCCAGCCGTTGGGGACATGGCCGTACGCCCAGAAGGTGTGCTTGCCCTCGGGGGCGCGGGTGGTGTCGAAGAGGCTGGGCTGGGCGGTGATGAGGAAGGGCACGGTCGGGTCCTGGCCGTGCGTGGCGGCGTCCAGCGCGGCGGCGATCTCGCCGCTGGTGGGGCCGAGGTGGACGGTACCGGCCCGGTGCGCCTCCGGCGCCGTCCACGGCACCGGGCCCGACATCGCGTAATCGATCTTGAAGACGCTGGGGCCGTACTTCACCCCACGGTAGGCGTTGCCCAGGCCCGCGATCCGGGCCAGCGCGGTCGGCGAGGTGTCGAAGACATAGGCGCGGGCCGGTGGCAGGTCGTCGAGTCGCTTGACCTCGAAGTCGGTGTGCAGCGCGCCGCCATGGGCACGCAGCAGCCCGGCCAGCGCGTCGGAGATGGCCTGCGAGCCGCCACGCGGCACCGGCCAGCCCTTGGCGTGCGCGGCGAGCGCGAACATCAGGGCGAGGCCGGTGGTGCCGAAGCCGCCGAGCGGCGCGATGGCGTGCGCGGCGAGGCCCGCCAGCAGGGCGCGGGCCTTCTCGTCCTGGAAGCGGCGGTTGAGGAGGGTGACCGGCTGCATCGCGACCAGGCCGAAGCGGGCGTAGGTCAGCGGATCGCTGGGCAGGCCGAGCCACTGGGTGCGCAGGAAATCGCGGGCCATGGTGTCCCACTTCCCGAGGAACGGCGCCACCAGCCTGCGGTACGTGCCGGCGTCGCGCGGGCCGAAGGACATCGCGGTCTCGCCGACGGAGTGGGCCAGCACGGCGGCCGTACCGTCCGGGAAGGGGTGCGCCATCGGGATGTCGGGGTGCAGCCAGTCCAGGCCGTAGCGCTCCAGCGGCATGGTGGCGAAGGCGGGCGAGCCCACGCCGAAGGGGTGCACCGCGGAGCAGGGGTCGTGGCGGAAGCCGGGGAGGGTCAACTCCTCGGTGCGCGCCCCGCCACCGATGGTGCCGCGGGCCTCGAAGACCTCGACGGACATCCCGCGACGGGCCAGCTCCACGGCGGCCGTCAGGCCGTTCGGTCCCGCTCCGACCACCACCGCATCGAGCATCCTCGGCACCTGCGCCACTCCCCTCACGTCCGACCCTCGTCGTCGAGGATCAGTTGGCGGCCGCCAGCAGTCCGAGGATACGCCGCGCGGTTTCGGCATCCCGCGCCGCGGTGAAGGGCAGCGCGTTGCCGCCCTCGATACGGAACGGGCGGCCGGCGACCGTGCCGCTGGCGCCGCCCGCCTCGTGCACCAGCAGCAGCCCGGCGGCGTGGTCCCAGGAGTTCTCCCAGCTGAAGGCGGTGGCGTCGATCTCGCCGCGGGCGACGTACAGATACTCCAGCCCGGCCGAACCGCAGGGACGCGGGGCGATGCCGTCGGTGTCCAGCGCGGCGAGCACCCGCTTCTGGTCGTCGGTGGTGAAGTCGAAGTGGGATATGGCGACGTCGAGGACCGCGCCGGGGGCCGGGGTGCCGGTGTGCAGCGGGACGCCGTTCAGCTCGGCACCGGCGCCCCGGCGGGCCACGGCCATCAGGTCGAGCGCGGGGGCGTACGTCCAGGAGGCCAGCACCTCGCCGCGGTGGGCGAGGGCGACGAGCGTCGCGAAACCGGGGTCGCCGTGCACGAACTGGCGGGTGCCGTCGACCGGGTCGACTATCCATACCGGGTCGTCGCCGCTCAGTGCGCCGAGCACCGTGGGATCGGCGTGCACCGCTTCCTCGCCGACCACCCGGGAGCCGGGCAGCAGGGCCGAGAGCGCGGCGGTGAGCTGCTCCTCGGCGAGCCGGTCGGCGACCGTGACGAGGTCGTGCGGGCCGTTCTTCTCGACGATGTCCTCGGCCGCGAGCTGCCGGAAGCGCGGCATGATCTCGTCGGCCGCGGCCCGGCGGACGGCGGCCTCGACGGCGGCCAGATCCAGCACCGACAGGTCGAGGGCGGCGGCCAGGGCATGTCCGGCGGGCGGGATGACGACGGCGGCCGTGGGGGCCATGGCGCCGACGGGGGCGCTGGGAGCAGCCATGGCCGTATCGGTGGTGTTCGCGGTATCTCCCGAAACATGAGTACGAAGTGCTTCGATCATGCATCCATCGAACCACGCCCCACTGACACCGGACCTGGACTTCAGGTGAACTCGCGATGCCGCGGGGGATACGGGGCGGGGCGGGACAAGGTGGGATATACCCTCCCGGCCCTGCCCCCTGCCCGGCCCCGCCCCGCCCCGCCCTCAGCGTCCGACCGCGTACCCCTGCATCCCGCGCGGATTGGCCGCCGCCGACAGCACCCCGGTCTCCGGATCGCGCGCCACCGCGCACAGCCGCCCCTCCGACCAGGCGCCGCCGACCGTGACGTGATGGCCGCGCCGGCGCAGCTCGGCGATGGTCTCCGCACCGATCCGGGACTCGACGGTGACGCTCCCCGGCCGCATGGTGCGCGGGAAGAAGGAGCCGGGGAAGGAATCGTTGTGCCAGTTCGGGGCGTCGATGGCCCCCTGGAGGTCGAGACCGCCGCGGACCGTGGCGCGCAGCGCGACGGCCAGGAAGAAGTGCAGCTGCCACTGGTCCTGCTGGTCGCCGCCCGGCGTGCCGAAGGCCATGACGGGCACCCCGTCACGGAGCGCCAGCGACGGGGTGAGGGTGGTGCGGGGGCGGCGCCCGGGGGTGAGCGAGTTGGGCAGCCCCTCCTCCAGCCAGGCCATCTGCAACCGGGAGCCGAGCGGGAAGCCCAGGGCCGGGATGACGGGGTTGGACTGCAACCAGCCGCCGGAGGGGGTGGCGGAGACCAGGTTGCCCCAGCGGTCGACGATGTCGATGTGGCAGGTGTCGCCGCGAGTGGCACCGTTCCGGTCTACCTCCGGCGCCATCGTGGGCTCGCCCGCCCCGGTGCCGGAGACACCCAGCGGGTCGAAGGCGCCCTCGCCGGCCGCGACCGCCAGCGCGTGCCGGCTCAGCCGCGGGGTGCGGCCGTCCGGGCTGCCGGGCCGCAGCTCGTACGAGGCGGTGCCGGTGATCAGCGCGCGGCGGGCGGCGTTGTAGTCGTCGCTGAGCAGGGTCTCCAGCGGAACCTCGGCGGCGTCGCCGTACCACGCCTCGCGGTCGGCCATCGCGAGCTTGCAGCCCTCGATGAGCAGGTGCGCGTATGCGGGGCTGCCGTACTCGGGCAGCTCCTGCGGCAGCAGGGCGAGTTGCTGGAGGAGGGTGGGGCCCTGGGACCAGCCGCCGGCCTTGGCGACGGTCCAGCCGCGCCAGTCGTAGGTGACCGGAGCCTCGTAGGCCGCGGTGAAGGCGGCGAGGTCGTCACCGGTGAGGGTGCCCGCGTGGCGTTCGCCCGAGGTGTCCATGGCCGGACGGGCGGCGAAGTCGGCGAGCGCCTCGCCTATGAATCCCTCGCGCCAGATCCGGCGCGCGGCGTCGATCCGCGCCTCGCGGCCGGTCGCGGCGGCCTCCGCCTCCCCGATCAGCCGCCGCCAGGTGGCCGCCAGCGGCCCGTTCTTGAGCAGACCGCCGGGGGCGACGGATTCGCCGCCGGGGAGGTAGATCTCGGCGGAGGAGGTCCACTCCGTCTCGAAGAGTTCCCGGACCGTCTCGACGGTCTCGCCGATCCGCTCGACGGCCGGGTGTCCGTGTTCGGCGTACCCGATGGCGTACCGCAGCACCTCGGCGAGGGACTTGGTGCCGTAATCGCGCAGCAGCAGCAGCCAGGCGTCGAACGCACCGGGCACGGCAGCGGCCAGCGGTCCGGTCCCCGGCACCAGGTCGAGGCCGAGCGCGGTGTAGTGCGCCACGCTCGCACCGGCCGGCGCCGGGCCCTGACCGCACAGCACCCGCACCGCGCCGCCCGCCGGCGCCAGGATGATCGGCACCTCGCCCGCGGGACCGTTCAGATGCGGTTCCACCACGTGCAGCACGAACCCCGCGGCGACGGCCGCGTCATACGCGTTGCCGCCGTCCTCCAGGACGGCCATCGCGGACTGGGACGCCAGCCAGTGCGTCGTGGCGGCCATCCCGAAGGTGCCTTGCAGGGTCGGGCGGGTGGTGAACACGAGCGGCTCCTCAATTCGTCGGGTACGGACTCGTTCCGTATGACGGGATCGTTCGGTACGGCGGACTCGTTCGGCAGGACGGGCCCGTTCTCCGGACGGGCCCGTTCTCCGTAAGGGCTCGGGTGCTGGTGCTGGTGCAGCGATACGCGGCGACCTGCGAGGGGGCCGGGGCGAGTCGGGGCGGGGTCGGGGCGGGCCGGGGTGCGGCGACGTGCCGTGGTGCGAGAGGCGGTCGCCGTGACCGGCCTAGGTGTCCGCCGGTTCCGGAGGCGCCTGCTCCGTCGGGAACAGGATCGTGCCGAGCAGGTGCGGTGTGCGGCCGGGCGAGGGTTCGTTATCCATCCGGGACCTGATCACCTCGCTCATCTCGCCGGTCATTTCGGCGAGTTCGTCCTCGCTCAGCCAGAGTGTGGCCTGCCGGTAGGACACGGAGTCGGCGACCGGATCGCTGCCGTCCCGGTCGAGGTAGGCGTGGAACTCGGCGAGCAGGGCGGCCATGGCCGCGGTGAACCCGCGACGGTGGTCGTCCAGGGACATCGACGCGGCCGCGTCGGTATCGATCGCCACGCGTGCCCGGCGCAGCCGGTACTGGCGCTCGACGGCGCCGCGCACCCGCTGCTCGCCGCTCACCTCAAGGAGTCCCCCGTCGGCGAGCAGGCCGACGTGCCGGTACACGGTGGCCTTCGAGACGTCGGGCAGCCGGGCGCACAGCTCGGAGATCGTGCGGGCCCGCCCGCCGAACATGGCGTGCACGATGCGCAGCCGCACCGGGTGCAGAAGCAGATCGACCGTGTCCATGGCCGCAAGATCTCACATTTGATACCGTCCTCAAACTTGAGAATGGTCGCAGCACAGCGAAAGCGAAGGAGCAGCGATGTCACACCCGCAGTCCACCAGCCGCCCCGAGGCGCCGAACGACGGACCGGTGAACGACGGGGCCCCGCCGATCGGGCGCCGCCACGACATCGGAGGCCGCCGGCTGCTGCTCCACCGCACGGGCAGCGGAGGCCCGTCCGTGGTGTTCCTCCCCGGGGCGGGGATGGTCGGCCTCGACTACCTGAACCTCCACGACCAGGCGTCCGAGCACACCACGAGCGTGCTCTACGACCGCGCCGGAACCGGCTGGAGCGACCCGGTGCCCCTCCCCCGCACCGGCGCCGAGGTCACCGACGAGCTACGGGAGCTGCTGCACAGCGCCGGTGTGCCCGCCCCCTACCTGCTCGTCGGCCACTCCATGGGCGGGAGCTACGTACGCCGCTACGCACAGCGTTTCCCCGCCGAGGTGGCCGGTCTGCTCCTGCTGGACCCCACCCACGAGGACAGCGTGACCCGCATGCCGAAGCAGCTGCTGGAGATGCAGGAGCGCCTGAGGGACCAGCCGCTGCCGGAGCCGACGGAGGAGGAACTGCGGCACTTCCGCGGCCTGTTCGCAGAGCGGCTGACGCAGTGGCCGGAGGCCGTGCGCGAGGCGCTCGTCGCACACCACCTCGCCCACTGGCGGACCGGTGCGCGGGAGGCGGCCAACCTCGACCGGCTCGGCGAAGAAGTCCGCCACGGCGGGGACACGCCCGACATACCCGTGATCGTGCTCACCGCCATGGGGCGCGACACGTTCCAGGCGGGGCAGCTGTCCGAACAGCTGGAGCGCGAGTTCCGCGACGTCAAGTACGCCCTGCACGCGGAGTTGGCCGCCGCGGCTCCACGGGGTGAGCACCGGGTGCTCGACGACGCCGGGCACACCTGGATGCACGTGGAACGCCCGGACGCCGTACGCCGCGCGATCACGGACCTGCTGGACAGCGTGGGCAGGTGACCGCACCGGTCCGCCGGTCCCCTTCGCCGGAGAGCGGCGGCAAGGTCAGCGGGGCCCGTCCGCCGGCGGGGCCCTGCGCTCACCCGGGAGTCCCCGGCAGAACGTGCCCGGTCGTCTTCCGGAAGACCGGCTTGTCGGTATGGCGGGGATCGGCATTCGGGCACCCCGGCCGGGACCGGTGCTGGGCCGGAGACCGCGGCCTTCAGTACGGACGACCGGCGGACCGGTCAAGGGAAATACGATTCGAGCGTGCCGCGACGCCGGATATCGAGTGTCGCGCAGTGGAATGAGCCGCCGAACGGCGCGTAGTGCAGCAGGTCGCACGGGATCGGCTCGAACCCCCATTGTTCGAGCGCGCGCAGCATCTCGGTGTGGTGCCGCTCCGCGATCACCCGCTTGTCGTCGATCATGAGAATGTTCATGCTGAGCCACTTACCGCACATCGAGGTGATCTTGAGCAGGCGCTCGTCGATCGGATTGGGCTCGGGGGCGACCAGGATGTCCCACGAGCTGAGGATGTCGGGCAGGCGGTCGACGTCGATGTATTCGGGATTGACCAGCACCTTGCCGGGCGCGAGCACAAGGAACGTCGTGTCGATGTGCATGGGCGTGCGGCAGCGGCTCTCGATCTCGTGGATGCGATAACCGGATCCGAGATGACGGCGCAACCAGTCGATCCCCATGAGGTTGGTGACATTGCTTCGCGTGACGAAGAGGTCGCGTCCCGCGCGCACGAAATCCGCCGCGTCGAAAACCGGCTCGAACTCGGTGAGGATATAGCGCATGGGCTCGCCGGCGTCGGGGACACGGAAATCCGCCTCGAACAGTGCGTCCGTGAGCTGCGGCTTCGGCGCCGCCGTCCAGCGCGCACCGCGCCGGAAGTAGTCCTTGAGGATCGCGCGATAGGAATGGTTCTCGAAATACCGGCACGGCCATGCCATCGGGGTCTCGATGATCTCGTCGCCGATCACGAGCAGGCTGTCACGCGGACAGGCATTGCAGAAACCACGCGACGACCAGTCGGGGGTGGCGAAGCGTTTCCTGTGGTCGACCGCGTCCGGACGCGTCACCGTGATACCGAGGGACTTCAGGAGAGCAATGAACTGATCGAGCTCCTGCTGCGCCGTCTCGATCATCATGCGCGGATACTTGAACCCGGCGGCAAGCCCCTGCAACCGCGCCACCCATGGCGGGACGTTACAGGCCACGACCGGATGGCTGGAGGGAATCGTCGCGCCGTCGAGACGCCCGACGATGATCTCCTCCAGCGGGTCCCACTCATTGTGCGAATTGACCGGCGAAACGAGGGGTTCCGCAGCGTTGTCAGTCATGACCGATGACGCCGATATCACGCATAGCCCATAGCCCACTCGGTGCGTCAATGTCTGCCGCCGTCACCTGAGTGCCGGGCCTCCGCACTACCACCATGCTCGACCGCTTTCGATCACGGAATTCAGCGGCTCACTGTATCCAACAACTCGCTCGAAGCGGCGATACCGGGCCGTTCGCCGGCCGGGGACAGATCCGCCTCACCCGCCTCGCGGCCTCCACGGTCAGGTCCGCCGGCGGGGGCCGCGACGACATCGACGTCCCTCCGCCGTCAGAGACAGTGGTGGACTGTCCGGTACCTGGCCGGGTGACTCACGACCGGTCCCCTCAGGCCGCGCCCGCCCGACCGGCGTCGGCCAGGTCGTCCAGGAGGATGTCCGCGACCAGTTCCTCGACGACGGCGGTGCCGTGGGCGGCCATGGTCGTGGTCAGCTCCGGGTCCCAGGGTGCCTCGGTCAGGCGTCCGGGTGGCGGGCCGTCGGGGGTGCGGGCGACGGCGGCGCGGTAGTCCGCCGCCGTCATGCGCCACGGGCGGGCCGGTGTCTTGTCGAGCAGATAGGCGGCGATACGGATGCCCTCACCGTCGAAGTCGCCGTGGTAGCGGAGGACCGCACCGTGGTCCGCGAGCAGGCGGAGGAAGTGGACGGCCGCGCTGTTGGGCCAGCCGGACGTACAGACGAGGGGCGGGCAGGCGGGGCCGAACCGGCGTAGCGCGAGGGCCATGACGCTGGGGTTCTCCACGGCGTGGACGACGGGAGCGGAGCGGGTGGCGAGCGTGAGTCCGCCCGGAGCTCGTACCTGGGCCAGCGTCAGGCTGGCGGCCTGCCCGGCATCGGCGCACGCGCGGGCCACGCGGGCGAGCGGTCCGCCGCCGCCCGGTCGCAGTCCGGCGGTGAGGACGGTGGCGGACAGTTCGTCGTCGGCGACGCCCGCGCGGGCCCACAGCGCGCGCCGGTCCGCCGCGGACTGCGGCGGGGCGGTGTCGTGAAGGGTCGCCAGGGCGCGCAGGACGAGGGAGGACAGGCGGGTGCCGTCGTCGAGTGCGTGGGAGTCGCCGCTCACCACCCGGGCGGCGAAGACGGGCAACGGCTCGGCGTGCGCGGGCAGTGCCGCCAGCACCGCGAGCGCGTCGGTGAGCAGGGCGCGGGTGCGCCCCGGTGCGCCGCCGACCAGGCCGGCGGCCCGGCAGGAGGCGGCCCAGTCGGCGAGCGCGGGCTGGGCCCGTACGGTGTCGTGGCCGGCCAGCCAGGCCCACAATTCGGCCCGTTCGTCACCCTGCCGGCGCCGCTCGGCCGCGCGGTCGCCCAGCGGGCCCACCAGTTCGGTGACCGCTTCGCGGACCGTGCGGCCGCAGAGCTCCGTGACCGCCTCCTCCAGGCGGGCCAGGGCGACGGAGGGCCGGACGTCCGGCAGGCGGTCCAGGCCGAGGAGGTCCGCGAGGGCTTCGCGCTGGGGGTCGTCGAGCGGGCCGAGGCGTACGCGGGTGACGGGCCGGCCGGAGGAGAGGCGGTCGTGGACCGTCTGCCAGAGGGGGCGCAGCTCGGGGCGGCGCAGGGAGCTTTCCCCCGGGGCGGGTCCCGTGGGCGTCATTCCGCCGCCAGGTCGGTGCCGTTCCATACGAAGCGGGCGCTCGTGACCGCATCGTCGTCCGGGCCGGTGAGGAGCTGGTGGACGGCGATGCCGGGCAGCTCTCCGTAGGTGCACCACTCGTGGTCGGAGGTGAGCATGAGGTCCAGGTCGAGGGCGGTGAGCAGCGCGAACACCTGGCCGCGGTTGACGGTGTCGACGCCGACGAAGACCTCGTCCAGCAGGATCGGCCGGGGCGCGAGGGGCACGGCTTCGTAGTGGGCGGCGACCGCGGCGAACAGCGGCAGGTGCAGGGCGATGGCCTTCTCCCCGCCGGACAGCGCGCCGTGCAGTTTCTTGGTCAGCGGCTGCCAGCCGGTCCCGTTCGTACGGTCGAGGCGGACGGTGAACTGGTGCCAGGCCGTGTAGTCGAGGACCTCGCCGAGTTGTTCCTCCCAGCTCGCGGCGGTGTCGCTGCTCTTGGCCTCCTCGATCCGCGCGCGGAAGAAGGAGTGCAGGGCGTCCCGGTCGGTGTCGGTGATCCGGCCGGGGTCCTTGAGCAGCAGTTCGCGGGCGGTGCGGGTGCCCTCGGGGAGATCCGGGCGGATCTGCCAGACGAGCTGGACGGCGACCCGGGAGGCGGTGCGGACGCGTTCCAGGTGGCCGTTCATCCGGTCGACGAGTTCACCGGCCTGGCGGATGCGGGTGGCGAGGTGGCGGCGGATGTCGCCGGTGAGGATCTGGTCGAACAGACGGCGTTCGGCGCCGGTGATGTCGTCCCGGCTGCGGTCGCGCTCCTGCGTGAGCGCGGTGAGCAGGCCCGTCGCCCCGACGCGTACGCCGTCCAGGGTGGCGGTGAACAGCTGGATGTCCTCGTCGGGTGCCAGGTCGAGGTCGGCACGGGCGCCGAGGTGCCGGCGGGCTTCGTGCACCGCTTCGGAGAGGCGGGTCGCGGCGTCGCCCAGGTTGCGCGGGGCGTGCGGGACGCCGGACCACTGCGCCGCGGTGGTGCGGGCGGCCTCCAGGGTCGCCTTCGCACCGTCCTCGGCACCGAGTTCCAGGACGGTGCCGGCGTCTTCGGCCAGTCCGGTCGCGCACAGGTGCCGGAACCGGCGCGCCGCGCCGTCCCGGGCCGTGACCGCCTCTTCCCGCCCCTCGGCGTCCCGTTCGCTGACGGCCCGCAGTTCTCCGATGCGGCCCTCCAGGCGGCGCAGGAGATCGCCGGTCCGCTCGGTCTCGTCCCGGCACCGGCGCAGTTCGGCACGTGCCTCGGCGACGCGCGCGACCACCTGGCGGTAGTCCTCGCCGACGGTGGACTCCACCGCCTCCAGGCGTGCTCGCAATCCGTCGGCCTCGGTCTCGGCGGTGGTCGCGGCCGCGTTCCGCTCCTCGGCGTCGTGGTGCGAGCGGTCGGCCTGCGCCACGAGCTGACGGGCCCGGTCGGCGACCGCCGTCGCGTTGATGCGAGCGTCCACCCAGAGGTCGGCGGTGTCCCGGAACGTGTCGATGGCCCGGGACAGTTCGCGCAGCCGGCCGCTGTCGGTGGGCAGGCCGTGCTCCGCCGCCCGGCGGCTGAGCCCGCGCAGGGCGGCCGCGACCTCGGTCTCGGTACGCTCCACCCGCTCGGCCGCGTCGCGTACGGCGTCGTCCCGGGCCGCCACCTGGTCCTCGGCGCGGTCCCAGGCACGGCGCCGTTGACCGAGCTCGCGGTGGTCGGGGCGGGCCGCCCGCTCACCGTCGAGCCGGGTGCGTCGGGCGGCGAGCGCGCGCAGCCGGTCGTCGAGTGCGGCGAGGGAGGCGTTCGCCTCGCCGATCAGGTCGGTCAGTTCACCGATCCGGCGGTGCCGGGCGCGCTGCCGGGCGAGGGCGCCGATATGGGCGGGCTCCGGCTTGCTCCAGGTGCCCGTGGCGAGCGTGAGGCGCCAGGCGCCGTCGGCGGACACGGCGGCCGGGTGTCCCCCGGGAAGCCGCGTGCCGTAGGCGACACCGGCGAGCAGGCGCGTGACGGTCTCCGCCGGGACCGGGATGTCCTCTTCGGGCCGCAGCACCTCCAGCAGACTGGGGCCCGGGGCGGGCAGGGCCAGGGCGGCCTCGACGCGGGTGTCGTGGCCGGGCGGTGTGACCCCGTCGTCCGGACCGGCCCAGGCGTCCAGCAGGCCGGACGCCTCCAGTGCCGCTTCCACGCCGGCCTGTACGGCGGTCGGCACGTCCTCGCGGAAGGCGATCAGCCGCCACAGCGGCGCGCCCGCCATCGCGGCGCGGTCCGTGGTGCGGGTGGCCGGTGGCGAGGGCGGCAGGTCGGTCTCCGTACGCAGCCGGTTCACCTCCCGTACCAGCCCGTCCCGCTCGTCGAGCAGGCTCCGCCGGGCGGCTCGGCCGGTGGCCTCGTCTTCCGCGATCTCCTGCTCCACCGGGCGGGCGGCGGCGTCCACCAGGGCCGCCACCTCGGTCTCGGACGCCGCGCGGGCCGCCAGTTCGTCAGGGTCGGCGATCCGGAGTTCCGTGCATCCCCCGGCCCAGGCGCGCAACCGCTCCTCCTGCGCGGAGCGGGCGTCGTCCCAGGCGTGGACCGCCGCATCGCGATCGGCGAACGCCTCCGCGAGCCGGGTGCGGGTCCGTTCCAGCGCGTCCTCGGCGGTTCCCCGGTCCCGGACCGCCCGGTCGTGCCCGTCCATCGCCTCGACGACGAGATCGACCTGCTGCCGCCGGGCGGCGACCGCGCCCCGCAGCAGTCGACGTGCCTGCCGGGCCCGCTTGTCGCCGCTCTCGCCGGGGGCGGGCGGGGCCCCGGACGGGCCGGTGCTCCGCGGGGGAACCGCCGTGCCGGAAGGCGGGCGTACGACGTCGAGCAGCGCGTTCGCCTCGTGGTGGACGGACTCCAGGCCCGCTGCCCGTGCCGACCGGCGAGCCTCCTCGGCGGCCTCGCGGGCATGCTCGTCGAGTGTCCGGGCATGGCCCGCGGCCTCGTCGGCCTGCTGCCGGTCCGCCGCCGCCCGGTGCTGCCCGGTGCGGGCTGTGGCGCGCTGCCCCCGGGCGGTGGCCGACGCTTCCTCGGCGCGGCGGCGGAGCCGGTCGAGTTCCTCGCCCTGCCGGTACGCGTCACTGTCGCGCAGGCCCTCGATGGTCTCCTCCAGGGCGTGCGCGCGCCTGGTCTGTTCCGTCCGCCGGGCCTCGGCCGCCCCCCGCTCTTCCCGGGCCCCGGCGTGTTCCTCGGCGCTGAGACGGGCGACCCGGGTGAGGTTGTCCATGTCCGTGGTGGCGGAGATCAGCGCGGCCGAGGCGGCGCGCAGGACCCGCCGTGCGTAACCGCGTTGCCGGGAGGCGACGGTGTCGGCGGCCGTCACCTCCGCGTCGAGCCGCTTGAGGTGTTCGCGCTGGCGGTCCAGCCGCTCGAAGCCCTCGGCGAGTTCGGCGATCTCGGCTTCGCCCAGTGGGGGCAGGGCGCGGGAGAGGAGGGTGGAGAGCAGGGCGGGGTCGAGCCGTTCGGACAGTTTGGGCTGGCGCAGCTGGAGCAGGGCGGACAGGAGGGATTCGTAGCGTTGCTCCCCCATGCCGGGGAAGAGTTCGCGGCGTACCGCTGTGCGGTAGTCGGCGGCCGAGGCGTGGACGTCGCCGCGGTCGCGCAGGGCCTCCGCGAGGGCGGTGCGGGTCAGGGGCTGTCCGGTCCCGGTGACGAGCGAGAGACCGCCCGGGTGGGCGATCCGGGCCCGGGTGGTGAAGTAGTCGGTGTGTACTCCGGTGGTGTGCACGCTCGCTTGCAGCCGCGCTCCGCAGCCGAACCAGCGTTCCTCGCCGTCGTCGCCGGGGCGGTGGAACTCCAGCCATACGTATCCGACCCGGGTCTTGCCGGAAGCGCCCTCGCCCAGCAGGTTCCAGTGCATGGTGCGTTCCGAGCCGCCGAAGGTCGAGAGCCGGTGGGGGCGGAGGCTGGCGTCGAAGAGGAAGGGCAGCAGGAGTTCCAGGGCCTTGGACTTGCCCGAGCCGTTCCGGCCGCGCAGCAGCAGACGGCCCTGGTGGAAGGTGAAGGTCTCGTCGTAGTAGCGCCAGACGTTGAGGATGCCGGCGCGGTGCGGCTGCCAGCGGCTCCGCCGCGCCGGTGCGGTCGGTTCGGCGGACTCGTGGCGTCGCGGCCCGGGAAGCTCTGTCACGCTCACTGCTCATCTCCTTCGTCGGGGCCGCCGGCCGAGGCGGCGGTGCCCGTCCCGTCGCGCCTTTTCCCGGTCCTGCGCTGTCCTGCTCCGGTGTCCGCGTCCGTGCTCGTGGTCTCCGCGACGCGGTAGCGGTGTGCGGCCGGGCGCGCGACGACGCGGCCCCCGACCCGGTGGACCAGCCCGGTGTCCCGCAGCACGCGCACGGCGTCGTCGGCCAGTCGTGCCGCGCCGTCCTGGGACTGGTACGCCTTCGCCCAGCGGGGGAAGCGGCGCAGGAGATCCGCGCCGGCCTCGGCGAGCTGTTCGGGGAGCAGTCCGGCGGGCGCGGCACGGACCGGTTCGAGAAGGAGCAGTGCGGCGACCCGGGCGGTGGACGTGTCGTCGGGGAAGCGGACGTCGGTGGCGATCGCGTCCGGGTCCACGAGCAGGAATCCTTCGGCGCGTTCCTCCAGGAGGAGGCCGGCCTGCTCGACCGATCGGCGCAGGATCTGACGGCCGGTCAGGGACGTGACATAGGCCAGCTCCTCCTCGGTGAGCTCCGCCCGGTACACGACGGGATCGTCGAAGAGGCGGCGCAGCACCGAGTGGCGCAGCCACAGATTGCGCTGGGGTTCCGTGGCGGCGCCCGTGCCCGGCGCCTCGTCCGCCGTCCCGTCACCGGCCGCGCCGCCGTAGCGCCGCTCCCGCACGATCCCGGTGAGGAGGTCCTCGAAGCGGGCGGGCACCTCGTCCGGGGGTACGGCCAGCCCGGAGGCACCGACGGGGGCGGCGGGCAGCCGCATCAGCAGGGTGGTGTCCACGCCGTAGAGGACCTTGGCCTCCGCCGACTCGACGTATGTCTCCGTGGCACCGTCCACCGCGCGGAGCACACCGTACGACTCCAGCAGCTTCAGGACGTCCACGAACGCCATCCGCTCCGGCCGGTGCACCGGGTCGAAGGCGGGCAGTGCCTGATCGGCGGCCGTCGCCTGGACGACGCGGTCGGCGAGCAGGCCGATGGTCGTCATCGGCATGGACAGCAGCTCGGCCGCCGTCACACACAGCAGGACGTACCGCCGGCGGTCGAACGGGGCCCGGCCGGCACGCGCCCTGCGGGCGGGACGGGAGGCATCGGCGTGGGCGCGGGTCTTGGCGAGGCGTGCGTATCCGCGCCGGGGCTCGACCACCAGGCTCCAGCCGCAGGTGTAGTCGAACCATTTGGCCAGCGGTTCACGGCGGCGCCGCACCAGCTCGAAGCCCGCCGGGTCGGCCGCCTCGGTGAGCAGCGGACGGGCGAGCAGCAGCCGGATGCCCCGGGCCACTTCCGCTCGTTCGGCGGCCGCCAGTTGGTTGGCGAGTGTGCTCATCCCGCCGCCTCCCCTCGCGTGGGGTCCGGTACGGCCGGGAACGCGCCGACCCCGTCCGGCGCGGTGATGGAGACGAGGTAGTCCGGCCCGGCCAGCGCGCCCTGCGCGGTGCGCAGCACGGCGGTGCGGTGGTCGGGCGGCGGGGCGAGCGTGATCTCCACCCGGCCGTCCCCGGTGGTCGCGCGCCGCAGCCCGGTGGTGTCCGGACCGGCGGACAGGGCGCGGCCCAGCAGGTCGAGCAGCCGCTCGAAGACCACCGGGTCCAGCTCGCCGAAGGAGGACAGCCGCACGGGCCCGTCCGTCGCCAGACCCCGCCAGGCCAGGGCGAGTTCCGCGCGCTCGGCGCGGGCCCGCTCGGCCCGCGCCGCCTTGACCGCGGCGATATCGCGCACCTTGGCCGTACGGGTGAACCGCTCGGTCCGTCCACTGGTGCGCAGCAGCGCCGACACCTCGACCGGCGGTGCCTGGGACCACGGCAGCACCGCGGGGATCAGTTCCGGGTCGGCGTGGGCGAGATGGGCGTGGCGCGCCGGGCCGAGGCCGAAGGCGGCCGACCACAGCCGGTGCAGATCTTCCTCCCCGGGAGCGGCGGCGAACCAGCGCGCCAGCTCGCGGAAGTCCTGTACGGCGCTGGAGGAGCGGCGCCGCGATTCGTTGATCCGCTCCAGGACCTGGAGGAGGGAGACGATGGCCCGCCGGGCGATGTCATGGAGCTGCTCGATGCGGGGACGGGCACCGTCGTCCGGCAGGAACCACGCCCGCAGGCCGGCCCAGCGGGCGCGCCGGCTCTCCAGCCAGCCGGGCGCGGGGTCCGCACCGGCCACCGGTGGCAGCTCGGCGCCGCGCAGGGCGCGCTCGCGCAGCAGGACGACGCCCCGCGCCTCCACCCGGCCGACGGCGGCGGCGACGGACTGCCCGCGCCGGTCCAGGTTGACCAGGAACTCCTGGAGATACGCGACGGTGGCGGCCTTCACCTCGCGGAAGACCTCCAGGTCGGCGCCCTCGGCACGCAGCAGCCGCTGCAACTCGGCGTGGAACGCCTTGGTGTTCTCCACCAGGGCCTCCAGGTGCCCTTCCAGCTCGCGCAGCGTGGTGAAGATCCGGCGATCGGCCGGGGCGGGCTCACCGGAGAGCAGGCACAACTCGTCGAGCCGGTCGGTGATCGCCTCCAGTACGGCCGTCTGGAGCGCCCCGGTGGAGGCGAGCACCTCCAGCGCGTGCCGCACCCCGGCGAGCGCGGCCTCGCCCCGGCGGGTCAGCGAGTACTGGAGGTTGCGCCGCTCGTACTCCTCGGCCGTGCGGTAGTTCTCGGCGTGGTTGTGGACCCTGTCCAGGAGCTCCCAGTCCACGAGTTTCTTCAGTACGTCGTGGAGTTCCTCGTCCTCGACCGCGGCCAGCCACCCCACCGTCCGCAGCCGCTCGCGCACGTCGTCGAGCCCCAGCGCCGTCTCCAGATGCTCACCGGCCGCGCCGAACGCGTCCAGCACCGCACCGTAGAGGCCGGACTTCTCCCCCGTGGTGAAACGGAACATCTCCGGCGGAACCCTGCGCACGCCCGTCGCCTCCTCCCCCGCCCCGGCGGCATGTGGATCTCCACCGTAGAGGGCGGCACTGACATTCAGGGGTGAGTCGCTTCCCCGTCCCTCCGGGTGGGACCGGCGCGCGCCCCCGCCCGCACCCCGTCGAACGTCTCCGAACACCGCCCTGACGAGCGAATTGCACGGAATGAACCGCGTCAGCGCCAGGGCCCGTCCGCGCTGTCGGGGAATCCCGCGTCGGCGCAGCACGAGGAGCAGCGGGCCGACTGAGCGTCAGGCCCGGTTCGGTACCGCGGCCGCGGCCACCGCCGGACCGGGGCGACAGCGACGGTGCCCTGGAAAACACAGGCGCGCGCTCGGCCCGGCGCGTACGGGGCGGCTCTTCGCCTCAGGTGCCGGGCTCCGGGGCGGACAACGACTCGCCCCCGAGCGACCGGGGGCGAGTCGTTGTCAGGTCACCGGTGCCGGGCACGGGCCACGACCGGTGTCAGGAACCGGTGCTGCTCATGATGTGCTTGGTCCGCGTGTAGGCGTCCAGCGCGTAGGTGGACAGGTCCTTTCCGTATCCCGACTGCTTGAAGCCGCCGTGGGGCATCTCGGTGGCGTACACACCATGGGTGTTGAGCCACACCGTGCCCGCGTCGATGCGGTGCGCCAGCCGGTTCCCGGCCGCCGGGTCACCGCTCCACACGGAGGCCGCCAGGCCGAAGGGCACGTCGTTGGCCATCCGGATCGCCTCGTTCTCATCGGTGAAGGGCTGGACGGTGACGACCGGGCCGAAGACCTCCTGCTGCACGATCGGGTCGTGCTGCCGCACGCCTGTCACGACGGTCGGTTCGAAATGAAAGCCGGGACCGGCGGCGGGGGCGCCTCCGGTGACCACGGTGGCGTGTCCCGGCAGTTCGGTGAGGTAGGAGTGGACCCGGGACAGATGGGCCCGGTTGTTCAGCGGACCGACCTCGGCGCGCGCGGCGCGTTCGGCGAGCAGCGCCACGAAGCCGTCGTACGCCTCGGCCGCGACCAGTACCCGGCAGGCGGCGGTGCAGTCCTGCCCCGCGTTGTAGAAGGCCGCTTCGATGATGCCGTCGGCCGCCTCGGCCAGATCGGCGTCGGCCAGGACGATGGCCGGGGCGTCCCCGCCGAGTTCCAGATGCAGCCGCTTGATACCGGCGAGTCCCGCCGTGGCGGTGACCTCCGCACCGGCCCGGGTGCTGCCCGTGAGGGAGACCAGGGAGACGAGCGGGTTGACCGCCAGTGCGCGCCCGGTGTCCCGATCGCCGCACACGACGTTGACGACGCCGGGCGGCAGCACTTCGGCGCAGATCTCGCCCAGGAGGAGGGCACTCATCGGGGTGGTCTCGGCGGGTTTGAGCACCACGGTGTTCCCCGCGGCCAGCGCCGGGGCGAGCTTGTCGACCGCCGAACCCAGTGGGTGGTTCCAGGGTGCGATCAGGGCGCAGACCCCGACCGGTTCCCGGACCACCATCGAGGTGTGGCCCGGCACGTACTGCCCCGCCATCGGCCCGTGCCCGGCCCGCGCGGCACCGGCCATGAAACGTATCTCGTCGACAGCCGCCGGAATTTCCTCCCCCAGGACCTCGGCGGTGTCCTTGCCGGTGTTGCGGCACTCGGCGGCGGCCAACTGCTCCGACTGCGCGGCGATCGCGTCGGCCAGGGCGAGCAGGGCATCGTGCCGTTCGCCCGGTGTGCTGGATCGCCAGGCGTCGAACGCCGAATCCGCCCTGCGGACCGCGTGGTCCACTTCTTCGGCCGAGGCGGCCGGGATGCTGTCGTAGACCTCGCCGGTGCGCGGGTCGGTGATGTCGAGGAAGGTCACAGGAGCTCCTGGAGGAAGGCGGCGATCCGCTCGCCGACGACAGTGGTCGGCAATGCGGGAGTACCGCGGGGTATATCGGGGAAAACGGACGCGTCGGCGATGTGGAGGCCGTCGAGGCCGTGCACCTTGCCGGTGTGGTCGACGACGGCGAGCGGATCGCCCGCGGGGCCCATCCGGCAGCTGCCCGCCGGGTGCCAGTAGTGCTGGTGACGGTCCCTGATCCAGTTGCGGGTGTCCCCCTGGGGGACGAGCAGCGGGGTACCGAGGTACGGCGAGAGGTCCAGCTCCCGTGCCCAGCCGAGTCCGTGGGCGAGGGCGTCGAGATCGGCGGGGTCGGTCAGATAGGCGTGGTCCACATCAGCGAGGGCATGCGGATCCGCGGAGCGCAGCCGTACGGTGCCCCGGGAGCGGGGGCGGAGCAGTCCGATCGGCACGATGCACCGCCAGCCGTGTTCGAGGGCCGGGTCGCGTTCGATCCACGGGAAGACATGGAGGTCGTACGGGGCGTCTCCGGCCTGGGGCGAGCGGAGCTTGGCCATGGCCTGCTCGTCGGGCAGCAGGTGGGTGCTCGCGAAGTCGGCCAGTTCCGCGGCGAGTTCCGCCGATCCGGCGAACTCCAGCTGGATGGTCGGATGGTCGTGCAGGTTCTCGCCGACCCCGGGCAGGTCGTGCCGGACCTCGATCCCGATGTCGGCGAGATGGGCGGCCGGGCCGATGCCGGAGCGCAGCAGCACCTCCGGGCTGCCGTAGGCCCCGGCGCTGAGGACGATGAGATCGGCACTGATCCGGCGCCGGTCCCCGCTCTCGGTGATGATCTCCACCGCGACCGCCCGGCCGTTGTCGAGAAGGATCCGGTCGACCGTCATACCGGCGGCGATGGTCAGCTTGCCCAGGTCCCTGACCGGGTCGAGGTAGGCGAAGGCCGTGTTGACGCGCACTCCGTCCGGTGTGATGTTGACCGGAGCGCAGCCGATGCCCACCGCTCCCTCAAGCTGGTCGAAGTCGTGCCGTACGGGCAGGCCGAGTGCGGCGCCCGCGGCGATGAAGGACCGCTGAAACGGCTGGATCTCGCTTTCGCGGTAGTTCCTCAGCCGCAGCGCCCGCGCCGCCTTGTCGAAGAACGGCCGCAGCGATGCGGAGTCCCATCCCGGTGAGCCGTCGGCGGCCCACGCGTCGTAGTCGCCGGCCCAGCCGGAGCTCTGGGTGCAGCCGTTGTGGGTGGAGCAGCCGCCGATGGCGCGGCAGCGCTCGAAGACGTGGCGGCCGGCTCGGTAGCCCCAGTCGTGCGAGGCGGGGAGCGTGGTGGCGTCCAGCAGATCGGCGGGCCAGTCGGCCTGGTCGGGCCCGTAGTCGGGGCCGGCCTCCAGGAGCAGCACATCGTGCTCGCGGGCGAGCCGGCCGGCGACGACGCATCCCGCCGTGCCGCCTCCCAGGACGACGATGTCCGCGTGGTCAGTGGGTTTCAACGAAGGCTCCTCGGTCGGGCTGGGCAGCGAAGGCGGCGGAGGTGATCGTGCGGCGATGCCGTGCCCCGAGGGCGTAGAGGAGGCAGCCGAGCGAGATGATGAGGACGACCGGGACGAGCTGGGTGGCCGTGTAGGCGGCACGCTGTCCCTCGAATCCGGTCGGCAGATAGCCGGCGGGGTCACCCGAGGTGCCGAACCAGCCGATGCCCAGTCCCGGCCAGATCAGGGCGACGACGGCGAAGAACATGGTGCCGACGGTGAGGACGGTCACCGTCCAGGCCCCCACTCGGCCACCGGGTATCCGGTAGGGGCGGCTCACGTGGGGGTATTTGCGGCGCAGAACGATGAAGGAGGAGAACGTCAGCAGGTAGGAAATCGCCGTCGCGGAGATCGCCAGGCCGATTCCGGCGGTGAAGTACTTCTGCGCGTCGCCGCCGCTCAGGGCGAGTGAGGCGACCATCACCAGCGCGGCGATCCCCGTGGAGATGAGGTTGACCCGGGTCGGAGTACCACGCCGGGCCGAGACGGCACCGAGCCACCGCGGTCCGGCGCCGTCCGCGCAGGCCACCGCTTGGGCCCGGCTCACGCCCATCGCCCAGGCGGTGCCGCTGGTGAGGAGCCCGATGATCAGTCCGGCCGCCGCCACCATGGCCAGCACCGAACCGGCGCCGGTGAGGACGACCGTGCCGTCCGCACCGACGTGGCCTCCGTACACGGTGAAGACGGCCCGGCAGGCGTCGATGAAACCCGTGAGCGAGCCCACTTGCTCGCTCGGGAGCACCAGCAGCGTGCCGAAGATCGGTACCCCGTACAGCAGAGCGGAGAGCAGTCCGCCACGCAGCAGCGCGGCGGGCACGTCCCGCTTGGGGTCGGCCATTTCCCCGGCGGCCGCACTGGGTACCTCGAAACCCATGTAATTGAAGGCGATGACCGGAGCGAGCGCCACCAGTCCCAGGTACGTGGGCGTGTAGTCGCCGGCGGCCGGCGGGTGCACACCGTGACGCAGGGCGTACAGCACCAGCGATACGACGAAGAAGCCGAGGAGAGCGATCCTGGCGGCCGCTCCGGCGATCGGCACCCAGCGGCCCGACCGTACCGACGCGTGCACGGCGAGTCCGGCCGCCCCGATGAAAACGGCCCCGGCCAGGTACTTCCAGCCGCCCGGCAGGGGGAAGAAGAACGATTCGAAGGTGGCGATCGCCGTCACGCACAGCGAGCCGCCGAGCCAGACCGGGTTGGAGATCCAGTAGAAGACCTGGTTGATGCCCGCCGTGAAGCGGCCGAAGGCCAGCTTCGTCCAGACGTACGGGCCTCCCTCCTGCGGAAACGCGGATCCCAGTTCGGCGATCAGGAGCCCGTAGGGCACGAAGTACAGCAGCCCGAGCACGGCCATCCAGATCAGTCCCTGGGGCCCGCGGGCCGCGACCGAGCCGAGGGTGTCGAGGCCGACGATCGCGCACAGCAGCATGGCCGTCGCGTCGAAACGCCGCAGAGCAAAGGGCGGTTGGGGCGGATCGGCTGACGACATGCCGCCTCCTTCGTGGTGGGATGCCGCCCATCATGAAAGGACAGGTTCAAAATCGTCAATAGTTCTTGCTTATGTTGAATCGCATTAGGGTGAGAGGGTGACTACGACCTTCGACAGAGGACTCGCGCTCCTCCACGCGGTGCTCGCGGCGGAACTGGGCCCGGCCGGCTACCCCGGCAACGCCCACCTGGCCGAGCAGGTCGGCCTCGACCAGACACAGGTCTCCCGCATGCTCAAGGACCTCGCGGCGGTACAACTCGTCGAAAGGGACGAGCAGATACGCGGCTGGCGCGTCGGCCCCAGGTACTTCGCACTCGCCGAAGCGGCGGGCGACCGGCAACTGCTCGTCGCGGCCAGGCCGCTGCTCCGCGGTCTCGTGGCCCGCTGGCACGAACCCGCCTGGCTCTCGGTGCGCTCCCAGGACACGGCGCTCACCGTGGAGGCCCAGCTCAGTCACTGGTCGTCGAATGTCGCGGCGAACCTCGGCGCCCGCCTGCCGATCTGGTGCACCGGCGCGGGGCGCGCTCTGCTGCTCGACCACTCCGAGGCGGAACTCGGCCGACTGCTCACCGACGTCGATTTCATCGGCGGCGGACCGCGAGCGGCCCGCGATACCGCGGCACTCGCGCGCTACAACGCCGCCGCGCGGGCGGCCGGGGTGGTGATCGCGGACCGGGAGTTCGAACACGACGTCGTCGACTTCTCCGCACCGGTCCGCGACGAGTCCGGCGGCATCGTGGCAGCGGTCAGCCTCGCCGTCCCGCGGTTCCGGCTGGCCGACCGTGCCGCCGAGGTCGCCGCATCCGTCCGGGAGGCGGCCCAGGTGCTGGAGGTCAGGGCCGCCAGCCGAGCAGCGCGGACAGGCGACCGGCCAGGTCCTTGATCACCTCGCCGTGTCGTGCCGCGAGCGGGGCGAGCCGCTCGGACGCCCCCTGCGTGTGGAGGGCGCAGACGATCTCGCCGGTGAAGTCCCGAACGGGCACGGCCACCGCGAACACACCCGGCTCCGACTCCCCGTCCACGACGGCGTAGCCCCGCTCCCGGGCCGCGATCAGCCGCGCCTCGAATTCGGCGACATCAGCCGGTGCGCAGGGCCCGAAAGCCACGAACTCCGTACCGGCGAACACGATCTCCAGCTCCTCGCGACCGGAGTCCCACAGCAGCGCCTGCCCCGCGTCATCGCAGTACAGCGGGTAGGAACGCCCCACCCACGACAGACCCGACGGAACCTCCTCCAGGAACGCCACCGAGCCGTCCCCGCGCAACTCGGCCAGGAACGTGCTCGCACCCGTCGCCTCCGCCGCCTCCCGCAGAAACTGCGGCCCCTCCCGCAGCAGGCGCGCCCTGACCGCGCGGGTCGCCGAGCTGTACAGCTGCCAGCTGAGGTCATAGGCCAAGGTGCGTTCGTCGCGAACGGCCACCTCCGCGGCTTCCAGGCTGTTCAGCGTCCGGGCGACCTGAACCCGGTTGCGGCCGAGCCGGTCGGCGAGCACGGTCGCCGTCGCCGGGCCTTCCTCGGTGGCCATCGCGAGCAGCACGTCGAGCCCGCGGCTCAGACTCTTGACGGTTCCCTCACTCACCCCCCGATGGTATCGACAACCGTCCGCACATCGGCCGCAGGCCGCGGTCCGGACCGCGGCTGCCGTGGGACCGGTCGTGCTGCCCGCCGAGCCGCACGGGGCCGGTGAGCCCGACCGGTCACGGGCCTGTGCGGACGGCTCCCGCATACGGGCGAGAGCGTGCCCCATGGGGAAGGGCTTCCACCCGGCACGCCGAGAGCACGCACCGGACGCCGCGGGCCCGCCCGTCGGGCGACGACGGGAATCCGACGACAGGCCCTAGCCTTGTCCGTGTTCGAGGCTCATGCATCGGTGGGCCGGTTCAAGAGCAGGAGGCAAGGCTGTGCACGGTGAGTACAAGGTTCCCGGCGGCAAGCTCGTCGTGGTCGACCTGGACGTCGAGGGCGGGGCCCTGCGCAATGTGCGGGTGGCCGGGGACTTCTTCCTGGAGCCCGACGAAGCGATTCTCACCATCGACGCGGCCTTGGAGGGCGCCCCCGCCCACACCGACACCGCCGGCCTCGCCGCCCGGATCGACGCCGCGCTCCCCGCCTCGACCGTGCTGCTCGGCCTGTCCAGCGAGGGGGTCGCCGTCGCCGTACGGCGTGCCCTCGCGCAGGCCACCGAGTGGAGCGACTACGACTGGCAGCTCATCCATGAAGCGCCGCAGTCCCCCGTCCTGCACATGGCGCTCGACGAGGTCATCACCGCCGAAGTCGCCGCGGGCCGCCGCCCGCCGACGCTACGGGTCTGGGAATGGGACCGCCCCGCCGTGATCATCGGCAGCTTCCAGTCCCTGCGCAACGAAGTCGACCCCGCCGGCACCGAGCGCCACGGCGTGACCGTCGTCCGCCGGATCTCCGGGGGTGGAGCCATGTTCGCGGAGCCCAGCAGCACCATCACCTACTCCCTCGCCGTCCCCCAGTCCCTCGTCTCCGGCCTCTCCTTCGCCGACAGCTACGCCTACCTCGACGACTGGGTCCTCGAAGCCCTCGGCGACATGGGCATCAAGGCGTGGTACCAGCCGCTCAACGACATCGCCACCGACCTCGGCAAGATCGCCGGCGCCGCCCAGAAACGCATAGTGGGACCCGGCGGCACACCCGGCGCCGTACTCCACCACGTGACCATGGCCTACGACATCGACAGCGACAAGATGCTGGACGTCCTGCGCATCGGCAAGGAGAAGATGTCCGACAAGGGCACGAAGTCCGCCAAGAAGCGCGTGGACCCCCTGCGCCGGCAGACCGGCCTGCCCCGCGAGGTGGTCATCGAGCGCATGATCGCCTCCTTCCGGAACCGTCACGGCCTCAGCCGCGGCAAGGTGACCGACGAGGAGATGGCGAAGGCCGAGGAGCTCGTACGCACCAAGTTCGCCACCGCGGAGTGGACGGCGCGCGTCCCCTGAGGGCTGTCCTCGTCCCCGGGCCGGCGGCCGGCCGGTCCGGCCCGCCGGAAGGGCCGGCCGCTCCCGTCTGCCGGGCCCGGTTCCGCCGGGCCCGGTTCCGCCCGCCGCGCCCGTTCAGCCGCCGAGGACGGGAATGATCCGCGCTCCGTACGCGTCGATGGTGGCTTCCTTCGCGTCGTGCATGGCGTAGAGCGCGAACTGGTCCACGCCCAGCGCCTTGAGTTCCCGCAGCTTGTCGAGATGGGCCTCGGGCGGGCCCAGCAGGCAGAAGCGGTCCACGATCGCGTCCGGCACGAAGGCGGTGTCCGGGTTGCCGGTCCGGCCGTGGTGGGCGTAGTCGTAGCCGTCCCGGGCCTTGATGTAGTCCGTCAGCTCGTCCGGGACCATGCCGGAGTGCGCACCGTAGCGGCCGACGAGGTCGGCGACGTGGTTGCCGACCATGCCGCCGAACCAGCGGCACTGCTCGCGGGCGTGGTCGAGGTCGTCGCCCACATAGGCGGGCGCGGCGACACAGATCGTGATGTCGGCCGGGTCGCGGCCGGCGTCCACCGCGGCCCGGCGGACAGCCTTGATCATCCATTCGGTCAGATACGGGTCGGCGAGCTGGAGGATGAAACCGTCCGCCAGCCGGCCGGTCATGGCGAGGGCCTTGGGGCCGTACGCGGCCATCCAGACGGGGAGCCTGCCGTTCTCGACCCAGGGGATGCGCAGCCGTCGTCCGCCGACGTCCGCCTCCCGGCCCTCGGCCAGATCGCGGATGACGCCGATCGCTTCGCCCAGCCGGGCCAGGGTGTTGGGGGCCCGCCCGGCCACCCGCATCGCGGAGTCGCCGCGTCCGATGCCGCACACCGTACGGTTGCCGTACATCTCGTTGAGCGTGGCGAAGGTGGAGGCGGTGACCTCCGGGGTGCGGGTGGAGGGGTTGGTGACCATCGGGCCGACGATCAGCCGCTCGGTGTGTTCCAGGATGCGGCTGTAGATGACGAACGGTTCCTCCCACAGCACGGAGGAGTCGAAGGTCCAGCCGTAGCGGAAGCCGTTGCGCTCGGCGCGGCTCATCAGCTCCACGACGGCGGACGCGGGCGGGTCGGTCTGGAGGACAACTCCGAAGTCCACAGCGGCACTCCTTGACTGAGGTACTGACACGCGCCGTACCGGGTACGGGCGGTACGGATACGGGGTACGGACAGGCGCCTAGACGAGGTACTGGCAGGTGCCGCGCGGGATGTACTGCCCGTGGCCCGCGCGACCGGTGAACTCCCGCCGGTCGATGACGAGTTCACCGCGGGAGAGGACCGTCTCGACCCGTCCGGTGAGCCGCTTGCCCTCGTACGCCGAGTAGTCGACGTTCATATGGTGGGTCGCGGCGGAGACGGTCTGTTCGGCGGCGGGGTCGTAGAGGACGATGTCGGCGTCGGCGCCGGGGGCGATGGTGCCCTTCTTCGGGTAGAGGCCGAACATCCGGGCCGGGGTGGCGCAGGCGATCTCGATCCAGCGGCGGCGGCTGATGCGCCCCTCCACGACGCCCTGGTGGAGGAGGTCCATCCGGTTCTCCACACCGGGCAGGCCGTTGGGGATCCGGGAGAAGTCGCCGCGGCCCAGTTCCTTCTGGCCCCGGAAGCAGAAGGGGCAGTGGTCGGTGGAGACCACCTGGAGGTCGTTGGTCCGCAGCCCGCGCCAGAGCGCCTCCTGGTGCTCGCGCGGCCGCAGCGGCGTACTGCACACGTATTTGGCGCCCTCGAAATCCGGCTCCGCGAGGTTGTCGGTGGACAGGAACAGATACTGCGGGCAGGTTTCGCCGAAGACGTTCAGCCCCTTGTCGCGGGCCTGCATCAGCTCCGCGACGGCTTCCTCGGCGGAGACGTGCACGACGTAGAGCGGTGCGCCGGCGATCCGGGCGAGCTGGATGGTGCGGTGGGTGGCCTCGGCTTCGAGGAGGACGTGCCGGACCTCGCCGTGGTAGCGCGGATCGGTACGGCCGGCCGCGAGCGCCTGCTCGACGAGGACGTCGATGGCGATGCCGTTCTCGGCGTGCATCATCGTCAACCCGCCGTTTCCGGCGGCCTGTTGCATCGCGCGCAGGATCTGTCCGTCGTCGCTGTAGAAGACCCCGGGGTAGGCGGTGAACAGCTTGAACGACGTCACGCCCTCCTCCACCAGGCGGTCCATCTCCTTGAGCGTGTGGTCGTTCACATCGGAGAGGATCATGTGGAAGGCGTAGTCGATGGCGCACCGGGCGTCGGATTTGGCGTGCCACTGGTCCAGGCCCGCGCGCAGCGCCTGGCCGCGGGGCTGGACGGCGAAGTCGACGACGGTGGTCGTGCCGCCCCAGGCCGCGGCGCGGGTGCCGGTCTCGAAGGTGTCGGACGAGGCGGTCCCGCCGAACGGGAAGTCGAAGTGGGTGTGGGCGTCCACGCCGCCCGGGAGGACGTACTTGCCGGTGGCGTCGATGGTGCGGTCCGCGGACTCGTGCCAGCTCGCGGCGGACGGGCTGCCGTGCGCGGCGAGGGCGGCGATCCGGCCGTCCTCCACGAGGACATCGGCGTGCATCTCGTCGGCGGCGGTGATGACCAGTCCGCCCCGGATGACCGTACGGCTCACAATCCTGCTCCCTTCCACACCAGCGGCATCTGCGGCACCGGAAGGCGGAGTTCGACGCGGACCATCTCCTCGGCAGGTCCGCTCCGCTGACGCCGCGCCACGACCGGTCTACACCCGTAGATTCCGGGCGAGAAGGAGACCGTAGAAGCATGTCACCCCAGGTGGCAAGAGTCCGGCCGGTAATGGACGGGCGCCGCCGTGTTGCGCGGACGATCAGCTGGACGGGGCAACACCGGGCGGGGCGGGCGGCGCGCGGGGCGGGCCGGGGGCGCGCGGAGGGGTGCGGAGGCTCCGTGGTGGGCAGGTAACCGCCGATGCCGTCGGCCATGCCGTCCGATCGGCGGAGCGGACGCCGCGCAAGGGACGACCTCCGCAGGACGGCGGGCCGGGTACGGCCCCTACGGCGCGGCGCGATCGGCCGGGCGGATCGGCCGGCGGGGCCGGCGCGACGAAGGCCGGGAGGAAGCCCCCGGCCGAGGACTTCACGGCTCGGCCGGCGGACATCAGGACTCGGATTCGGACTCGGACTCACATTGCGGACATCAGGTTCAGGACAGCGACATCAGAAAGGCGACACGTCATGGAACAGAGCACGCCCTGGGAGGTTTCCGACGACCGCGGGCGCCTGGCGGTGGCCGGCAGCCGGCCGTTGAGGATCGTGGCGTACATACAGGCCGGGGCGACGCTGTGGGACCACGGCATCCGCCCCGTGGGCATCTTCGGATCCCAGCACGACGGCGCCGGCCCCGACCGGGCCAAGAGCGGTGAGCTGCCGCTCGCGGAGATCCCCTATCTCGGGTCGGGCGGCACGCTGCACCCGGACACCCTCCTGGCGGCCCGGCCGGACCTCGTGGTGGCCGTCACCTACGACGGCCGGCAGGTCTACGGCCTGGAGCCGAAGACCGCGCTGGAGCTGGAGGCGCACGTCCCGGTGGTGACCGTCGCGGTGGGTCCCGGCCGGGGGCTGGCCGAGGTGCGCGAACGGTTCGCGGCGCTCGCCGGTTCGCTGGGCAAGGGGGAACCACTGGCCGCGGCGGGCGAGTTGGACGCCGCGGAGGACGCGCTGCGGCAGGCGACCGGGGGCCCTCGCCGGCCGCGGGTGCTGGCACTGTCGCCGGCCGGACCGGAGCGGGTGCATCTGGCCCGGCCGAGCGCCTGGCCCGATCTGCGGGCGCTGGCCGAACACGGCGTCGGCCTGCTGGAGCCGGCCGGCGGCGCCGGTGCGAACTGGTCCACGGTCGGCTGGGCGGAGGCCGCGGCGCTGGCGGCGGATATCGTGCTGACGGACGTACGGGCCAACGCCGCCCGGCCCGAAGCGCTGCGCGCCGACGAGAACTGGCGGGCGATCGAGGCCCGCGCGCGGCTCGTACCGTGGAATCCGGAAGCCCCGTGCAGCCGACGCGCGCACACCCGGTTCTTCGCGTCGATGGCCGAGACGATCCGGGAGACAGCCGGGCCGTGACCCGCCTCCGCCAGTGGCCGTGACCCGCCTCCCCGGCGGCGGCCAGGGGCGGCGGACCACGTCGGCGCCGGTACTCGCCACACGGCAGCGGCGCGCGGCACCGGCGACCCGGACGCGGTGATCAGCACCGGCCCCACCCCGTGCGCTCCGTCCCGCAGCGCCCTCCCCGCACCCCCTTGACGAGGTCTGGAAACAAACCTAACTTTCACTCGCATCCCATCCCCCACTCCGGGAGCCCGAGATGAAACGACCCTCAACCCCCCACATCCGATGGGGAGTTGCTCTTCTGGCCGGCCTCGCGCTGGTCGGCACCTGGACGGCGTCGGCCGCCGAGGAGGCACCGGCGCCGGCCGGCCGGGAGGGTGCCGCGCACCGCGCGGCGCCGCTGTGGCGCGCCGATCCCGCCAGGGGCCTGGCCTCCTTCGAGGGCACCGAGACCAAGCCCGGTTCGGTCCAGGTCGTCGACGATCCGGCCGGCCGGTACGGCAAGTCGTTCCAGCTGCACACCTCGGGCAAGAAGATCGACGACGCCACCCGGGTCCGGGTCGAGAGCCGGGGCCACCGCACCGCCGACGGATCCCGTCTGCGCTTCGCGAAGGAGGGCGACATCTACTACATCGGCTGGCGGTCGATGTGGGGGCCGCTGCCGACGAAGAAGGGCGACTGGGTGGTCCTGTGGCAGCTCAAGGACTACGGCTCGGGCGCCGCGACGCCGCCGCTCTCGCTGCGCGCGCGGGGTGACGGCACCGTCGACCTGGAGTACAGCGACCCGGATCTGAAGACCACACAGCTGTGGCACACCGGGCTCACGCTCAACACCTGGCACGACTTCGTCGTAGGGATCAAGATCTCCGACGACCCCGCCAAGGGCTGGGTCAAGCTCTGGCACGACGGCACGGCTCAGCGGCTGACCGGCGGCACCGAGCAGTACCAGGCGGCGACCCTGCGCGGCGACTGGGTCACCGACAAGTGGGGCGTCTACCGCTCCGACGGCGTCACGGGCCAGGCCACCGCCTACCTCAACAGCCCGGCGGTCGGCCGGACTTACGGGGACGTCGCCCCCTGAACCGTCCGGGTCCGCCGCGGCCCGCCCCCGACGGACGGTTCGCGCCGGGGCCGGTGAGGCTGGTGGGGCCGCCGCCGCTGCCGCAGACCGCGGCCCGACGCCGCGCCCGACGACGTCCCGGCCGGCCGCCCCACGAAGACGGGCAGGCCCGCCGGAGCCGGCCGCCCATGCCGTCGTCCACCTGGTGTGCCTAGTGAGGTGCGATCGTCTTGAGCCAGTCGTCGACGGTGACGACATCCGCCCACTGCGGGAACAGTCGCTCGATGAGGACCCGGTGCACCTCCGGGTCGGTGTCCAGACAGGCGTCGGAGAGGACGGTGAGGCCGAAGTCCAGGTCGTTCGCCTGGCACAGGGTGTACAGCACCACAGCGCTGGTGGCGATGCCGGTGAGCACGAGGCTGTCGATACCGCGCGCCCTCAGCACCATGTCGAGATCGCTGCCCGAGAACGCGCTCGCCCGTCTCTTGGTGACCACCACGTCGCCCGGCCGGGGCGCGACCTCGGGGTGGATCTCCGTGCCTGGGTCGCCCTCGACGTAGAGGCCGGCCTGCGCGATGGCGGTGAGAGCCCTGTTGCGCATGCCGACTTCCGGGAAGCCTGGACGTAGCGCGATGACCACGTAGATCACGGGGATGTTCGCCGCCCGAGCCCCGTCGATCGCCCTGCGCAGGCGTGGCAGGTATCCGGAGTTGTCGTCGGCGATGTCCACGATGGCTCGTTGGACGTCCATCACGAGAAGGGCGCTGCTCATATCGTCTCCAGGAACGAAGTCGGTCCGGCAGTGAAACGGGCCGGGTTCTCCATGATCGGCTCCTGCGCGGCCTCGGGAAAGGTGGCGGTGTGCCCGTCGGGCAGGACGGGACGGCCACCGGCGCTCAGCCGGCAGTTCGTGCGTCGCATGGTGAACAACGCCGCCCGGCACGCCTGGTGGTGAGCCTGGTGCCGTGACCGGCGATGTCTGCCCCGGGGCAGAGCCTGCCGGGAGGGGCACCGGCCAACCCGGCACACCGCCGATCGCCGCTCATCCGGCGTACCGGCGTCGACAACGCGCCGCCCACCGGAGGCCGGCTGATGGCCTCGCACGACGGTGGAGTCGACCGGGACCAGCCGGTCGATGCCACCGGCCGCGGCCGCCTGCGCCCGAGCGGCCGGGAGCGTACGGGTGACGGTGCCGTCCTTGCCCATCTGCGGCAATGCGTACGCACGGTGGCCGGGGGCCGTGCCGCTCGGGCGCGTCCCCCCGCCAGGCCACACCGGCCCGGGACTCCTGCACGCTCCCGTTCGGGACCACCCGGTCATCCAGCGGCTAGCGGCCACGCGACGGGCCGGGCAGCGGCGGACGGATGAACTCGCCTGCCGCATCGGACCGTCCATGGCGGCGTATCGCCCTACCGCAAGGCACCGGCCACGAGCAGGTGACGGCAGACCTACGCGGCAGCCCACCGCTGCTGGGCCGTCCGCAGCGCGTCCGCGAGCAGTTCCGCACCCTCCTCCGCCTCGGCCACGGTCAGGGACATCGGAGGCGCGATGCGCAGCGTGGCGCCGCCCAGGCCGCCCTTGCCCACCAGCAGGCCGCGTTCGCGGGCGGTCTCCAGGACGAGGGCGGCGGCCTCGGGGGACGGTTCGTCGGTGCCGGGGCGGACGAGTTCGACGCCGATCATCAGGCCCCGGCCGCGTACTTCCCGTACCACGTCGAGTCCGGCCGAGACCGCCCGCAGCCGCTCGATGAGCAGTCCGCCGACGCGCCTGGCGTTGCCCGGCAGGTCGTGCTCCAGGAGGTAGGTGAGGTTGGCCAGGCCCGCGGCCATGGTGACCGGGCTGCCGCCGAAGGTCGAGATGGAGTTCGCGGGGAGCGCGTTCATCACCTCGGCACGGGCCACCACGCCACCGATGGACATGCCGTTGCCGATGCCCTTGGCGAAGGTGAGCAGGTCCGGCGGGCCGTTGCCGGCGTGTGCCTGCCAGCCCCAGAAGTGGTCGCCGGTACGGCCCCAGCCGGTCTGCACCTCGTCGCTGATCCAGAGGATGCCGTGCCGGGTGAGCACCTCGCGGAACGCCGCGTACAGGCCGTCCGGTGGTGCGGTGAACCCGCCGACGCCCTGCACCGGTTCGGCGATCAGCGCGGCGGCGCCGCCCGCGGTCTGCTGGAGCATGTCCTCCAGGTCGGCGACGCACGCCGCGATGTACGCGCCGTCGTCCAGCCCCGCGAACGGGCCACGGCCGCGCACCCCGCCGTGCACATAGAGCGTCTGGAGCGGCGAGAGGCTGGTCGGCGACCAGCTGGTGTTGCCGGTGACACCGATGGCCGAGAACGACCGGCCGTGGTAGCTGTTGCGCATCGCCAGGACCTGGTTGGACCCGCGGTACGCCGTGGCCAGCAGCAGGGCGGCGTCGTTGGCCTCGGTGCCCGAGGTGGTGAAGAAGACCCGGGCGTCCGGGATGCCGGAGAGCGCGGCGATCCGCTCCGCCAGCTCGACCATGGGGCGGGAGAGGTATTGCGTGGAGGTGTGGATGATGCGGCCGGCCTGTTCGGCGACGGCCCGGGTCACCTCGGGCAGCGCGTGTGCCGTCATGGTGGTCAGGATGCCGCCGAAGAAGTCGAGGTAGCGGTTGCCCTCGGCGTCCCAGACGTGCCGGCCCTCGCCGTGGGTCAGTTCGAGCGGCCGCTCGTAGAGGAGGCCGAGCCAGGACGGCAGGACGGCCTGGTGGCGGGCGTACAGGCTCGCGGAGTCGTGGGTCACGGCCGCACCAGGCCCTCGTACGCGTCGGGGCGGCGGTCGCGGTAGAACGCCCACTGCTGTCGGACCTCGTCGATCAGCCCGAAGTCGAGGTCGCGGACCACCAGTTCCTCCTTGGAGTCGCTGGCGACCTCGCCGACGAACCGGCCGCGCGGGTCGACGAAGTAGCTGGTGCCGTAGAAGTCGTTGTCGCCGTACTCCTCGACGCCGACCCGGTTGATCGCCGCGATGAAGTACTCGTTGGCGACGGCCGCCGCGGGCTGCTCCAGCTGCCAGAGGTAGCCGGACAGGCCGCGGGAGGTGGCGGAGGGGTTGTAGACGAGCTGGGCGCCGTTGAGGCCCAACTGGCGCCAGCCTTCGGGGAAGTGGCGGTCGTAGCAGATGTAGACGCCGATCTTGCCGACGGCGGTGTCGAAGACCGGCCAGCCGGCGTTCCCCGGCTTGAAGTAGTACTTCTCCCAGAAGCCCTTGACCTGGGGGATGTGGTGCTTTCGGTAGCTGCCCAGGTAGGTGCCGTCGGCGTCGATGACGGCCGCGGTGTTGTAGTAGAAGCCGGACTGCTCGACCTCGAAGACGGGCACCACGATCACCATGCCGGTCTCGCGGGCGAGTTGCCGCATCCGGCGGACGGTCGGGCCGTCGGGCACCGGCTCGGCCCAGCGGTAGTGCTCCGGTTCCTGGACCTGGCAGAAATAGGGGGCGTTGAAGACCTCTTGGAAGCCGATGACCTTCGCGCCCTGCGCGGCGGCCGCGCGGGCGTGTTCCTCGTGCTTCGCGATCATCGATTCGGTGTCGCCGGTCCAGGTCGCCTGAACCAGTGCGGCACGCACAACATCGGCCATGAGCTGCTCCTTTGTCGGTGCGTCACCCTGCGTACCACGCGGGTCTACGCGTGTGGAGGCGACCGTAAGCCCCGCCACGCACGGTGGCAAGACCATCTTCCGTGCGGCGCGTCCGTACCGGGCGGACCCGCCGGGCCCGCCCGCGCCCGGCGGCGGAGCGGTTCCGGCGGAGGTGACGGCCGCGCCGGAGGCGGCCTTCCCGGAACGTAAACAACAGGCAAACTTGCAAGTTTCCCTGCGCATCCCCTACGCTCGGCGCATGCCGGAAAAAGATCAGGAACGTCTGGCCACCGACCTCGGCGCGGCCGTGTCGCAGCTGATGCGCCAGCTGCGCGCCGCCTCCCCGCAGGGCGAACTCACCCCCACCCAGCGGTCGGTCATCTGGCGGATCGACACCGGCGGACCGGCCACCACCGCGGCGCTCGCCCGCGCCGAACTGGTCCGCCCGCAGTCGATGCGGCTGACGCTCGGCGCGCTGGAGGAGAGCGGCGTGGTCGCCCGCAGTCCGCATCCGACGGACGGACGCCAGGTCGTCTTCTCGCTCACCGAGGAGGGCCGCCGGATGCTCGACGTGGTGCGGCAGGCCAAGCACAACTGGCTCGCGGTGGCCATCGCCGAGCGGCTGACCGACGAGGAACAGCGGACCCTCGCCACGGCGACCGGGCTGATGCGTCGGCTGATACAGGAATGACGGACTCCCCACCGGCCGGCCGGGACGGGACGGCCGGCCCCGCCACGGCCCCCGCCGGTCCTGCGGGTCTCACCGGTCCGCCGCCCCGCACCGGCGCCGGCACCCGTCGGACTCCCGGGCCGGCCGCTGCCGGTCCGGGCGCTCCCGGCCCCGCCGAGCGCGCCTTCGGGGCCCGGCTGATGACGCCGCTGCTGCTCGGCTCGGCGCTGAATCCCATCAACTCGACGATGATCGCCACCGCCCTGGTCGCCATCGGCCGGGACTTCCAGGTCGGCGCCGCCGACACCGCCTGGCTCATCTCCGCGATGTTCCTCGCCAGTGCGGTGGGCCAGCCGTCGATGGGGCGGCTGGCGGACCGGCTGGGCCCGCGCCGGGTCTTCGTCGCCGGGGCGCTGATCGTCTGCGTCGCGGGCCTGCTCGGCGCCCTCGCGCCCACCTTCACCCTGCTGGTCGTCTCGCGGGCGGTGCTCGGGATCGGTACCGCGGCCGCGTACCCCGCCGCGATGGCGATGCTGCGCGCCGAGTCGCGGCGGGCGGGCGTGCCGACGCCCCGGCACATACTCGGCCGGCTCTCGCTCGCCGCGCTGGGCAGCGCCGCCGTCGGCCCCACGCTCGGCGGGCTGCTCGCCGTCACGACGGGCTGGCGCGGGGTCTTCGCCGTGAACGTCCCGCTCGCGCTGGTCGCCCTGGTCTGCGGGCTGCGGTGGCTGCCCGCCGATCCCGGGCGCGGCGGCACCGGACCCGCACCGGCCCCCACCGGCGACGCACCGGCGGGCGGTTCCCTCGACCCGCTGGGCATCGGGCTGTTCGCCGCGACCCTGACCACCGCGATGTTCTTCCTGCTGCGCCTCGACGACCCGCGGTGGCCGCTGCTCGCCCCCACCGTCCTCCTGGCGGCCGTCCTGGTGTGGTGGCAGCTCCGGCATCCGGCGCCCTTCCTCGACCTGCGGATGCTCGCCCGCAACCGCGCGCTGGTGCGCACCTACCTGCGGCACGGGCTGACGTATCTCGTCATCTACGGCGTGCTCTACGGGTTCAGCCAGTGGCTGGAGCAGGCGCACGGCTACTCGTCCTTCCACGCCGGTCTGATCATGCTGCCGATGTCCGGCGCGGCCGCCTGCTGTTCGCTGGCCGGCGCCCGGACCAAGGGCATCCGCGCCCCGCTGACGATCGCCGCGGTCGCGCTCGCGGCGGGCGGCGGGGTCCTCCTGCTGCTGCACGACGGCACCCCGCTCGGCGCGCTGCTCTTCGCCGGGGCACTCTTCGGCATCCCGCAGGGCCTGGCCGCCACCGGCAATCAGGCCGCCGTCTACGCCCAGGCCCCGGCCGACGGCGTCGGCGCGGCCGCCGGGCTCCAGCGCACCGCCCAGTACCTCGGCGCGATCAGCGCTTCGAGCCTGATCGGGCTGGTGTACGGGCGGCGCGCGACGGACGCCGGGCTGCACGAGATCGCCGGGCTCGGCGTCCTCCTCGGCGTCCTGCTGCTCGCGCTGACCCTCACCGACCGCGCCCTGCGGACCGGCGCCGCCCGGACGGCCGCCGGCTGACCGGCCGGACGGTCCCGCACCGCCCCTCGACCGGGACACCCCCCAGTCCCCCTCCGGCCACACCGCCTGCCTCGGCCGCGCCGGAACCACCCGTTATGTCAAAGGAGTTCACCGTGCCCGCCACCACACTCGACGCCACGACCGCCCTGGTCCTGATCGATCTCCAGAAGGGCATCGCCGCCCTGCCGACCGTCCACCCCACCACCGAGGTCATCGCGCGCGGTGCGCGGCTCGCCGCCGCCTTCCGCGCGCACGGGCTGCCCGTCGTCCTGGTGAACGTCACGGGCCGCGCGCCGGGCCGTACGGAGTCCGGCGCGGGCCACGGCACGCCGCCCGCCGACTGGGCCGAGCTGGTGCCCGAACTCGACCGGCAGCCCACCGACATCACCGTCACCAAGCAGCAGTGGGGCGCCTTCCACGGCACCGGCCTCGACCTGGAGCTGCGCCGCCGCGGCGTGACCCAGGTGGTGTTCGGCGGCATCGCCACCAGCATCGGCGTGGAGTCCAGCGCCCGTGCCGCGCACGAGCACGGCTACCACGTCACCGTCGCCACCGACGCGGTGACGGACCCCGACGAGGCGGCCCACCGCCGCAGTCTGGAGCGGATTTTCCCGCTGCTCGGCGAGACGGACACCACCGACGCGATCATCGAGCTCCTCGGCTGACGGCGCCGGGCGGCGGCCCGGCGGCGACCGGCCGGTACCGGCGGGCGGCAGCGGGTACCTCCCGTCGTCAGCCGGTGACCGGATGTCCGGCGGGCCGTCGCTCGTGCCAGCGCAGATCGTCCTGGAGCTGCGCGGCCAGCGAGATCAGCCGCGGTTCGGTGTGCGCCGGGCCCAGCAGCTGGGCGCCCAACGGCAGTCCGCCGGTGCTGAATCCGGCGGGCACGCTCACCCCCGGCCAGCCCAGCACGTTCCATGGCCAGGCGTACGGACAGGCGGCGATCATGGCCTGATCCGTACGCCAGCCGTTCAGCTTCGCGAAGGTGCCGATGCGCGGTGGCGGGGTGGCGGTGGTCGGTGTCAGCAGCACGTCGTACGGGCCGAACAGCGCCCCGATGCGCTCCTGTTGACGCTTCTCGACGGCGCGCGCCCGGCGCAGTACCGGGCCGCCCAGCAGTCGTCCCAGCCGCGCCGCCTCCCGCGTACGCCGGTCCAGCAGGGCGCGGTCGGGTACCCGTGCCGCCCACTCCCCCACCCCGGCCGTCGCGCGCGGCACGAAGGAGAGCCCGACCAGGCCGTAGTCCGGTTCGGCGGCCTCGACCTGGTGACCGAGACGGGCCAGCGTACGAGCCAGACCGGTGACCGCCGCCCGGACCTCCGGGTGCAGCGGTTTGGACGTACCGGTGAAGGCGGGCTTCCAGGACAGCGCGATGCGCAGCCGCCCCGGATCGCGGCCGGCCGCCTCGCGCGCGCCGATGACGGGCGGGCGGTGCAGATCGCCGGTGTGGTTGCCGCTCGCGACGTCCAGCAGCAGTGCCGCGTCCTCGACCGTGCGCGCCAGCGGGCCGATCCCGGTGATCCCCTGAAAGGACTCGGGGTCGGGCCAGGTGGAGATGCGGCCGCGCTGTGGCTTGATGCCGACGAGATGGGTCCAGGCCGCGGGGATCCGTACCGAGCCCGCGCCGTCGGTGCCGAGCGCGGCCGGTACCAGCCCGGCGGCGACCGCGGCAGCCGAGCCGCCGGACGAGCCGCCCGGGGTGTGGGCGAGATGCCACGGATTGCGGGTCTCGCCGAACGCCGGTCCCTCGGTGAACGGCCACTGTCCGAGTTCGCAGGCGTTGGTCTTGCCGACGATCACCGCACCGGCCGCGCGCAGCCGCCGGACGACCTCGGCGTCCCGCGCCTTGGGCGGGAACTCCCCGGCGCAGCCGAACGCGGTCGGCTCACCCGCCACATCCGTATCGTCCTTGACCGCGACCGGCACACCCAGCAGCGGCAGCCGTTCGCCGGCGGCCAGCCTGCGGTCGGCCGCCTCGGCCTCCGCCATCGCCGCCTCGGCACGGACCCGCCGGAAGGCGTTGACACTGCTCTGGGTGGCCGCGATGCGCGCCAGCGACCGCGTGACGAGGGCGACCGAGGTCACCCGGCCGTCGGCCAGCGCCCGCGCCTGCTCGGCGAGCCCTTCCCACTCCCCGGCCGCTCCGGCCGGTACGGGCCCGGTCTCGCTCTCCCGGCTCTCGTCAACGCTCACGGTGCGCGCCCTCCTGAGACCGTTCATTCGAACAAACGGTCCCAGGAGGGTAGTCGTCACGCCCACGGCCGACAATGCCGCCGCGCTGCGGGACGCCCGGACAGCACACGGAAGACACGTGGAAGACACACGGACGGCAGATGCCGGCCGCTGTGCCGGTCCGGCCGCCCGGTCCGGGAACCGCCGCTAGGACCGGCGGACCACCATCGCGGATCCGCCGCCGCGCCGCACCTTCTCGGCCGCCGCGAGCCAGCGCCCGTCCGGCAGCCGCTGGACGCCGGTGGCCGCCCCGATCTCCGGGTTCTCCTTGAACACCTGGCCGACCGCTTCGAGTTGGCCGCGCAGCGGGCTGTTCCACAGGCCCGGTTCGAGTTCGGTGGCCGCCGCGTTGCGCTGACTGGCGCGCGGTGCGGCGATGGCGTCGACCAGCGGCATCCCGCGGTCCAGGTGGTTGACGAGGGTTTGCAGCACGGTCGTGATGATGGTCGCGCCGCCCGGCGAGCCGAGCGCCACCACCGGCCGGCCGTCGCGCAGCACGATCGTCGGCGAGATGGACGAACGCGGCCGCTTGCCGGGGCCGGGCAGGTTGGGGTCGTGCACGGCCGGGTTCGCGGGCGCGAAGGAGAAGTCGGTCAGCTCGTTGTTGAGCAGGAAGCCACGGCCCGGTACGACGATGCCGCTGCCGCCGGTCTGCTCGATGGTGAGGGTGTAGGCGACGACGTTGCCCCACTTGTCGGCGACGGTCAGATGGGTGGTGTTCTCGCCCTCGTACGTCGTCGGAGCGGCCTGGCCGCCGGTGTCGCAGCGCCGGGGGTGGCGCGGGTCGCCCGGTGCGAGCGGGCTGGTGAGCGCCGCGTCGTCCTTGATCAGGCACGCCCGCGAGTCGGCGAACCGCTGCGAGGTCAGGCCCTTGGCCGGCACCTTCTCGTACGCCGGGTCGCCGACCCAGCGGCCGCGGTCGGCGAAGGCGATCCGGCTGGCCTCGATATAGCGGTGCAGATACTGCTTCTCGCTCAGCCGTGAAATATCGCTCTTCGAGAGGATGTTGAGCGCCTCGGCGACGCTGGTGCCACCGGACGAGGACGGCCCCATGCCGTAGACGTCCAGTCCGCGGTAGGTGGTGTGGGTCGGCGCCTCGCCGCGCACCCGGTACGCCCGCAGGTCCCTGGCGGTGAGGTCGCCGGGCCGCACCTGCCGGGTGGTGCCGGGGCGCACCGGCGGCCGCCGCACCGTCCGCACGATGTCCTGGCCCAGCCGCCCGCGGTAGAGCTCGCCGACGCCCTTCTTCGCCAACTCCCCGTACGTACGCGCCAGATCGGGGTTCTTCAGCTTCGAGCCGACCACCGGGAGCTTGCCCCCCGGCAGGAAGATGCCGGCGGTCGCGGGGAAGTCCCGGAAGCGGGCCTCGTTCTGCGCGGTCTGCTGGCGGAACGTCTCGTCGACGGTGAAGCCGTGCTCGGCCAGGTCCTGTGCGGGCCGCAGCACCTGGCCCAGCGACCGGCTGCCCCACTTGCGCAGGGCGGTGTCCCAGGTGGCGGGTGTGCCCGGTGTGCCGACGCTCAGCCCGCTGGTGACGGCGTCGTCGAACGGTATCGGCTTGCCGTTCTCCAGGAAGAGGTCCTTGCCCGCCGAGCGCGGCGCGGTCTCCCGCCCGTCGAGGGTCCGTACGGTCCGGGTCCTCGCGTCGTAGTAGACGAAGTAGCCACCGCCGCCGACCCCTGCGGAGTAGGGCTCCGTGACGCCGAGCGCGGCGGCGGTGGCGACCGCCGCGTCCACGGCGTTGCCGCCCTTCTTGAGTACCGCTATACCAGCGGCCGAGGCGTCCGCGTCGACGCTGGACACCGCCCCGCCGGAGCCTGTGGCGACCGGGGTCTTGGCCGGTGCGGCAGCGGGGGCCGCCGGGCCGGAGTGCGGTGCGCCGCTGGGTTGTGGTGGCGCTGACTGGGCGGCGGCGGGGACCGCCACCAGGGAACCGGCCAGCGCGGCGGCCGCTCCCAGGACGGTGAGGCGTCGGGCGTTCGACATACCGGAATTTCCTCCAAAGTGCGCGCGGGGGCGGCAGCGGGCGGAGCATACTCGGGGGAATTGCGCGACGACAGAGGGCACGACGGTGGCCTGTCCCCTATGCCGGTACGGGCCGGATATGCCCGTACGGATCGGGTGCGCCGCGCCGGTCGGGGCAGCGGCACGGACCAGGAGGGCCGCCACGGGCCGGGGGTGTCCGCACACCTCTGACGTGCCGGTGCGGATCTGACGTGCCGGCACGGATCCGGCATACCGGCACCGAGCGCAGGTGTCCGCACGGCTCCGAAGCGCCGGCCCGGAGCGCAGGCATCCGCGCGGCTCCGAAGCGCCGGCTCGGAGCGCATATGTCCGCATGAATCAGCCGTGTCGGCACGGATCAGCTGGGTCCGTACGGACCGGGACAAGCCGGCCCAGCCGCCCGCCCCGCCCTCGAACACGCTCCCGGGCAGCGGCTACGCTCGCCCGCCATGGACGACACCCTGCTGCTCCTGACCGTGCCGGCCGCGGCCCTCATCGTGGGGCTCGCGGCCGGCTGGGCCGTGCGATCGGCTGCGGCCCGCCGGAAGCTCACCCGTGAACAGGACTTCTTCGGTCTGCCGGCCGGTTCGGAGTGCGTGCTGGTCACCCACCGGGACAGCGCCTCGGCCCACTGGAGCATCCCCCGCCATGACGCGCTGGCGCTGCTCGGGCTGGCCGCGGTGGTCGAGAACTGCGGGGCGCACCCCGAGGTCGCGCCGCACGACACCGGCCTCCAGGGCTTCGGGGCGCGCACCGAGTTCTGTGTCGGCGACCCGACCGCGCACCGCCGGCTGGCCTCGCACCTGACCAGTCTGCTGCCGGGCGTCACCGTGCAGCCGGGCGACGAGCTGGGCATGGGCCGCGGCACCTTCGTGATCGGCGGCTCGACGTACCGGATGGAGCCCGGGGCGCTCGAATACGTCCTGCTGGCCCGTCTGACGGCGGGTGAGGGCGGCCGGCCGGTGTTCCTGGCGGCCGGCCAGCGCCCGGTCACCCACCGGGCCGCCGTCCGTCACCTCGTCCGCAACCGGGCCAGGCTGGCCCGCAGATACGGCGCCGAGGGCCAGTTCTGCCTGCTGCTGAAGGTGGTCAACTCGCAGGCGTACGGACCCGATGTCGTCGAGCTGGTGGCGGATGTCACCAAGGCCGCGACCGCCCCCGCCGAGGTGCGGGGCCACCGGGCGGCGGTCTGACCGTCCCGGGGCCCGCCCGGCGCGCCACCGGTCCGGCCGAGTTCCCGGCGGCGACCCGGCCCGTACCCGCGGGCGGGGACACGGAGGATCTGCGAAGCTCGAAGGCATGATCGCCAGTCTCCGTTCCACGGTCCTGCGCTGGACCGGTCTGCTGCCCATCCTGGCAATCGTCCTGCTGGCACTGACCTGGGGACGGACGCTGCCGGTCGCGCTGGTCGTCGTGGTCTCCTGCTTCCTGGCCGGGGCGGTGCTCGCCGCGGTGCACCACGCCGAGGTGATCGCGCACCGCGTGGGCGAGCCGTTCGGGTCACTCATCCTTGCGGTCGCGGTGACGGTCATCGAAGTGGCGCTGATCGTCACACTGATGGTCGATGGCGGCGAGAAGAACGCCGGGCTGGCCCGGGACACCGTCTTCGCGGCGGTGATGATCACCTGCAACGGCATCGTCGGCCTCTCTCTGCTGGTCGGCTCGCTCAAGCGCCGGGTGGCCGTCTTCAACCCCGAGGGGACCGGCGCGGCGCTGGCGACCGTCACCACGCTGGCCGGCCTCAGCCTGGTCCTGCCGACGTTCACCACCAGCACGCCGGGCCCGCGGTTCTCCGCACCGCAGCTGGTCTTCGCCGCCCTCGCCGCGCTGACGCTCTACGGGCTGTTCGTGACCACGCAGACCTTCCGCCATCGGGACTACTTCCTGCCGGTGACCTCGGCGGGCGAGGTGATCGACGCGGAGGAGCACGCCGACCCGCCGTCGGCGCAGGACGCGCTCTTCAGTCTCGGTGAGCTGGCGCTGGCCCTGATCGCGGTGGTCGGCCTGGCCAAGGCCGTCTCCCCGACCATCGAGTCCGGTGTGGCCGCGGCCGGTCTGCCGACCTCCGTCGTCGGGGTCGTCATCGCTCTGCTGGTCCTGCTGCCGGAGACCATCGCGGCGGTCCGCGCGGCCCGCCGCGACCGTGTGCAGACCAGCCTCAACCTCGGCCTCGGCTCGGCGATGGCCAGCATCGGCCTGACCATTCCCGTGGTCGCGCTGGCCACCATCTGGCTGAAGGGCCCCCTGGTCCTGGGCCTGGGCGCCAGCCATATGGTGCTGCTCGCCCTCACCGTCGTCGTCGGCACGCTGACGGTGATCCCCGGCCGCGCCACCCCGTTGCAGGGCGGCGTCCATCTGGCCCTGCTGGCCGCGTACATCGTGCTGGCCGTCAGCCCCTGACACGGCGCGCGGACCGGCCGCGCCCGTGCTCCGCCCGCCCTATCTCTCCCGGACACCCCACGCATCCCGCCCGTCCCGTTCCCGCGGGTGTCTGCTCGACGCGAGCCGGAACGGGACGTTGATCACGGTCACGCCGGGCGTGAAGAGCAGCCGGGCCTTCAGGCGCAGGGCGCTCTGGTTGTGCAGCAGATGTTCCCACCAGTGGCCGACGATGTACTCGGGGATCACGACCGTGACGGCCCCGCCCGGATGCCGCTCCCCGACGTCCAGGATGTGGTTGATCACCGGTTGGGTGAAGTCCCGGTAGGGCGAGCTGCGCACCTGGAGCGGTACGTCGATGTCATGGGCGTCCCACTGCGCGCGCAGTCCCACGACGTCCGACGGATCGACCGCGACGGTCAGTGCGTTGAGCGAGGCGGGGCGCATCGCGCGGGCGTAGCCGAGGGCCTTGAGCACGGGTGCGTTCAGGGCGGAGACCAGCACCAGCACATGGATTCCGGCCGGCTCCCACGGACGGGCGTCCGGCGCGACCACCAGTTCCTCGACGACCCGCCGGTAGTGCTGCCGTACCCCCCGCATGGCCAGGAAGAGCGCGGGCATGGCGATCACCACGAGCCAGGCGCCGTGCGTGAACTTGGTGATCAGGACGATGATCAGCACCACACCGGTGAGTACCGCCCCGACCGCGTTGATCGCCTGGGAGCGCCGGTGCCGTACGCGGAGCGCGGTGTCCGGCCCCCGTTCGGCGAGCACGGTCCGCCAGTGCCGCACCATACCGGCCTGGGAGAGCGTGAAGGAGACGAAGACGCCGATGATGTAGAGCTGGATCAGCCGGGTGAGCTCCGCGCCGAAGAGGACGATCAGCCCGATCGCGGCCAGCGCGAGCAGGATGACGCCGTTGGAGAAGACCAGCCGGTCACCGCGGTTCTGCAGCTGCCGGGGCGCGTAGCCGTCCGCGGCGAGGATCGAGGCCAGCATCGGGAAGCCGTTGAAGGCGGTGTTGGCGGCGAGGACGAGCACCCCGGCCGTGAAGGCTTGCAGCAGGTAGAAGAGGAAGCGGACGTCGCCGAAGGCGGCGCGGGCGATCTGGGAGAGCGCGGTGGGCATCGGGGTGTCCGGCGCGAGCCCCAGTGCGGTGGGCTCCGCCGCGACGTGCACCCGACAGGCCATGGCCAGGGCCGTGATCCCGGCGAACATGGTGACCGAGAAGAATCCCATGATCGACAGCGTCATGGCGGCGTTGCGGCTCTTGGGCCGGGCGAAGGCGGGCACGCCGTTGCTGATCGCCTCGACGCCGGTCAGCGCGGTGCAGCCGGACGCGAAGGCCCGCATCGTCAGCAGCACGAGCGCGAGCCCGGAGTAGACCGAGACCGTGTGCAGCGGCAGCTCCGCGGACTCGGCGCGGATGCTCGCGCCGGTGGCCATCCGTACGGCGGCGAACGCGAACATCAGGTAGACGAAGAAGATGAACCCGTAGGTGGGGACGGCGAAGACCCGGCCCGATTCGCGGACGCCGCGCAGGTTCATCAGGGCCAGCAGCCCCACGAAGCCGACGGAGAGCGCGACGTTGTGGCCGCTGAGGGACGGGATCGCGGAGGTGATGGCCGCGACCCCGGAGACGACGGACACCGCGACGGTCAGCACATAGTCGACGAGCAGGGCGCTGGCCGAGGTGAGCGCCGCGGTCGGGCCGAGGTTCTGTGCGCTGACGATGTACGCCCCGCCGCCCCCGGGATACGCGTAACAGGTCTGCCGGTAGGAGGCGACCACGACGATGAGCAGCAGCACGATGCCGGCCGCCGCGTACCAGGCCAGATGCAGCAGGGCGACCCCGCCGAGCGCCACCACCAGCAGGATCTCCTCGGTGGCGTAGGCGACCGAGGACAGCGGGTCGCTACAGAAGATCGGCAGGGCCAGCCGCTTCGGCAGCAGCGTCTCGCCGAGCCGCGCACTGTCCAGCGGACGGCCGACCATCATCCGCTTCGGCCTGAAGAATTGGCTCATAGCCGGACAAACTATGAGCCATCCAGTGGAGGGGGAGGGAGGCTCGCGGGGCGGGCCCCGGAGGCGCCGGGCCGGGGCCGGGAGGGGCCGGAGCCGTCCTCGGGGCCGGGGCGCGGGCCCCCGCGAAAGCCGGGCCGGTCCACCCCCGGCGCTCACCCCGACGGCGTCACGGCGGCCCCGCCGCTCCCCCGCACCGCCTCCGCCCAAGGCCGCCCCACCCCCTCGGCACCCGCCACCGGACGGCCGATCGGGTGCGATTCCCGCGTGACATCCCGCGCCCGCCGTGTCGTTGCGGCCCGGACCGGTAGCCGCATGAGAGCACGGTGAGGTGAATAAAAACGATAAACGCACAAGAACGAGACGGCTCTTTCTCCGCGGTGCCGTCGCGGTCGGCGCACTCTCCGCCGCCCGCATCCTGACCCTGCCCGACACGGACACACCGACAGCGCCCGCGGGACGCCACGGCGCGGTACAGCCGCACCCCGCCGCGCCCGCGCCACCGGCCCGTGGCGCGCTGCCCGCACAGGCCCCCGACACCTACCGGCTGCGCCCCATCGCCGGCGAACCGTCCCCGTGGTACCCCGACGCCCCGCCGACCCATGCCGAGGTCGCTTTCACGGTCCCCACCGACACCCGCGAGATCGCGCTCACCTTCGACGACGGCCCCGAACCCAGCTTCACCCCCCAGGTCCTCCGCGTCCTGCGCAGCCACGACGTCCGGGCCACCTTCTTCGTCCTCGGCGAATGCGCCGTCGCCTTCCCGGAACAGCTGCACGCCATCGTCGGTGACGGCCACATCGTCGCCAACCACTCCTGGACGCACCCCCAGTTCACCACGCTCGCCCCGGGCCGGGTGCGCAGCGAACTCGGCCGCACCAGCGACCTGATCGAGAAGACCCTGGGCAGCGCCCCGACCCTGGCCCGCGCCCCGTACGGCGACTGGGACCGGGCCTCCCTGAGAATCTGCAATGAGCTGGGCATGTCACCCGTCAACTGGTCGATCGACTCACTGGACTGGACCTGCCCAGGAGCCGACCGCATCGCGACGAACATCATGAGCGAAATGAAACCGGGCGCGATCGTGCTGTCACACGACGGCGGCGGCAATCGCTCCCAGACCGTGGCCGCCCTGGAGTGGTACCTGCCTCGCCTGCTGGACGAGGGATACACCCCGATCCGGGTCGAGTACTGAGCCGGTACGGGCGACCGGCCGGGACAGGCCGCCGGTTCCGCGTCCTCGCGAGGGCACGGCGCCGCCCGTTCCGGGGATCAGCAGGTGCCCTGCTCCTGCCATACGCCCGAGCCGCCGGTCGAGGGTGTCTCGCCCCGTGTCCACCACTTCGCCTTCCAGAGGTGCCCGTCGTAGGAGACGGTGTCGCCGCCCACGTAGACGGCGCTGCCGCGGTACGCGGCCGTGGTGCAACTCCCGCCGGGCGGAGGTGTGGTGGGTGAGCTGGTCGGCGGTGCCGTCGGGGTGGGCGGGGTGGCTCCGGCGAACTTCACCGAGTACGCGGTGAAGTCGTACGCGCCCTGCGGCACGCTGCTGCATGTGCCGGACGTCCTGCCGTTGTTGTCCGGCGGGGAGCACTGCCGGTCGCGGTTGACGGACCAGTTGGTGAAGCGCGCCATGTGATGGCCGGTCGCGAAGTCGAGCACCGTCTGAAAGTCCGCCTGGGTGAAGTACTCACCGGTGTCGCTGCGGCCGTTCATCTGCGAGATGCCTTCGTGGGCATAGGCGGTGGCCTCGTCCCAGCCGAAGGTGGACCGGAGGACGGCGTTGAAGTTCGTCAGCGCCTGGGTCTGTGACGCGGCTCCGTCGAATCCGCCGTCGAAGGGCATGATGGAGAAGTTGTCCGGGACGAACGCCTGGGACTTCGCTTCGTTGAGCATCTGCTTGCCGAACCAGCCGGTGCCATCGGCGGTGCCCGCCGTGGTGATGGACAGATAGATGCCGGGATTCCGCTGCTGGAGGATCTTGGCGGCGCCGATCTCGTTGTGCACGGCGGCCGTGTTCTCGTACTCCGGCTCCTCCAGGTCCAGGTCGAGCGCTTTGAGCCCGTACTTGTCGATGGCCTTTTGGTACGCGGCGGCGGTGGCCTCGGGGGTGCCGCAGCTCTGGCCGAGCTTGGTGCCGCCGTAGCCCCCGACGGAGGCCGAGACATCACCCCCCTTGGCGCGGATGGCGGAGATCACGCCCGCCACGGCGGTGTCGGAGTCGACCGGGCTGGTACCGCCCCACGTCGGCGAACAGCCGCCCCCGTTCGGCGCCAGGATGAAGGCCAGCTGGAACGCCTTGAGACCGGTGGCGTCCATGACCGCTCCGGCGTCCGGCGGATCATTGTCCAGCGGCATGAGGTAGGGCGCGGCGGCGTACCAGTTGCTGCCGACGGCGGTCGATGCCGCGGGGACCGCACGGCCGGCCGTGACCGCTTGGCCGGTGGCGGCCGCATGGCCGGTGGCGGCGGCCGTCCCGATCAGCGCCGCGGCCGCGAGGCAGGCCGCCGATACGGCGGCGGTGAGTGTTCTGGCGTTTCGAAGTGACACGGGTCCTCCCGCGGGAGACGAAGTGGTCCAGACCAATCGCCTCACAGACTGAACCCGCGTCATTGACGCGTCAACACTTCGAACCGGACCAATCTCGAATTCAACTACCCGCACCAGGGGCCCCTAGGCGGACGCCATGCACAAATTGGCATTCCAGATACCACTTCTGTACGGTGAGGGCTGTGCGACTCACCAAGAGCACCGACATCGCCCTGCGCATCGCCATGCGGCTGGCGGTCCTCGACGACACGGGCGACGCCCCGACCACCCGCGAGGTGGCGAGCGCCGTGGACGTGCCGTACACGCACGCCGCCAAGGTGGTGAGCAAGCTCCAGCACCTCGGCGCGGTCGAGGCGCGGCGCGGGCGCGGCGGCGGGCTGACGCTGACCACCGCGGGGCGTACGGGTTCGCTCGGCCGGCTCGTCCGCGAGCTGGAGGGGGTCGGCGATGTCGTGGGGTGCGAGGACGATCCGCCGTGCCCGCTGCGCGGCGGCTGCCTGCTGCGCGGCGCGTTGCGCACGGCGCAGGAGGCGTTCTTCGCCTCGCTCGATCCGCTGTCGATCGCGGACCTGGTCGACAAGCCGACCGGTCCCCTGCTGCTGACCCTGACCACCCGCCCACCCGACTAACTCCCGCCCCCAGAGCCGCCACCCACCGGCTACCGCCACAGCCACACGCAAAAATACGCATCTCAGATGCAAGTTATGTCTCAGTCCGAGAGTGCCGAGAGTCTGGAGTTTCCGATGCTGTCACCGAAGTCCGCCGAGACCGTACGTGCCACCCTCCCCGCCGTCGGGGCGGCCATCGGGGAGATCACGCCGCTCTTCTACGAGAAGATGTTCGCGGCCCACCCCGCGCTGCTGCGCGATCTCTTCAACCGCGCCAACCAGGCCAACGGCACTCAGCGGCAGGCGCTCGCGGGGTCCATAGCCACCTTCGCGGGCTATCTGGTGGAGCACCCGGAGAGCCGTCCGGACACCATGCTCGCCCGTATCGCGCACAAGCACGCCTCACTCGGGGTGCGCGAGGACCAGTACCCCATCGTGCGCGAACACCTCTTCGCGGCCATCGCGGAGGTACTCGGCGATGCGGTGACCGACGAGGTCGTACGGGCCTGGGACGAGGTGTACTGGCTGATGGCGCATGCCCTCGTCGCCATCGAGAAGGGTCTCTACGCGGAGACCGGCACCCCGGACGGCGCGGTGTGGCGTACGTACCGGGTAGCCGGACGCGTCCAGGAGGCCGACGACGTCGCGACGTTCTTCCTCCAGCCGCTCGACGACGCGCCCGTCCCGGCGTCCCGGCCCGGCCAGTACGTCTCCGTGCAGGTCGAACTCCCCGACGGGGCACGGCAGATACGGCAGTACAGCCTGTCCGGGCAGCCGGACGGCGGTGTGCAGTTCTCCGTCAAGCGGGTGGCCGGGGACCCGGCCGGCGATCCGGCGGGCGAGGTCTCCGGGCATCTGCACGACCACTTCCACGGCGGGGAGACGCTGCGGGTGAGCGCGCCGTTCGGCGATGTGGTGCTCGACGATGGCGCCGGACCGCTGCTGCTCGCCTCCGCCGGGATCGGCTGTACGCCGATGATCGGGATGCTCACGCACCTGGCCGCCGTCGGCTCCCCGCGCCACGTCATCGCGGCACACGCCGACCGTGCACCGCACACCCACGCCTTCGGCGCCGAACTCCGGCAGCTCACCGGCAAACTGACCGGGGCGACCGCGGATGTCTGGTACGAGGCCGCCGCCGAAAGCACCTCCGTCGGCGGCGAGGACGGCGCCGGCGACCGGCACCGCGCCGTCACCGTGCACACCGGCCGGATGGACCTGTCGCAGCTGGAGATCCCGGCCGGCACCACCGCCTACCTCTGCGGCCCGGTGCCGTTCATGAGGGCGGCCCGCGCCCAGCTCCTGGAGTCCGGAGTACGCCCGGCCGACATCCACTACGAGGTCTTCGGCCCGGACCTGGGACTGTGAGCCCGGGGCCGACGGCCCCGGGACGATGTGACCCCACCCGGAGTTCCGGCCGCCACCGACGCAGCGCGGCGGGGACCCGGGGACGACGGTCCGCGCACCTCTGGCGGGGCGTGCGGGCCGTTCGTCATGTTCGGGGGTGACCTCGCCTGCTCGACGACGGCGCGGGGCGGGCGGCCTTCGGCATGCCTGGACGCGTCATCCCGGCGGCCGGTCCGCGCCACCACCCCTCCCCGCTCCCCCACGGTGTTACCCATCCGTAACCTACCGACGGGTTACCACGGGTAAAGCGCGAACTTTACTCTCCAGTCACATCGGACCGCCGGGTGCCCCTCCTGTCCTCGGACAGCGCCCGACCAGGTCCGCATCGAGATCTGGAGCAGAAGATGACGCCCTCCCGCACGACGCTGCGCGCCGCGATCGGCACCGTCTCCGCGGCGGTGCTCGCCGCCACGGTACTCAGCGGGCCGCCCGCCGCCGCGGTATCGCCCGCCACCCCCGTCTCCGCCGTCACAGCCGCCTCCCCGTCCCCGCGCACCCCCGGGTCGGTGAAGTTCGTCGACATCACCGGTGACGGCGGCATCGTCCTCAAGGCGAACGTCATCACGCCCGCCGGCGCCGACGGGACCCGGCGGTACCCGGTCATCGTGCTGCCCACCAGCTGGGCGATGCCGCAGGTCGAGTACCTGGCCCAGGCCGAGAAGCTGGCGGACGCGGGCTATGTGGTCGTCGGATACAACTCGCGCGGCTTCTGGCAGTCCGGCGGTCAGATCGAGACGGCCGGTCCGCGGGACATCGCCGACGCGTCGAAGGTCATCGACTGGGCGCTGGCCCATACGCCGGCCGATCCGCAGCAGGTCGGCATGGGCGGGGTCTCCTACGGTGCCGGGATCAGCCTGCTGGCGTCCGCGTTCGACAAGCGGATCAAGGCAGTCGCGGCGCTCAGCGGCTGGGGCGATCTCATCGGCTCCATCTACAGCGGCCGCACCCAGCACCGGCAGGCCGCCCAGCTGCTGGGCGGCCTGGGCGAGCTCACCGGCCGCCCCGGCCCGGAACTCCAGGGCATCCTCAAGGACTTCCTCGGCTCGAACCTCGCCAAGGAGCAGGACATGATCGCGTGGGGGAAGAAGCGCTCCCCCGCCACCTACGTCGACAAGATCAACGCCAACGGCGCCGCCATCATGCTCGGCAACGCATGGGGCGACTCCCTGTTCCCGCCCAACCAGTACGCCGACTTCTACGAGAAGCTGACCGGCCCCAAGCGGCTGGAGTTCCGCCCCGGCGACCATGCGACCGCCGAGGGGCTCGGGCTGCTGGGACTGCCCAACGACACCTGGAGCCACACCAAGCAGTGGTTCGACCATTACCTCAAGGGCGCGGACAACGGGATCGACCGGGCGGCGCCGGTGCTGCTCAAGTCCCGCTCCACCGGCGCGTACGAGGGGTACAAGAGCTGGCGGGACGTACCGTCCGGGCACCGGAAGATCGAGCTGACCGGCACCCAGCGGATCCGCACCGGCATCGACTCCGGTGCCGACGGCGGGCTGATCTTCCTCTCCAGCATGCTGGACCAGTTCTTCAGGCTGCCGCCGATGGCCTCGATCCCGCTGCTGCCGCGTTCCGTGGCCGCCGTCTGGGAGTCCGGGCGCTACGCGAGCGAGCAGCGGGTCCGCGGGACCACCCGGCTGCACACCACGGTGACCGGCACCGCCGAGAGCGGGACCGCCATCGCCTACCTCTACGACGTGGGCCCGCTCGGTCTCGGCAAGCTGGTCTCGCACGCGCCGTTCACCTTCCACGGCAAGACCCCCGGCCGGCCGTTCGGTGTGGACCTGGAGCTGTTCTCCACGGCGTACGACGTACCGGCCGGGCACCGGCTCGCGGTGGTCGTGGACACCGTCGATCCGCTGTACATCGAGCACAATCCGAGCGGCGCCCGGCTGACGTTCTCCTCGCCCGCCGATGACCCGTCGTATGTCTCGGTGCCGGTACGCGATTGAGGGCAACTGCCCCATAGGGCATGATCCTTCCCATGGGACATCCGCATCTGCCGACCACCGAGGCCGCCGTCACCGCGATCCGCGAGATCGCCGACGAGTACCGCCTGGAGCTGACCGTCACGGACGACATCGGCGCGGACCAGACGTCCCGCCGTACCTCGTCCGGGGCGTTCACGGTGCTGGACGCGGACGGCTCGCTGCCGCACGAGGCGTTCGTCGAGCTGGGCGGGTCGCCCGCGGTGAGCGTGCAGATCTTCCCGGAGGACGATGCGCGGATCACCGTCGACTCGGTGACGTTCCCGGACGTCCCCCGGGACTCGGTGCCCGCGTTCCTGCTCTCGGTGTACGGCGGGCTCGCCCATGTGAAGGGGCGGGTCTTCCCGCCGGGCCAGTGGCTGGTCGTGCCGCTGCCCGGCGACGAGACCTACAAGGAACTGATCTTCCGCGGCCTCAGCCCCTGGATGGCCCGCACCTTCCGCTGAGCCGCGCCCGCCACGGCGGAACCTCCGACCGCGTCAGCCGGCCGGGGCGCGCTGTGCGCCGTCCCCTACGGGCCGCCCGGGAGCAGGGTGCCCGGCTCCGGGGCGCCCACCTCCACCGCCTCGACCTTGGGGTTGCGCCGCTGCCGCCGGGCGACCCAGTGGGCGCACCAGGACAGCAGCATGCACATCCCGATGTAGATCGGCGAGATGATCATGACGACGGGGATGAACGGCAGTCCGTAGTCGAGGTTGGCGGCGATGAGCTTGCCGGCGTGCAGGAACTCCTCGTAGGTGATCAGGTAGCCGAGCGAGGTGTCCTTGAGGGCGACCACCAGCTGGCTGATGATCGTCGGCAGCATCGCGCGTACCGCCTGCGGGACCAGGACGTGCGTCATGACCTGGGTCTTGTGCATGCCCAGTGCGTAGGCCGCCTCCCCCTGGCCGCGTTCGACCGCGTGGATGCCGGTACGGAAGACCTCGGCGAGCACCGAGCCGTTGTAGAGGGTCAGCCCGGCGACCAGGGCGGTCAGCGGTTCGGCCTTCAGCGCCACATAGATGAAGAAGATCATGACCAGTACGGGCATCGCGCGGAAGAACTCGACCAGCGCCGTACTCACCCAGCGGACCGGCCGGTGGACGGAGAGCCGGCCGGTCGCGAGCACCGCGCCGAGCGCCAGGGAGAGCACCGCCGCGTAGCCGAACGCCCGGAGCGTGTTGCCCAGGCCCCGCAGCAGCAGCTCCTGAATTCCCTTGTAGAGGAAGGGAGTCCACTTCTGGGCGGTGAACTGGCCGGTGTGGAAGAGGAGGTGGACGAGCCAGCCGAGCAGACCGAGGAGCACCACGGTCGACCCGGCACCGTAGAGCAGATGCCGCCGCTTGCTCTTCGGCCCCGGTACGTCGTAGAGGGCGGTGGTCATCGGGCGACTCCCCAGCGCTTCTCCAGCACGTGGAACAGCGCGCTGATGGACAGGGTCACGATCAGATAGCCGACGGCGATCCAGATGAAGGTCCAGATGATGCTGTAGCCCAGCTCGCTGAGCGTCCGGTACGTGCCGAGCAGTTCGACGACGCTGAAGGAGCCGGCGATCGCGGAGTTCTTGGCGAGCGCGATCAGGGTGGAGCCGATGGGCGGGATGACCGTCCGGAACGCCTGCGGCAGGATCACGTCGCCGAGGGTCTGCGGGAAGGTCATGCCCAGGCTGCGGGCCGCCTCGCCCTGCCCGGCCGGCACGGTGTTGATGCCGGAGCGCACCGCCTCGCAGATGAAGGCGGACGTGTAGCAGCCGAGGGCGAGGACGGCGAACATCTGGAAGGGCAGCACCAGCCCGAAGCGCGGCAGGCCCAGCAGCACCGCGAAGAACAGCAGCGTCAGCGGGGTGTTGCGCAGCACCGTCACCCACACCGTGCCGAAGGCCCGCAGCGAGCGGACCGGCGCGACGCGGCAGGCGGCCGTCACAAAGCCGAGGAAGAGCGCGAGCAGCGAGGCGTAGACGGTGAGTTCGACGGTGCCCAGCAGGCCCTTCCCGTAGCGGGAGAGATTGTCGAGGAGAACGTTCATCGTGGGGTCCTTGCTCCTCAGCCCGCCGGGTAGCGGTCGACCGGGGGCGGCTGCGGTGCGGGTACTCCGGACAGGCCGAGCGTCGCCTCGTACGCCCGCTTCCAGTAGCCGTTGCGCTCGGCCGCGACGAGGGCGTCGTTGAGCGCGGAGCGCAGCGCGGTGTCGTCGCGGGGGACGCCGATGCCGTACGGCTCCTTGGAGAATGGCTTGCCGACGACCTTCAGCTCGTCGGGCGCCTTGGCGGCGTAGCCCAGCAGGATCGCGTCGTCGGTGGTGACCGCGTCGACCTGGTAGGTGAGCAGGTTGTCCACACACACCGAGTAGGTGTCGTAGGTGACCAGAATCGCCTGGGGGTAGTCGGCCGCGATGCGCTGGGCGGGTGTCGAACCGGCGGCCGAGCAGACGCGTTTACCGGCCAGGTCCCGCGGTCCGTGGATGTCCTTCTCGTCGGTGCGCACCAGCAGTCCCTGGCCGGCCAGGTAGTACGGCCCGGCGAAGCCGACCTGCTTCTTGCGCAGGGCGTTGATGGTGTAGGTGCCGACGTAGAAGTCGATCTGGCCGTTCTGCAAGGCCGTCTCGCGGTTGGCGGAGGCGATGGTCTTGAACCGGGTCGTCGCGGGGTCGAAGCCGAGGGCGGCCGACATCATCTTGGCGATCTCGATGTCGAAGCCGCTGTACGCGCCGGTGGCCGGGTCCCGCTCGCCGAGGTAGGGCTGGTCCTCCTTGGCGCCGACGACGAGATGGCCGCGCGCTTCGGCCCGTCGCCAGGTGGGCGAGTCCGGCAGCCGGAAGTTCTCGGCGACCGGGTAGTGGGGCAGTTCGCCGGCCTTGGGGCTCTTGACCGGTGGGCTGCCGTTGCGGCCGCAGCCGGCGGCGGCCAGCGCGAGGAGGGTGAGCGCGGCGGCCAGCAGGGCGCGGCGCAGGCGCGGGGTACGGGAGTGCGGCATCGCGGCGGGCCGTTCAGTGCTTGAGGATCTTGGAGAGGAAGTCCTTCGCCCGGTCGCTGCGCGGTGCGGTGAAGAAGTCCTCGGGGGCGCGGTCCTCGATGATGCGGCCGTCGGCCATGAACACCACGCGGTTGGCGGCGGAGCGGGCGAAGCCCATCTCGTGGGTGACGACCACCATGGTCATGCCGTCCCGGGCGAGTTGCTGCATGACTTCCAGCACCTCGTTGATCATCTCCGGGTCGAGCGCGGAGGTCGGCTCGTCGAAGAGGAGCGCCAGCGGGTCCATGGCGAGCGCGCGGGCGATGGCCACCCGCTGCTGCTGGCCGCCGGAGAGCTGCGCGGGGTACTTCTCGGCCTGCGAGGCGAGCCCGACCCGGTCGAGGAGCTCCCGGGCCCGCCGGGCGGCCGCCTCCTTCTTGGCCTTGCGGACCTTGACGGGCGCCAGCATCACATTGGCCAGCACGGTCTTGTGCGCGAAGAGGTTGAAGGACTGGAAGACCATGCCGACCTCGGCGCGCAGCTCGGCGAGCGCGCGGCCCTCGTCGGGCAGTGGTGTGCCGTCCAGCGTGATGGTGCCCGACTCGATCGTTTCGAGGCGGTTGATGGTCCGGCACAAGGTGGACTTCCCGGACCCGGAGGGTCCGATGATCACGACCACCTCCCCGCGGCCGACGGTGAGGTCGATGTCCTGGAGGACGTGCAGCTTTCCGTAGTACTTGTTGACCCCGCGCAGTTCGATCAGCGCCTCACCGGCCATATGCGGACCTGCTCCCTCTCATCCGTACAGCGGAGAGCCGCAACTTACCGGGACAAAAGGGGCGCCTAATCGTTGACACGCACAGAGGAGCCGAAGCGGGCGGATGGACCAGGCGTACGCCGGGTCACCGAAGACCGTGTCAGGGGCGATTGCCGCGCGGCTCCGGGACGGCGGCACCGGGCGCCGGGGGCCGCGTCGGGCGCCTCGGGCGTACGCTCCGCGGGCGTCAGCTCTCGGCGACCTCGGCGTACTCCTGGGACAGCTCGGGCGCCCCGACATCGGCCCAGTCCTGGCCCGCCGCGACGACATCGACCTCCCGGCCGGACGCCAGCCGGACCACCGGCCGGCCGTCCTGCCGCACCTGCCACACGGCGCCGCGCACCGTCCGCACGAGGACGGTGCCGAGATAGAGACCCGCGTCGTTGCCGAGCCAGGGCAGCACTTCGGGGTCGTCCCGCCACACCGGCTGCAACTGGTCCAACTCCTCCAACGACCGTACGGAGTCGTCGAGTTCCACGCCCGAGTCGGCGGCCTGCGCCCGCAGCAGTTCGCATTCGGAGAGCAGCTCGACGACGCTGCCAGGGTCGGCGCGGACCGATTCCGCGAGGGATACCCGGCGGTCCGCGTCCGGATGCCTGCGCCACTTGTCCAGGAAAGACATGTTCATGGTGTGCAGGGTCGCATCCGGCCCGGGGCGGCGGCCACAGGGCGCGCGGCAACCGCCTTGCGCTCCCGCGTTCTTGGCCGATCCGTCCGGCGGCACGACGGGGCGCGGGACGCGTACGGCGGCGGCGCGCCGGGACACCGGATCACCGGCCCCGGGAGGGGGCGGGGCCGCCCGTGGGGGCGGCCTCAGACGTCCAGATCCACCACGACCGGCGCATGGTCCGAGGCACCCTTGCCCTTGCGCTCCTCACGGTCGACATAGGCGTCCGAGACGGCCTCGGCGAACGGGGCGTTGCCGTAGACGAGGTCGATGCGCATCCCGCGGTTCTTGGGGAAGCCGAGCTGGCGGTAGTCCCAGTACGTGTACGGCCGGTCGTACTTCAGGGGGCGCGGCAGAACGTCCGTCAGGCCCGTCCCGCGCAGGGTCGCCAGCGCGTCGCGCTCGGCGGGCGTGACATGGGTCAGGCCCTCGAACACCGCCGGGTCCCAGACGTCCTCGTCCGTCGGGGCGACGTTGTAGTCGCCGAGGACCGCGAACGGGCGGCCGCCCGCGGCGTCCTCGGCGACCGCCTTCGTCAGCGCCTCGAACCAGCGCAGCTTGTAGGCGAAGTGCTCATGGCCCACCTCGCGGCCGTTGGGGACGTACACCGACCAGACGCGGACCGGGCCGCAGGTCGCGGAGACGGCGCGCGGCTCCTGGACGCCCTCGTACTCCGGGCCGCCGGGCAGGCCCGTGACGACGTCCGCCAGGCCGACCTTGGACAGCACGGCGACGCCGTTCCACCGGCCGGTGGCGTTGACCGCCGATTCGTACCCCAGCTCGCGCAGCTGGCCGACGGGGAACTGGTCCGCCGCGCACTTGGTCTCCTGGATGCACAGCACGTCCGTGCCGGTGCTCTCCAGCCAGGCCAGCAGCCTCGGGAGACGGGCGGTGATCGAGTTGACGTTCCAGGTCGCGATGCGCATGTCCGTAACCTACCGCGAGGCACCGACAGTCAGCCGATGTCGGTGTGCGTGCCGGACGTGAGGCGGCCGTGGTCGGCGCCGCCGAGCCCGCCGATCAGCCGGTCGTAGATCGGCCTCGCGTGGTCCTGGAGCAGGCTGTCGTGGATGTCGATGGCCCGCCGCGGCGCGACCTCGCGGACGTAGTCGATGATCTCGGCGATCTTGTTCCAGGGGGCGTGCACCGGCAGCAGCAGGGTGTCGACGCGGCGGCCCTGCGGGACGGTGAGCGCGTCACCGGGGTGGAAGACCGAACCGTCGAGGAGGAAGCCGACATTGGTGATGCGCGGGATGTCGGGGTGGATGACGGCGTGCAGCTGGCCGTGCACCTCCACGTCGAAGCCCGCGGCGGTGAAGGTGTCGCCCTCGCCGACGGTGTGCACCCGGCCGGGGAAGGCGGCCGTGAGCTGCTCGGCGACGCCGGCGAGGGTCCAGATCTCGGCGCCCGGGTTGGCCGCCATGCCCGCGCGCAGCCGCTCCTCGTCGAAGTGGTCGGGGTGCTCGTGGGTGACCAGGATCGCGTCGGCGCCGACGGCCGCGTCCGCCTCGCTGAAGACTCCCGGGTCGATGACGAGCGTCTGCCCGTCCTTCTCCAGCCGGACGCAGGCATGGGTCTTCTTCGTGAGTTCCATGACCGCCATCTTGCCGCGCCCGGGACGCCGCGGCCGCCCGGGGCGGCGTGCCGCGCACCACCGGGCCACGGGCTCGTGGTCCGGCCGGGTCAGCCTTCCGGGGTGGTCTCTTCCCGGATGACCCGCTGGGCGACCGCGAAGGCGGCGTGCGCGGCCGGCACCCCGCAGTAGACCGCGGTGTGCAACAGGATCTCCTTGATCTCCGCCGGGGTGAGGCCGTTGCGCAGCGCGGCGCGGGTGTGCGACGCCAGCGCGTCGTGGTGGCCGCCGGCGACCAGCGCGGTGAGCGTGACGATGCTGCGGGTACGCCGGTCCAGACCGGAGCGGCTCCAGGTCTCGCCCCAGGCGTAGCGGATGACGAAGTCCTGGAAGTCGCCGGTGAAGCCGTCGGTGGCGGCCTCGGCCCGGTCGACATGGGCGTCCCCGAGCACCTCGCGGCGGATCTTGACGCCCTGCTCGTAGGTGCTGCCGCGCAGCTGCGCCGGCTGGGCGAGACCGGACTCGATGGCGGCGGGGACCGGCTGCGGGGGCCGCGGGGGCGCGAGCACCGGTGTGTTCGCGGTGGCGCCGAGCGCGGCCGGGCCGCCGCCGGGCCGGTCCTGCCAGGCGGTGGTGAAGTGCCGGATGAGGAGGTCGGTGACGGCCGCGGGCTGTTCGACGGGCGCGAGGTGGGAGGTGCCGGGCACCAGGGCCAGGCTGGCGTCCGGGATGCCGGCGACCAGCGTGCGGGCGTCGGCGGTCGGGGTGATGCGGTCCGCGGAACCGACGACGACGAGGGTGGGCACGCCGACCCGGCCGAGCGCGGACCGTACGTCGAAGGAGGCCATCGCCTCGCAGGCGGCGATATAGCAGCCGGGGTCGGTGGTCCGCACCATCTGGACGGCCCATTCGACGATGGCGGGCTGGGACTCCGCGAATCCGGGGGTGAACCAGCGCTCGGGGGCCGTGCGGGCGATCGGGTCGAGCCCGTTCGTACGGATCACCACACCGCGCTGACGCCAGGCGTCGGCGGTGCCGTAGCGCGGCGAGGAGGACACCAGCGTCAGGGAGGTGACGCGGTGCGGGCGGGTGAGGGCGAGCTGGACGCCGATGGCCCCGCCGATGGAACAGCCGCCGTACCCGAAGCGGTCCACCCCCAGGGCGTCGAGGGTGGCGATCAGCCGGTCGGCCAGCTCGGCGACGGAGGCGGCCGGATGGGCGGGCGAGCCGCCGTGCCCCGGCAGGTCGAATCTGAGGACGCGCCAGTGGCGGGTCAGCTCGGGGATCTGCCGGTCCCACATGTGCCATGTGGTACCCAGGGAGGCTCCCAGAACCAGGACCGGGGCGTCTTCTGGCCCGTCAGAGCGGTATTGCAGGGTGTTCTCCGGTGTCTGGCTCACCCGTCCGACCCTCTCATCTGTCACGTGATGTCACATCGCCGGGGTGAACCTAGCGGCTCCTGGTCCTCTCGCGACGGCAGGTCCGGGCGCTGCCGGAACCCTTGAGCGTCCAGGTACGTGTCCTCCGGCATGCACTCGTGACCGCGTCGACAGTGGGTCCTCCGGACGCGCCCTCCTGCTCGTAGGCCACGGCTTCCAGGTGACCCGGGTGGCATACCGAGTGCGGTGACACGGACGAGGCTTGGCGCGACCGACCTGGAAACCTTCCGGAATCTCGTCCACCAGCAGCTTGAACACCACGCGGTGAACAAGATCTGTTCTCCCCTTGCACGAGGCTTGGCCGTAGCCGGATGGGTCCTCCCGGCTACCGGTCCACAACCAGCAGCCGGACTCCGAATCCGCCTCAACCCCGCTGGCCATACGGCTCGGCAGGCCGCTCGGCCGGCGGAGCTCGTGGCTCACGCCTGCTCCTCCGCCGCGACCCCGTGCAGGCCGTCCCATGTGGCGGCGGCACCGCGGAGGCCCGCTACGTCCGGCTCGACGTACCACCTCTTGGTCGTCTTTACGTTCGCATGCCCGGCCCATAGCGCGAGGATGTGGTCGGGCACGCCGTTGTCGGCCAGGAAGGTGAAGCACGACGAGCGGGCGTCGTAGAGCCTGACGCGACGGAGGCCGAGAAGCTCCATGAGCCGGTACGCACGCCGACGAAGCTGCTTGATCGCGAATGCATCTCCCGCCTCATGCACCAGCACGCAGCCGGACGCCACGTACGCCTCCCCCGGAGCGAACCTCTCCTCGGATCGGAGAGCCCTGAACGCCTTGAGGGCGGCTGGTGACTGTCCGACGGATCACGGGCGGCCTGTCCGAGGGAGAGCGTGTGCGAGGAGGGTCTCGGCAGCTGTGCGCGCGTGCCGGCCGTAGTCCGTCTCGTTCAGCACCATGGCGCGGCTGGCAGCGCCGTCCGCGAGGGTCACCAACTGCTCGGCGAGCGCGGCGGGTTGGGCGCAGCCCAGTTCCGCCACGAGCGTGGTGACCAGATGGGCCATCAGCAGTTTCTGTTCGCGGGCATAGGCGTGGATCGGGCTCCGGGGGTCGGGGAACTCCGCCGCGGCGTCGATGAACGGGCATCCCCGGACCGGGGCCGCCTTCGCGGCGGGTGGGTCGAACAGTCGAAGGATCCGCTCGCGGGGGTCGAGGTCCTCACGGGTGAGCACACTCTCCAGCGTGTTCCCCGACATGGTGAGCGCCCGCAGGTAGGCGATCACGAGGTCGCTCTTGGTCCGGAAGTGGGCGTAGAGGGTGCGCTTGGACACCGGCGCCGCCTCCGCGATCTGTTCCATGCCGGTCGCGGTGATCCCCTGGTCCGCGAACAGCCGGGTGGCGGCGGCCAGGATGCGCTCCCGTGCGCCCCGCCCCGGTCGTTGCGCCGGCTGGGCAGGTACTTCCGCTTCCGTCTCCGGTGCCGCACTCATGGGGCGAGTATACGGGGGCGTTTACTTCCGGTGCGGCGCGTGGGTAGAGTCGCGTCCATCCAAATAAACGGTTGCGTTTACTTTCGTCCAGGTGAGGAGTACTCCATGAGTCGGTCCGGTCACAGCGAGCTGAGTGGTTACGCGGAGCGGCTGATCCGCGGTCGACGCGCCGTGCGTGCGTTCCGGCCCGACGCCGTGGCCCCGGAGACGATGCGTGCGATCTTCTCGCTGGCCGGCGCTGCGCCGTCCAACTCCAACACGCAGCCGTGGCGGGTGGAGGTGATCAGCGGCGCGCTGCGCGACCGTCTGGCAGACGCCCTGCAGGCGGCTCACGCCGCACGTCGTACCTCCACCGACTTCCCGTACCGCGACGACATGTACGCGCCGATACAGCAGGAACGGCGTGCCGCCTTCGGTGCCGAGCTCTACGGCGCGCTGGGCATCGGCCGCGACGACGCCGCGGCACGCGTGGCCTACGACGCCGAGAGCCTGCGGTTCTACGGTGCACCGCACGTCGCGTTCCTCTTCGTCTCTTCAGGCCGTGCCGACGCGCGGCCGGCCGCGGACGTCGGCGCCTATATGCAGACGCTGCTGCTGGCGATGGCCGCGTACGGCGTGGACAGCTGTCCGCAGGGGCTGCTGAGCTTCTACACCGACACTGTGCGCGGCGTACTCGGCGTCAGCGAGGGGAAATTGCTCGTTGGGGTCTCGTTCGGCTACGCCGACGGTGCCGCACCGGTGAACCGGGTCAGTGCCGGACGCGTGGCGCTGGCGGCGACTACGACGTTCCACGACTAAGGGCTGTCCCGTCATACCTGGTGGATCAGCGCGCGGCGTCAGATGCGGTGCATCGCAAGGCGGAGGAGCGTCCGCATACTGGGTGTATGCGGATGTTCCGACAACGCGGCGAGGTGCCGTAGCTGTCGTCGCGCGCCCGCCAGGTATGACGGGACAGCCCTTAGCCAGGCCGTGAACCCGCCATACTCAGACCCGTTGGGGAACCACCCACACGCGGGTTCCTGCGACTCCCCCGCCAGAAAACAGCGAACCCGCCTGCTTCGGTCGGCGGAACGATGGACAAAGGTGAGAGGCCCTGGGAAACGGCCGTGCGCGAGTGCCAGGAGGAGACCGGCCTGACCGTGTCCGGACCGCCCCGGCTGCTGGCCACCGTGTACGGGCTGCCCGGTGCCGAGTGGCCCTACAGCACGATCGGGATGGTCTTCGACGGCGGCCGTCCCACCGCGGCGCAGATCCGCGGCATCACCCTGAATCCGCAGGAGCACGACGGGGCCCGCGTCCTGCCCTTGGAGCGATGTGACAGAACCACCACGCCCGAACAAGCGACCGCATCCACACGATCGGGTGGACCTTTCCCGAACTGGCGGCGGACAGCAATGCCGGACGGTAATCACAGAGCTTGATCGTCGTCAGGAAAGAGTGTCCGGGTGTTGTTGACGGTCCGGGGCTTCTGAGGGAGTTGTTGAGGGCTCTGGAGCCCTTTCCGGTGCTCGTCGGCCGATCCTCATAAAACGTTGGTTATTTGAGGCCAGACTGGCCTTTCGTGACCACGCTGACCGACGCGCTCGGCTCCGCCGATGACCTCCTCACCGCCTTCCCCCTCCACCCGACCGAGATCCGCATCGGCTACGCGCGGGGCTCCACCGGCGGGCAGAAACTCGACCGGCAGGTCGACGCCCTCACCGCAGCGAAGTGCCGACGCATCTTCGCCGACAAGAAGTCCGGGAAGAACGACCTGCGCCCGGAGCTGACGGCGTGCCACGCCTTCCTCCAGACCGGAGACACCCTCGTCGTCCCCTCCCTGGACCGCTACGGCCGCTCGCTCCAGGACCGCGTGAACATGGTCGCCGCTCTGCGCGACCGTGGCATCGGCTTCACCTCGCTGCACGAGCGCCTGGACACCACCACCCCGGGCGGGCGGCTGATCTTCCACGTCTTCGCCGCCCTGGCGGAGTTCCTCCGCGAACTGATCGAGCAGGGCACGAACGAGGGCCTGGCCGCCGCACGGGCCCGCGGCCGGGTCGGAGGTCGGCCGACCGTGGTGACGCCAGAGCTGCTGCGCGCAGCCCGCGACATGCTCCCCAACCCCGACAACAGCGTCGAGACGATCGCCAAGCTCCTCGGCGTCTCTGTCGGCACCCTCTACAACCACATCCCTGACCTCAAAGAACTGCAGGCAAAATGAGGTTCTCAGGCGTCGCCAGCAGATGATGCTGCAGCCGAGGGCGAGGGCGCGAGGCAAAAGCCCAGGCCAGGGGCCGGCGCCTGCTCGGCGCCGATTGCGAAGGGCGTCACTCCGCCGAGTTCCACCGCGATGGACCCCAGCCACCTTCAGCCCGACGCTCGACCGTCGGTATCGCTCGGTCAGACCGTTGATCTGCTCGGCAAAGGTCTTCCGGAAACAAGACTTCCGATCGCGAAAGTACCTCCGGTGTTGTCGTCCTCCACCGGCTTGACCAGGGCCTTGGCACCCAAAGAGAGAAGGAAGGCGCCGTCCGGCTTCACGGCATGCAGGCCGCCGGCTCAAAGATGTGGCGACTTATTGGCCTCTCGGACCGAGAGCTGCAGCGGGGGGCGACGTTCACTTAAAAGTGTGGGCGACGGAGGTCGGCCACGTGGATGGGCCCATCGAGCACTGCCTGTCGCATTGCCCGTGGCCTACGTGAGCGACATGCGAGGCGATTGTGGACGACATGGTGGGAACGTGGGTCCTGGAAGATTTCACCGTTGAACGCGGAGGAGTGACCTCCCATCCCCTCGGGGAACGGCCCAGAGGGATGCTTCTGTACACCGCAAACGGTTGGATGAGCGCCCTGCTGACCACCGACCCCGCCCGCAATGTCCGTGCATCCGAGGAGCCGGAGGCTCCCGACGGCACCGTGGCGTATGCCGGCCGCTGGGAGCGCGCGGCAGACGGGGCGGTGCTCCATCACGTCATGATCAGCCACTACGCGCCATGGGTGGGTACGACCCTGGAACGCCGCGTCCGTTTTCTTCCGGAAACTCTGGAGCTGACGGCCGTTTCACCGGGCGATTCCACGTCCGTCCTGCGCTGGCGCCGGCCCGCGACCCGACACGTCCGCCAGGTGCCCTGACACCGTCGGCCGACCGTTTCGGTTTCCGGACGTCACGGCGGATCCGAGCGAACCGATCAACGACTTCTGATGTCTCTACGGAGGTGGCACGCCATGCGCACAGCCAATCTCGATGACCGCCTGGTGCTCGTGTACGACGACGGTGTCGTGGACGTGGAGAAGGCAAGTGACGGGGAATTCCCGTCCGACCCGCAGGCCGTATTCGACCGCTGGCCGCAGTTCCGTGACTGGGCACAGTCCGACGTTCCGGCCGCATACGAGCGTGCCGCGTTCGACGAGCGGCAGCTCGGCCCGCCCGCGCCACGCCCCCGGCAGGTCTTCGCCGTCGCCCTGAACTACGCCGACCATGTGGCGGAGTCGGCCGCCGACAAGCCGGCCCAGCCGACGATCTTCACCAAGTACCCGACGTCCGTCACGGGCCCCCGCGACACGGTCGCACTGCCCAGCGAAACCGTGGACTGGGAGATCGAGCTGGTCGCGGTCATCGGAACACGGGCACACCAGGTCGCGGCCGCGGACGTCTGGGGACACGTGGCCGGCCTCACCGTCGGTCAGGACCTGTCCGAGCGTCGCATCCAGCTGCGGGGTTCACCGGCGCAGTTCTCACTCGGAAAGTCCTTCCCCGGATTCAGCCCGATCGGCCCGGTGCTGGTGACCCCTGACGAGTTCGAGAACCCCGACGATCTCCCACTGGGCTGCGCGGTCAACGGCGAGACGATGCAGGAATCCCGGACCAGCCACATGATCTTCTCGGTCTCCGAGCAGATCGCCTGGATCTCCGGGATCTGCCCGCTGCTCCCCGGCGACCTGGTATTCACCGGCACCCCCTCAGGCGTGGGCGGCGCCCGGAATCCGATGCGGTTCCTCCGCCCCGGCGAAGAGCTGCGCAGCTGGATCGAGGGCATCGGCGAACTCCGCAACCCGTTGATCGCCGGCCGCAGCTACCCCCACGGCCCCCAATCAGCCTGACGGCCACACACCACGAGAGTCACGAGAGCATCGAGGAGCCAGTCATGGCCCTGCACCGTCTCGCCCACATCACCATGGGTGTACCCGACGTCGAGTCGACCGCGGCCTACTACGCCGACTTCGGACTTACCCACCTGGGCCGCCAACGTTTCGCCACCACCGACGGCGGCGAGCAACTGAAGGTCGTCCACGCGCCGCGCCGTCGCCTTGAGGAGCTGGTCCTCGGCGCCGACGACCCGGACGATCTGGACCGGATCGCAGCCGCCCTGAAGCGGCTGGAGGTGTCCTGCGTCCGCGACGCGCATGCGCTGCGTGCGGTGGATCCCGGCACCGAGGTCACCGTCAGCGTGGAGGTCCGGCCGCGCATCGTCCAGGACGCTCCCGCGGCCGCGCCGTACAACGCGCCGGGACGGATCGAGCGCGCCAACGTCCGTGCCCCCGGCGTGCTGCGCGAGAAGCCGGTACGGCCCCGGCGCCTGGGACACGTCGTCCTCGGCTCGACGAACCAGGAGGCGTCCCAGCGATTCTTCACCGAAGGTCTCGGCTTCAAGGTCAGCGACCTCGTCCCGGGCGCGGCGTTCCTGCGCTGCTCCACCGACCACCACAACGTCCTCGTCCAGCGGGCACCCGTGCCCTTCCTTCACCACTCCTCGTGGCAGGTGGACGACGTGGACGAGGTGGGCCGCGGTGCCACCCGCATGCTCGAGGGACACCCTGAGCGGCATGTGTGGGGGCTGGGACGCCACTTCCTGGGCTCGAACTTCTTCTGGTACCTCAAGGATCCGGCTGGCAACTTCTCCGAGTACTTCTCCGACATGGACTGCATCCTCGACGACCAGGTGTGGACGCCGGGCGTATGGGAGGGCGCGAGTGCGCTGTACAGCTGGGGCCCGCCGGTACCGCCGTCGTTCATCCGCCCCGACGATCTCGCCGCGCTGATGACCGGTGCTCACAGCACGAGCTGACCAGAAAGGACAGAGCCATGCACACGATCAACAAGGAGAGCACCGCCCGGCAGAACGAGTACGACGTGCTGGTCGTCGGCGCGGGGCCCACCGGGCTCACCACGGCAGTCCAGCTCGGTATGCGGGGCTGGCGGGTCGCAGTCGTCGAGCGCTGGCCGGAGCGGTACCCGCTGCCCCGCGCGGTGGTCCTCGACCACGAGATCGCCCGCATCGTGGCCTCCCTGGGCCTGGGCGATGCCCTGCGCACCGTCAGCGAGCCGGCCGAGGACTACGAGTGGCGCAACGGCAAAGGGGAAACACTGTTGCGCCTTGCGTTCGAGGACACCAGCTACTCCGGCTGGCCGTACGAGAACATCTTCACCCAGCCTCGCCTCGAAGCCGCCCTGGAGGATCGCACCCGTGCCCTGCCCGGTGTCGAGATCCTGCGCGGCTGGGCGGCCGTGGACCTCGCCGAAGAGTCGGCCGCCGTGCGCCTGACCATCGCCGAGAACGCCGGGGGCCGGCCGACGGGTGACGATGACGTGCGGGAACACCGCACACTGCGCGCCGCCTACGTCGTCGGCTGCGACGGTGCGAACAGCTTCGTCCGCTCCCGCATGAACACCTCGATGACCGACCTGGGCTTCCAATTCGACTGGCTGGTCATCGACATCATCCCCCACGACCGGGATCGCGTCTGGTCCCCGCGCAACCTCCAGCTGTGCGACCCGGCCCGGCCGACCACGGCCGTCTCGGGCGGTCCCGGCCGCCGCCGCTGGGAGTTCATGCGACTGCCCGGCGAGACGATTGCCGAGCTCAACCGCGAAGAGACCGCGTGGCAGCTTCTCGCCCCCTGGGACATCCGCCCCGACAACGCCACCCTTGAGCGCCACACCGTCTACACCTTCCAGGCCCGGTGGGCGGACCGCTGGCGCCAGGGCCGCCTGCTGCTGGCCGGCGACGCAGCCCATCAGATGCCCCCGTTCGCCGGTCAGGGCATGTGTTCCGGCATCCGCGACGCCACCAACCTGACGTGGAAACTTGACCTCGTCCTCGCCGGCCACGCCGACGCGTCGCTGCTGGACACCTACACCACCGAACGCTCCCAGCACCTGCGGCACGCCATCGACGCGTCGGTGTACCTGGGGCGGATCATCTGCGAGACCGACCCAACCTCGGCCGCCGAACGCGACAAGGGGATGCTTGCCGACCAGCAGGCCGGGCGCGACCACCTGGTGAGCATGCTGCCGGGCACGCTCACCGCTGGCCTGCTGGCCTGCGACGCAGGCGGTGCCCCCGTGGAGCCGGCCGGACAGCTCGGCCATCAGGGCCGGGTGCGTTCCCATGGCCGCACGGACCTGTTCGACCAGGCCGTCGGCACCGGATTCACCCTGCTCGCCACCCGGAATCCGCGACAGGTTCTCGACGACGACGCCCTCGGCTGGTGCGAGCGGCTCGGGATCCGACTCCTGAGGATCACCGACGACCACACCGCCGCCGGCCCGGTCGACGTTGTCGACCTCGACGGCACGTACCTCGCTCACCTGGCTGCCACCGGACAGCAGGCCCTGCTCGTGCGCCCCGACTTCTATGTCTTCGGCGGCGCTCCGGACATGGACGCCGTGCCCGGCCTGCTGGCCACGCTCCGCGACGAACTCACCGCGGGCAGCATGCTGGCTTCTGCCCCTTGAGCCGACGGGAACCGACGTGCCATGGGCCCGTCATCCACGGGACATTCGTCACCTCGCGCACCGCACGAGCAGATGCCCTGCTCGTGCGGTGCTCTTCAGACGTATTTTTGGTGTCAGAGGTGGCGCTCCCGTGGTGGTCACGTCCGTCGTCGACGTGGTCATCGGGCCGGATGGCCCTGCCGAGTGACGGGCGTGCACCGCGCGGCCACGCGCCGCACAAGATATCGAGGCGGGCTGTGACGCGAGAGTGGCTCCTTGAGCTTCGACCGGCCCCCGACCGGGCGGTTGACCCTGCCATGCCACAAGCGGCCGCGGCCGCCGCGGCGGAAACCCTCGGGGCGGACCCGGTCCGGTGGGCGGTGCAAACGGCTGCCGCCATGGCGGCAGAGATCCTCGACGAGGTTCCCGAGCACGGCGGCGGACAAGCCCCCATGACCACCCTGCGACGCTCCACCGAATCCGCCGTCCTCGCGACCTTGCACCTGCTGCTGACACCGCACCCGCGGCCCGTCGCCGCCTCGACCGAGGAAACACTTGAAGGATGCCGCGAGTTCGCCCGCCGCGGCGTCCCCCTCGACCGGGTCCTGCGAGGCGTCCGGCTCGGACACGCCCGACTGGCACATGACCTGGCGGCCGCGATCGAGGAACACGTCCCCTTCGACCAACGCCTGGCCGAACTGCGCGAAGTCAACGAAATGCTGTTCGCCTACGCCGACGCCCACGCCAGCCAGATGGCCGAGGAGTACATCGCCGAGCGAGACCGCTGGCGCGGCAGCGACGAGGCCGCACGTCGCGCCCTCATCGACGACCTGATCGCCGGACGCCCGGTCGATGTACAGGCCGCCAACCGGCGCCTGCGCTACGACATCCGCCGCACCCACGCAGCCGCCGTGCTGCGGTGCGACCACACCGAGCCCGGCCTGCCCGCCCCGGAACGGCTGCAGCGGACCGCGGCCGCCATGGCCCGCGCCGCAGGAGCAGCAGAAATGCTGCTCATCCCCGCCACCGGCACGACGGCATGGGTGTGGCTCGCCCTGCCCGGTGAAGAGACCGCAGGCCCGGCCGAGCGCCTGCGGGACGCCCTCGACCCTCCGGCGGGGGTACGCGCGGCCCTCGGCCCGGCCGCACACGGCCCGCAGGGCATGCGCCGCAGCCACCTGGCCGCCCTACAGGCCGAACGGATCGCCCTCCACGCCAGAAACGACTGGCTGTACGACTACCAGGACGTCCGTCTGGTGGCCCTGGCCACCGCCGAGCCAGAACACGCGCACTGGTTCGTGCAGGACGTCCTCGGCCCGCTGGCCTCCGACGGTGCCCGGATGCAAGAGCTGCGCGAGACTCTGCGCGTCTACCTCTCCGAGGAACACGGCCTGCGGACGGCGGCCGACCGTCTGCACGTGGCGCGCAACACCGTCACCTACCGAGTCAAGCGCGCGGAGGAACTGCTCCCCACGCCGATCGACGTCGGCAACTTGCTGGAAGTGCGCCTGGCACTGGAGATCGCGCAGACCCTGTACGGCTGACGGGCCCCGCCCCGTCCGAACAAACGCCGCGAACGGCGGGCGAGCCCGGCGGCGCCCAGAGGTCGGACCCGACATCTGCCAGGTGATCGTCACTGGGGAACTGGACATCGCCACCGCCCCGGGCCTCCGCACGACCCTCTACACCGCCGCCGCCACACAAACGGATCACGGTCAACCTGTCGCAGCTCCGGTTCTGTGACTGCGCCGGACTGGCGGGCGCTGGCCAAGACGGAGCGAGACGAGTACGACGAGACGCGCGTCGACTACCACTCCGAACTGATCATCGTGGAGACCCCGACCATCCGGGAGATCCTGCACCAGGGACGTCTGCTGACCCTGGTGAACCGCCGGGAGATCAGTGCCCGCCGTGGTCTGATCGTCTCCGGTCCTTGGGCGACGGGGAAGTCCACCGCCATCAAGCAGCTCGGCCGGGCCCACGAACTGTGAGTACGGCGGCGCTATCCCGACCATGACCGTATCCAGGTCGTCTACGTCTCCGCCCCGCCCAACGGCTCCCCACGCAAGCTGGCCACCCGCTTCGCGCACTTCCTCGGGCTGCCCCTCAAGTCCCGTCACCATGAGATGGACATCGCCGACGCGGTCTGCGAGATCCTCACCGAAGCCCGCTGCGATCTGCTCCTGGTCGACGAGATCCACAACATCCAGATGGGCACGTCCAACGGCAAGGACATCTCCGACCACCCACCTCAAGTAATCGCTGAACACATCCCGGCGACGTTCGTCTACGTCGGCATCAACGTCGAGCGGGAGGAGCTGTTCACGGGAGTCCGCGGCAAGCAGATCGCCGCCCGCTGCGTCATGCAGCACACCGCGAACTTCCCTTACGGCAGTGAATGGCGCTCGATGATCGCCACGATGGAGCACGCGTTGCGGCTGCACCATCACGACCCCGGCATGCTGTCCCGCCAGGCAAAGTATCTCCACACCCGCACCGGCGGCAGCATCAGCAGCCTGTCCCATCTGATCCGTGCCGCCGCGATCAGCGCAATTGCCGAAGGCAGCGAACAGATCACCCGCCACCTGCTCCACACCATCACGATCGACCACAGCACCCGGTCCGACCATCCCCGCCCGCCCAGAAAAACCGAGGACGACATCGGGGACGCAGCGTGATCACTTCTCTCTCGCCGCGCCGTCTTCAGGCCCTGCCCCGCACCGTTGCCCCGCTGCACCGCGAATCATGGGATTCCTATGTGAAGCGGCTCGCCAAGGCGAACCGGCCACGAACCGGCTACCGTTCACGCTCCCGGGGTGAAGCGGCTGCCTGCGCTGGCGCAGCGGTGGGGTGGAGGACAAGCCGCTGCTGCCGCGCGAGATCGACGACACGACGTGCTGGTGCCGGCCGCCTGGCGCAAGGCGGTCTATGCCAACGCCGTTCTGCCGACCGGGCGGTGGATCGCGACGCGTACATGGTGCGCGGGCTGGTAGCAGCTGCACCGCGCGCTTCAGCGCCGGGACGTGTCGGCCTCAGGTCGCGGTCGTCGGGTTCGAGGATCCGGCAGCTTTGCGGTATTCGGCGTTGATGCGCTGAGCTTCTTCAAGCTGGTCTTCGAGGATGACGATGCGGCAGGCAGCCTCGATGGGCGTGCCGTGGTCGACGAGCTCGCGGGCACGGGCGGCGATGCGCAGTTGGTAGCGGGAGTAGCGGCGGTGTCCGCCCTCGGAGCGCAGCGGGGTGATCAGGCGGGCCTCGCCGATCGCGCGCAGGAAGCCCTGGGTGGTGCCGAGCATCTCCGCGGCCCGGCCCATGGTGTAGGCGGGGTAGTCGTCGTCATCGAGACGTCCGAACGAATCGCCTGCTGTCATTAGCACCTCTCTGTGGAACGCGTGGAGGGGCCCGGATGCCATGTGGCACCCGGGCCCCGAAGGAACTGCTACACCATCTGCCGGTCCTGGTACTGCGCCGGCCTTCTGTTTCCGCCGACCCGACCGTGATGCTGTCGGGGATGCGGGGATCGCGGTTGCTTGACCGGAGACCACCTCACTATCGATGTCCTGCGGTACCCGGACTCGACAATCCGTCCGGGCGATCCTGATGGCGCCTGTTCCTCCGTTCTTTCCCTCTGACTGAACTGCCTTACCAAACGGGGGACTGCGTACTGCTGATACCGCGAACTGCTTGTACTGCCGGTGATACGAACTACCGGTGACCTGTGCGAGCGCCACTCTTCGGCAGCCAGCCCCGTCGCCCATCGTGCGTCTGCTCTGGCTTGGAACCCCACTGCCGAACCTCCCGGTGCGCGCGCCCGCAGCCGACGCCTTCACCGAGGTACTGCTCACTTCACTGCTGGGTACTGCCACTGCGTCAACTGCTGTCGGCGGCCCCTGATGACTGCGGGCCACCCGGTCCGGTCGCCAGTCCCGTCGCCGTCCTGCAACCGCTCTGGCTTCGAAACTCCGCCACCGCACCGTCCTGCGTACTGCGACTACCTGTACTGCTGCCCGGCAGTTCGTCTCTGCCAGGCCCTTCATTCTCTCTGGGCTACGAGAGAAACCATAACCACGGCGACCACCCAATGTCTACTCCAGCCGACATAGATTTTCGAGTGCTTCGTGATGAGGTAATCGGGGTTGGCGGTCCTGCCTGGCTGTAGGCAGGACGCAACAGCCAGGCTGGATCCCCCATCGGCGGACCAGGGAGTGCCCGGATGGGCACGGTGAGCATCGACGCCACAGCCGCCCGTTCCGCGCGCGCCGTCGCCGAGGCACGTGAGGCCGCCCCGGACATCCTCGGGACTCTCCGGCCGGCCGTCGCTCCCGACACCGCCGACACCGCCGACACCGCCGTCCTGATCGTCTCCGAACTCCCCCACGTATGTCCGCGCGCGGCCGGCTCGCTCAAGCGGCGGTGGGCTGGGGCTGACGCAGTTCTGCCTGCCCGAAGAGGAGGGCGTAGCCGCTGGGGAGCCGGTGCAGGATCCGGGCGAGGAGGTCGGGACCGGCGAGGCGGGTGACGACGGCGAGTACGGCGCCGGTGTCCCAGCGGGCGGTGGCCGGGCTGGCACCGGTGCGGGCGGCCAGGTCCTTGACGAAGCTCCAGCCGGTGAGGGGTTCAGTGTCGGGGATCTGAGTGGTCAGGGCGAGAGCGGCCTCGATGGGCAGGCACTGGGCGAGGTCGACGCGTTCGTCGCCGGTGAGCTGGCGGCCGAGGGCGGACATGACGTTGTGGACGACTTCCGCGGCCCGTTCGCGGGTGGGGTAGGCGCCTTCGTAGCGCACGCGTTCCAGCATCTGGTCGAACGTCAGAGCCGGATGGGACGGGTTCGCTCGTCGAGGCTGGCCGTACATGGCTGCGGTTGCCTTTCTCTGCGAAGGATGCGGCCTTGGGCCGGTGGTGGTCAGGTGGGATGGGGGTGGCCGAAGAGGAGGTCGTAGCCAGGTGGGAGCTGGAGGAGGACCTCGCGGGTGAGGACGTCGCCCGCAGCGGCGGCGACCGTGGAGAGGACGGCGCCGATGTCCCACAGCGCTGTCTTCGCGGTGGCGCCCTCGATCCAGGCCGCGGTCGCACGGACGAAGCGCTCGGATGAGAGCGGTTCCGCCGCCTGCAACGGGTTGAGGAGGATCAGGGCGTACGTCTCGGGGAGCCGGGCGGCGAGCTCGGCCCGCACGCTGCCCACCAGATGTGCGCCCAGCAGGGCCAGGACGACACGGGCAACGCGATCGGCCTCTTCCACGGATTCGTACTCGCCGCGTTCCTGGATGTGGGCCAGGAACGACTCCCCGCGCATCGACATCACGTCACCTCCGGGAACGGGGTGAAGGGGTCAAAGAGGGTGCGGAGGGCGGGGTGCCGGAGGGGGAATCGGACCTTCCCGCCCTCCGCTGCCGGCTGACGCTGGAGGGTTCAGCCGGAGATCTGCTGGCGGCCGGACTCCCCGCCGATGCTGATCTTGCGAGGCTTGGCGCGCTCGGCGATCGGGATGCGCAGGGTCAGGACACCCGCGTCGTAGTCGGCCTGGATTCGCTCGGTGTCGAGCGTGTCGGCCAGGACAATCTGGCGGGAGAAGACACCCAGAGGCCGCTCGGAGAGCTCCACCTTCACGGAGTCGGCCTTCGTGACCGGGCGGCGCTCCGCCTTCACGGTCAGCATGTTCCGCTCGACGTCGATGTCGATCGCCTCGGTGCTGACACCCGGGAGGTCGAAGGCGATCACGTATGCGTCACCCTCGCGGTAGGCGTCCATCGGCATGACGGACGGCTTCGACCACGTGCCCGACGTCCCCGACAGCTGTTGGACGATCCGGTCCATCTCGCGGAACGGGTCGGTGCGCATCAACATCGCAAAACACCTCCAGTTGGTTCAGGCAGAAACTGCCAATGCGCTTCAACGTGCGTCCGTTGTAACATGTCATCGAAACGATGACAAGCAGGAAGTCATCTGGAGGATGACAGAGGGAAAGAGAACCCCATGAACGAAGCCACCCCACCGACCACCCCGGTTCCCTTCCCTGCCGCCGCCGCGGCGCTGGAAGCCATCAACCAGTCCGTAAAAGACGCACAGCAGTCCCCCGCCCCAACGCCGATGACCGCAGCGCCGCCCGCAGCCGACGCCGGCCCACATTCGGCCCTGGCCGCACTGCTGATGCTGCGCGAGGTCCGCGAACAGCTCGCCGGCTGGGAGAGCGGGCTGATCGAAACCGCCCGCGGACAGGGCGCGAGCTGGGCCGACCTCGCCGGCCCCCTCGGAGTCGCCAGCCGCCAGGCCGCCGAACGCCGCTACCTGCGCCTGCGCCCCGGAACCCCCGGGAGCACCGGCGAAGAGCGTGTCCAGGCCACCCGCGACACCCGTGCCGCCGACCGCACCGTCACCGCCTGGGCCCGCGACAACGCCGCCGACCTTCGCCGCCTCGCCGGACAGATCACCGCCCTCACCGACCTGCCCGCCGGCGCCGAAGACGCGGTCGGCGAGCTGAACCTGGCCCTCGCCGACAGCGACCCCGCCCGCCTCGTGCGCCCCCTGACCGCCACCCGGGCCCACCTGCGGCCCGAGGCCGCCGACCTCGCCGACCGCATCGATGCCCTCACACAGCACACCGCACAGCTCCGCCGGGACACCCATGACCAGCGCGGCACGTAAACCGCACCTGGCACGGTGCCGACAGCCCCGGTCCCGTCAGGTCGACCGGCACTTCGCCAGCGCGGGGAAGCGGGTCACCCCGCCGACGCACGCGAGCGCGCCCGCCTCTTCCTCGACAACCTCACCCGCGAGGCTGGGCAATCCGTGGGTCTGGTCGTCTCCGAGCTCGTCAACGCCCTGCGACACGGCGGCGGCACCTGCACCCTGGGCCTGACCGCGCACCCCGACGACATCGACGTAGCCATGCACGATCACAGCCACCGCACCCCGCAGATGCGCACCCCGACCTGAACGGCGGCACCGGCGGCTTCGGCTGGCCCCTGGTCAACGCCTCGCCCGCACCACCGCCGTGACCCGCCGGGCGGCCGGCGGCCGGCGGCCGGCGCGAAGACCGTAAGGGCCCTGCTGCCCCGATAGCGGCCAGGACACCTCGGTGGGGCGTGGAGTATCGAACCAGGTACGGAGCAAGGTGTCCTTGAAACGGCCACGGTTCGCCTGGCGAACGGCGAGTTCGGCCGGACAGGCCGCCGCGGCGCCCTCGGGGAGAGCGAGAAAACACGAGTGAGCACGTCGCGGTCCTGAGCATCGGAAGCATCCTCCTGGCGACCGTTCCGGCGAACCTGGACGAGACGGCGGTGCTCTCCCCCCAGGACGACCTGTCCCCCCGAATCGTCAAGAGGGCCGCCCGCGGTGTCGTCATCCACGTCACGGCCCTGCACTCCGTCGACACCTTCGTCGGCCGCCAGCTCTCCGTGATCGCGTCCGTCGCGAACCTGCTCGGCGCCCGCCCCGTCCTGGTCGGCATACGCCCTGCCGTCGCCTTGCCCCTGCTCCAACTCGGCATCGAACTCGACGACATCACCAAGGCCCGCAATCTCGATGCCGTTCTGAGAGAGCTGGGCGCCCGCCGCACGAGAGGGCCTGCGAGGAGGTGACCTCCGAACGGTCGCCCACAGCCATTCCGCAGGCTGCCGTTCGCAGAAGTCCTCTCCAAACCGGCATGTTGCGCGAGGCATTTCTGAGAGAACAGCCCGGAGAGCCGCTGTACCGCTGTGCCCCAAGGCCGAAAAAGGAACACCAGGCGACGCTGCCCAGCTGACCTTCCGGCCGGCGGCATCACGAACCCGCCGACAACGGAAGCTGAGACGACTGCGCCCGTATCGGTCCCGGCGACAACACCCCCTGGGATTCCGTGAGCTGCCGTCCTCACCGTGTTTTACCTATCCCCTTGTCACCGAGGTGCGTGGCGAGAAGGTCGGATGGGACGGAACAGTAGCTCGGTGTGGCGCTGAAATTCGATCAGCTGTCCCGTCTCTGATGATCTGGTCCTCGTCTCGGTTGGCCAGGTCCGATCCGCTCGTTGTCTCAGTTGACATGGCCCGTCAGCCCTTCTCCGGGGTGTGGACCTGGTCCCGCTCGACGGCGGGCGCTCAGCGGTCTGCCCGGCTGGAAGCGGTGCCCCGGGCGCGCAGCCGTATTCCGGCGCGAGGCCCGGGAACAACCGTCGCGGGCTTCGTTGTGGCGGGATGTCAGAGCTGGTCGTAGATGGCGGCCAGGTGTTGCAGGACATCGGCGGCAGTGTCGAGGGTGGCGGTGTCGTGGTGACCGAGGGCGGTGTGCAGGGCCCGGGTGAGGGCGGCTTGGCGGTCGCGGTGGCGCTGCGTGCCGGTGGGGGTGAGGGTGACGACGGCGGTGCGTTTGTCGTCGGCGGAGCGTTCGCGGGTGACGTAGCCGGCCTTGACGAGGCCGTTGACGAGCTGGGTGGTGGCGGCGTTGGTGGTCTCGGTGGCGGTGGCGAGCTGGGTGACGCTGAGGGGGCCCTGGTCGGCGAGAGCGCGCATGGCGCGGGCGTGGGTGAGGGAGAGCGCGCCCGCGGTGCGGGTGGCGCGTCCGCGTAGCCGGGAGTCGGCGGCGCTGAGGCTGTAGGCGGCGCGGGCGAGCCGGTCCAGGGCCTGGTCTCGGGGGTTGCCGACCGAGGTGGCCTGGGCGGATCGGGTCATGGGGGCGAGTCTCCGGTTCTGCGGTCGTGGCAATGCCGTGCGGTTGACATGCAGAATACCGTAAGTACTTAATAGTTAAGTACTTAGTGATGTGCGAACGACTGCGCCGCTGAATCCCGAGAGGACATCCGTCATGACCACACGTGCCGCCGGCCAGACCTGGGCCCTGGACATCGCACTCGCCCAGGGCGGCTTCGACGCGCTGCACCCCGGTGCCAAGGGCACCCTGGAGCAGCTCGGACACGACCACACCGACTTCGACAAGGTCTTCGAGCTGGTCCGCAGCGGGGCGATGCTGCCCAAGGCGTGGGCGACCGTGGCCGGGCAGGTGGAGGAGCGGGCCGCCCACCACGAGCGGGGCGGCTTCTCGCAGACCGCAGCCGACCTGTACGTGCGGGCCGCGGTGATGTGGGGCCGCGCCCAGTACTCCGTCTTCGACGCGGCCGACCCGCGCAAGCTCGCCTTCCGTGAGCACGCCAACCACTGCGTCGAGCGGCTGGGCGCCCTGCGCGGCGGCCGGGTCCGCCGGGTGGTCCTGGACTTCGAGGACCGGCACATCTACGCCCTGCTGCACCTGCCGCCCGGCGAGGTCCGAGGCGCGCCTGCGGTGATCCTCGGCCCGGGGATGGACATGATCAAGGAGGACTACATCTACGCCGCCGAGCGCTACTACACCTCGCGCGGGATGGTCGCGCTGTCGATCGAGGGCCCCGGGCAGGGCGAGTCGCGGGCCGGTGGCCTCACCGTCGACCTGACCAACTACGAGCGCGCCATCGGCCGCTACATCGACCACCTGGCCACGCTGCCCGAGGTCGACGCGGACCGGATCGGCATGTTCGGCATCAGCATGAGCGGCTACTGGGGCTCGCGCGCCGCCGCCACCGACCACCGCCTCGCGGCCCTGGCCGCCTTCGAGGCCGTCACCGGCGATTTCGCCACCATCTTCGAGCGGGCCCAGCCGACCTTCAAGAACAACTACATGTTCATGTCCGGCTACAGCGACGAAGAGACCTTCGACCGCGAGCTGGTCGCCCGCATGCCCCTGGGCGACTTGGTCGCCGACATCGCCTGCCCGGTCCTGTACGGCATCGGCGAGTTCGACGAGCTCACCCAGTTGGAGCAGGCCCTGGCCAACTACGAGCGGGTACGCGCCCCCAAGGAGATGCGCGTCTACGAGAACGAGTTCCACCCCCTGGGCGGCGTCGCGGCCGAGATCTTCCGCTTCGGCGCCGAGTGGGTCGAGCGTGCCCTGAACGGCGAACTCGCCGAGCCCGGCCGCGACGTGCGCCACTACGTCCACCGCGACGGCCGCACCACCGACGGCACAGCCGACCCGACTTGGTGGCTCAGCACCGTCCCCGCCCAGATCACCAAGGCCCGCCGCGCCTAAGGGCTGTCCCGTCATACCTGGTGGATCAGCGCGCGGCGTCAGATGCGGTGCATCGCACGGCGGAGGAGCGTCCGCATACTGGTTGTATGTGGACGTTCCGACAACGCGGCGAGGTGCCGTAGCTGTCGTCGCGCGCCCGCCAGGTATGACGGGACAGCCCTCAGGTCTGTCACCTTGGCGGTGGGAGCAATCCGCAACCCGCGGGCGCCACGTGGCCTTGGTACTCAGCCCGCCACGCCGATTCGGGCGGAGTGGCCCGGGGGCCGGCGATGTCCCGCTCGGCGTTGCCGCACCGCCAAGTCCCTGGAACGGCGGCACCGGACCACATCGTTTGAGACACCAGCCAGCATCAATACGCCAGGGACCAGGTCATGTGAGATTCCCGGTAGCCACACGTCTCACCTGATCTGGTCGTTGCAGATCACCGCTATGGTCTCGGACCAGATCATCTGAGACGGGACATCAGCGACCGGCAGCCGCGGCTGCTGTCTCGTCATGTTGGAACCCCTGGTAGAGGCGATGACGACGACGGCGCCCAGGTGTGGAGCCTGCCGGTCATCGGGTTCCGCCGTTGCCCCGCCACGGCGGCCGCTGTGGCGGGGCCGACCTTCCGCGTACGGGCGGCAGGACGTGCACGGCGCGGACGTTCGCGCCGTGCGTCTTCGCGTTGGTCGCCGCGATCGGCTTCCGTGCGCTCCAGCGTGGCTTGGTGCCGCAGGCCGGGGCGTCGGGGGCGACGTCCAGGCGGCCGGTGTCCGCGTCGAACGCCACCGCGCGGGCGCGCCCGGCGAGCTCGGACGCGGCCGCGGCCGCGGCGAGGGTGCCGTCGAACTGAGCCAGGATGCTGCCGCCGGCGACCGGGACGACCATGCCGCGCTCGGCCATCATCACCGTGATTGCGGTGCCGGGTCCGAGCGACTCGCGCCCGTCTCGCCGCATGGCCTGGCCGGCGCAGCGCTCCGGGTTGGTACCCCTCGTAGGGGCCGAGGAGGGCCCCACGGGTAAACCCGCTGGTCGTGCGTTGCGTAGCGCCGTGGTTGCCGGCGGGTTTTGCAGCGGGTCGTCGATTATGTGTTGTGGTCCGGTGTGGTGCTGAAATTCGGTCGGTGGCCGGCAGTCGCGCGGCTGTCTCCGGCTGAGGTCCTCCGGCGGTGGTTCGCCCAGTGGTTCGTCTCCGCCTGAGCGCGGTCGCGTTGGGTGTCGACCGCGGGTTCAACCGCCCGCGGTCGTCATCGGGTCGCTGCCGTTCTGGTCTTGCTGATACATATGTGCGATGGCAGGCGACGACTCCGGTGCGTATCAAGCAGGGCAGTCGGGACTCATCGTGAGGGTCCCCGAGGCAGAACCTGCTGTTCGAGCGTGGCGTGACCGGCTGGACCCTTCAGCCCGTGCGGGTGTTCCGGCCCATGTCACCGTCCTCTTCCCGTTCCTCGACGAGAGTCGCATCGACAACGGCGTTTGCGCTGCCATCGGAGAAGTGATCGGACGCCACCGGCCTTTCGAGGCCCGGTTCGAGCGCTGCGGGCGATTCCCGGGGATCTTGTATCTCGTCCCCGAACCAGACGTCCCGTTCCGTCGGCTCACCGAGGCGATCGCGGACCGGTGGCCGGAGACCCCGCCGTTCGGCGGGCAGTTCGACGAGGTCGTCCCGCATTTGACCATCGCCCAGGGGCAAGACGACGCCGTGCTGGCGGAGGCCGAGGCCGGCCTTCGCAGTCAGCTTCCCGTCACTGCCCGCGTGTCGTCGGTCGATCTGGTGGTCCACGACGGAACAAGGTGGCAGCAGCGAGCGTCGTTCACGCTCCGGTAATCCCTCTGTTGGCCATCGGCCAGCCGCCGTCGTACTGGGCCTTGGCATGGGCGAGCCGGTAGGAGTCGGTGCCGGTTCGCGTTGGTACCCCTCGTAGGGGCGATGACGGCTGCCTCATCCCGGGCGGGCCGCGAAGTGGAGTGCTTTCCACGGGTCCTGAGAGGTGGCCGGGAGCTGTCAGCGGCATCACTTTTCGCGTGCATCTCTTTAAAGGGTTGACGTTTCGGTCCTTCTCCCGGGCTCCCGGGTGAAATGCGCTCCGACCTTCCTCCTTCCTTTCCCGTGGCAGGCCTACACGTGGGCCCATGAACGACGGAAAGTCAGGTTTCAACTGGGATGGAAGTCGGCGGGACGCCTGGATGCCCCGGAATATGCGGGTGTGGCGTTCCAGTGCCTCGAAAACGTTGCGAAGAAACGCACAGGACCGGTGCGTCTACTGCGGCCACATCATGGAGTGCTTCAACCGGTTCGATGGCGGCCGGATCCCCATGGTCCCCATGGCGCTCCCGTCCGCGCGGATCCCCCCCACGGCATCGTTGGCAAGTCGACAATGGCGTCGCCTACATCGACGCTGCCAGCAGGGGAACCTGCCGGTTGCCACACCCGACCGTCTGCCCCATGGTGACGCACACAGACGGTGACAGAGAACCGGAGAGCGTTCGCCGCGCCCTGGCGGTTCGCACCCGCAAGGCGATCGACGCGAAGACGTTCGTGCCGCGCGAGTTCAAGCCCTTGGACGAGGATGAGGTTGCCGAACAGCACGTCACCGTCGCGGACGGGGCCGAGCGTCATGTCGTCCGTCACTCCACCCGCCTTTGGCTCGCCCCCACAACGATTCAGAACCTGCGCTGCGTTGCACGCTCTGGCGACGACCGGTGTTCCAAGGCGGTGCGAGCAGAAGATTCTCCCGAGGGAGACTGGGAAGAGGCCGACACCCCGCTTGCGCCTGGACGTTCCGGACAGCAGGTACTCGCAGCCGGCAGCACCATGTGGGTCTGGGTCCTGAACGTCCTTGACTACGACTCTCTCAACCGGTGGATCAAGCAGCGCTGTCCGGCTCACTGGAAGAACTCCGCACCAGACGCGGAAGCGCCGGAGTGGGTCCACTTCAGCGCACTGCGCCACGACGCGCACATTCTCCATCAGCGTCCGGCGGACCTGCTGCCCCAGCAACGCCCCCACCCCGGCCCCCTCGAAGCCGCCTTCGGGCCGAAGAGAACCGTCTGTGCTGGCGAGCACTGCCACAACGGGACGGTGATGCCGGTCAGTGAAGGGTGGCTGTGCTACAAATGCGCGCCGAAAATCCAGCGCCGCGCTGCCACCCACCGGAAATGGCAGCAAGATACCGGCGCGGATTGACCTCACACGATTCCTGCGCCTGTGCGGCTTCCCCGGCGTCGTCGGGCTGGGGCTCGGCAGGCAGCCTCGCCGCTGCGGTTCGGTGCTCACGCCATCACCGCTCCGGTGGCGTCGTCGTCCAGCGGTCGCGCGGCGAGCTCGGGCAGCCGGTCCGTCCACGGCGCGGCCGCGGGCGTCTCGGCCCAGGGCGGCGGCCTGCTCGCGCAGCTGCTCCAGCCGCGCCGCCAGCAGGAACTGCGCGACGCGCTCCCGGGCCGCGTCGGCGGCCTTCGTCGCCGCCGCGATGGCGTCCGCGCCGGTCGGGTTGTGCTGGAACCAGCGGCGGCCCTGCTCGGTCTTGAACGCCCGGCGGGCCTCCGCCTCAGCTTCCTCGGTCCGGCCCAGCCGCCCCAGAGCGCTGCTGCGGTACTCCGGCAGCGCCTGCTCCACCGCCTGGAGCGCGGCGAAGGCGAGCGCGGACGCCGCCGCGACCGGATCCGCGTCCAGATCGCCGGGCTCCACCAGCTCCAGGAACTCGCCCCAGACCCGCTCGATGTCGGCCGCCAGCGACGCCCGGACATCGGCGGTGACGGCGGCGACGTCGGCCGGGTCATCCAGCACGGCCGCCCAGGTCGCCGCGACCAGTCCGGCCTCCACCGTCAGGGCCTCGGTCCGGCGCCGGTAGCCGCACGCCTCGCACAGCCCACCGGCCTGCTCCTGCCCGCAGTCCTCGCACGCCGGCGCCTGACGGACCGCGTCGGCGGCGGCCGCGGCCTCTCGTTCGCGCTCCGACCGCTCCTGCGCGGCGGCACGGGCCTCATCGCGCCGGGCCTGCTCCGTGCGGGCCTGCTCCCGCCGCCACGCGAAGTCCTCCGCCTCGATGGCGGCCTGCTCGCGCAGCCGTTCCTCAAGGGCCTGTCGGCGCTCGCCGTCGGACAGGCCGGGCAGCTCCCGGCCGGTCTCCGCGCCGATCCGGGCGCGGCGGGTCCGGCGCAGGTGGATCACGTTGTGGCAGTTCTCGCACTCGCTGTCGGTGTCCAGCCGGATCCCGTCGTCGCAGCGCCGGTCCGAGCAGGCGGGCCGCTGCACCAGGCCCCGCCGGATCAGCCACCCGTACGGGCCGGTGACCAGAGACTCGCCTCCGGTCTCCTCCAGACGGTCGGTGAGCCGGGTCTTCTTCCCGACCGGCTGGACATCGAACAGGCCATCATAAATACCATGATGATCTGACGCAGAAGATTACAAAGTGGGCAGGGTGATCTGACGTCGAGGCGACCGCTCCGAACCGCTCCGCACAGGCGGTTGACAGGGCTAGAGTCGTTGGTGACTGACAACTGGTATCGGTGTAGGGGGCGTGGGTGATCGAGTTAGCCAGTGTGATCAGGGACCTGCGGGAGGAGTTGGAGCAGGCGGTCGTCGCGGCGGAGGGTGAGACGCTGCGCTTCGAGTTGGGGACGATCGAGCTGGAATTGTCGGTCGCACTGGAGCGAACCGGGCACGCGGGGGCAAAGGTGCGGTTCTGGGTGGTCGAGTCCGGTGCGGACGCGACGGTGAACGCCACCTCGGCGCAGCTGATCAAACTGGCTTTGCGGCCGACCCTCCAAGGGTCGCTTGACCCGCCATTCGTCTCCGGCCGTGCTGGCCGGAACGAGCAATGAGCCCTGCGGACGGCAGCGCATCGAGGGCATCCGGGCCGGACGAGTTCGACGTACGTCGAGTGGTCCAAGTCGTCATCACCCGGCGCGGAAGCGAGGAGTGGCGCGGATCGGGTTACCGCGTGAGCGGGGATGCGGTACTCACAGCCGCGCATGTGGTGCGGGACGCGGTCTCGGTCACGCTGCGCTTTCTCACCGAGGACGGTGATGTAACGGAGTTGTCCGGCGAGCCGGAGCCGCTGTGGGAGGACTCCGACGTCGATGTCGCGGTGCTCAAGATCTCGAACGACACGGACAGCCATGAGCTCTACGCCGCCGAGGTCCGGCCGGTGCGGTTCGGCCTCATCACTCAGCCGGTGGATTGTGAAGCGCTGGGGTTCCCCAAATTCAAGCTACGCCCCGATAACGCATCGTCGGAGCTCAATAGGGTTGTACGGTACCGGGATTCCCACTATGCGCAGGGCAAGACCACGCCGTGGGCGGACCTGCGCAGGGGCACTCTGGAGATCTCCGTGGGCGCTCCGGGGCCCGATCCGGAGGGCCGTTCCCCATGGGAGGGAATGTCGGGAGCCGCGGTGTGGAGCGGTGGGTGCCTGATCGGAGTGGTCAGCGCGCATCACCTCACCGACGGAGCCGGCAGGCTCACGGCAAGCAGGGTGCAACGCTGGTACAAACGCCTCACTCAAGCCCAGATCGATCAACTGGGCGAGCTGATCAGCCTGCCGGCCCGCGCCGTCCACCTCACGCGGCTCCCACCGCCGACGTCACATCCACCGCCGGCTGAGGGTGACCCGGCCGAGGCCCTCGCCGACGAGGTGTCCAAGCAGTGGCGTAAGGAGGAGGAGCAGCAGCGGGTGCACGACCCGTTCCCGCTCCCCGTGCGCTTTCGGTGCACCGACCGGGATGTCCTCGATAACTGGGCCAACATCCGCAAGCTCCCGCGCGGGGCGGCCGCAGAGCCCCTCCCTCTGGACGGCGAACTCGACCAGATTGTGGACGCGTACGCCTCCGTCCCGTCCTGTCGGCTGGTGGTGCTTGGTGAGGCCGGGTCGGGCAAGTCGATCCTGACCCTGCGTTTCCTCGTCGACTGGCTCGATGCCCGCACCCCCGGCGACCGAGTACCGGTGATCTTCGGCCTGGGTTCCTGGGATCCGGCCGCGACTTCGCTGCGCGACTGGATGTGCGCTCAGCTGGTGCGTGACCATCCCTTCCTCGCGGCTCCAGCCGCGCGCGGAGGCAATCTTGCCCGCGTCCTGCTCGACAAGGGCAAGATCCTGCCCGTTCTCGACGGTTTCGACGAGATCCCCAGCGGCCTGCACTGTATAGCGCTCAATGCGCTCAACCAGGCCACCACCATGCCACTGCTGCTCACCAGCCGCCCCGACGAATACGCCAAGGCCGTCAACGACTCCGAAGATTCCGACGTGCTCACCGGCGCCGCAGTCATCGAGTTGGAGGGCCTCACCGTAGACGACTACGCCGACTACCTGATCCGCGCCAGCCGGACGATCAGAGGGGGCGGCGCAGACCGCACGGTATGGGATGCCGTCCTGGCCCGGTTGCGCGAAGGGCCATACACCCTGGGCACGGCGAACCTCGCCGAGGTTCTCACCACCCCGCTGATGGTCTCCCTGGCCCGCACCATCTACAGCGACGCTCCCAGACGCGACCCCGAAAAGCTGCTGCACTTCCCCACGCCTGAAGCCCTTCAAGACCATCTCCTGGCCGCATTCGTCCCCGCCGTCTACAAATCCGCGCCGAATGACGATCGTGACGCCGACGGTCCCCGTCACCGCCGTCACTGGACGCCCCAACAGGCCCAGCACTGGCTCGGCTACCTCGCCGCGCACCTGGAACAACTTGAGACCCATGACCTCGCCTGGTGGCAACTGGGCACCACGATGCGCCGTTCTTCGCGCATGCTCGTGATCGGGTTCCTCGCCGGGATGGCTTTGGGGGTGCCGACCGGGATCGGGAACCTGCCCGTGGACTTGGTCGCGACCTCGCATGGGCTCGGGTTCGCGATCGTGCGGGGGCTTTTGGTCTGGCTCCTGCACGGACTGGTGGCCGGGTTGGTGTTCGGGGTCGTGTACGAGTTCGCGCCCAGAGGGGCGGCGTCCAAGCCGTCGACTCTGCGCATACAGATCTTCGGCGAGACCCGGCGCAATGGTGCCGAGATCGCCCGGAGGTTCATGTTGGGGGTCGTATTCGGGGTGCCGAGCGCAGTCGCGCTGGAGCTCATGGACAGATTGGTCGTCGGGCCGCTGGGGTTCGACGACGGACTCAGCGGCGGGCTCAGGGGGGCGTTGCTGTTCCCGGTGGAGCTCGGTTTGGGCGCCGGAACCGCCTTTGCCATCATGGCGTGGCTTGAAACTCCTATTGACACCGCATCCGTTATCAGCGCCTCGGACCTGTTGAGGACGAACCGCAAGAACGCGCTCGTCCATATGCTTGTGTGGTTGCTCGTGCTCGGGGTCCCGGCAGGGATCGCCATCGGCCTCGCGCCCGGACGCGTAGGCGGGTTCGCGTCCGGGCCCGTGCTCGGGCTGCTGGCCGGGCTCGTCTTCGGGATGGAGGGCGCGTTCGCGGGCGGGCTCGGGTACGGGCTGAGTTTCACCGCTTGGGGTCAGTGGGTGGCCCTGTCACGAATGTGGTTGCCGCTGACCCGGCGTCTGCCCTGGGCAGTGATCGCTTTCCTGGATGACGCCCACGATCGAGGCGTGCTGCGCAAGGCCGGTGCGGTCTACCAATTCCGCCACGCTCAGCTCGAAGCCCACCTGGCCCACGTCTACCGGGCGCGCCAGGACCGCACCGGCCGCGGAGTTCAACCGGTGGGCAAGCCGGGAACCATGGGAGAGCGGACGAACGTCGCCATGAACACGGGGATTCCCGACAGGCGTTGACCGATGAATATCGCAACTGATCAACTGATGGGGGACAACTCATGGGCACTGGGAACAGTTCGGGAAGGCCAAAGGCGAGGTTCGCCCTTAGGTTCGTAACGGCAGCAGGAGTTGCGGTCGGGATCGTGGGCGCTCCCGGGTCCGGCACCGCGTCCGCGCACCCGGTCTCGATCACGCTGAATTACACATGCTCAGTTTCTGGGGTCAGCCGGTCCATCCCGATGGAGATCCATGCGGATGTCCCGGATTCGGTCGCAGTCGGCAAGCCCAGCCCGGAATTCGCATTCGCCGCGACGACGACGGCGAGCAAGGACGACACACACCTGATGCACGCGCTCCTCGGGGACTTGAAGTCCGTTGAGGGCACGGCGGACACGAACGTCGAACTGCGGTCGCAGCAGGGAAACTTCAAAACCCCTGTACGCTTCAGCATCAATAAGGTCACCATTCCCGAGTCCGACCGTGCCTTTGCCGTCACGGCGGCCGGCACCGTCCCCTCTCGCACGTTCCACAAGCCGGGCACCGTGCGGATCGCCGTCGGCCACCTCAACCTGACGCTCGTCGGGAAGCAGGCGAACGGCAAACCCCTGGGCCAGGTCAACCCGGCGTGCAAGCTCGATGCACACCAGTCACCCGTCGTAGCATCGTTCGCGATCACAGGGACAGGGACAACGACCGGCTCGCCCGCGTCCGGCACTTCGGGCACGGGCGCCACGACCGGCTCGGCCTCCGCCGGGGCGTCGGCTCTGTCGCCATCCCATGCCGACGCTACGGTGCAGGGCACCACCGCGATGACTGGCCAGGACACCAAGGATCTGATTCTGCTGGCCGCTGGCACTTTCGTCGTGGGCGGCGGCGTCTTCCTATTCGGCTCGCGGCTGAAGCACCGCCGTCATGGGTGACGGGCGTCGTGCGGCCGGGCCCACACCCTGGTCGGCGAGGCCCTGACCGAGTTGCCCCGCCGAGCCCGCCGCTCCGCATGCCACTGCGCGGTGGACGCCCGATACTCCAGGCGGTAGGGGCACGTTGACGCGTTCCGGCGAAGCTCCCGCGAGATCGTCGACGGCGACCGGCCGAGCCGACGCGCGATCTCACGGACTTCGACGTCCTGAGCGCGCCACACAGCAATGTCCTCGCGCTCTGAGAACGGCAGATAGCGTCCCGACACCGCCGGTGAAAGATTCGGTCCCACGCCCCCAGAGCGGCGAAACCACCGTGTCCCGACCGCGGGCGACACCCCGGCTTCGGCCGCCGCCTCCTCAGACCGAACCCCCCGGGCGATCGCAGCCTGGACTGAGTCGGTCGGGCTGGATGGCGGCAGGTCGCAGCAGATCTTGCAGCGCCGGATCAACCAGTCGGTGGCCGAGTACGAGGTGCACAACGCGCTTGAGACATCCTGGGATGGCCTATGCGCACACATCCGTGAGGGCTGGAAATCGGGAAGCCGCCGTACGGATATGCCGCCAAGCGGTACCGGAATCCGAATCCGGTCAAGGGGGACAAGGGGCGATGAACTTCGGGCAGATAGATCAACGGACGGTGCTGCTCATGCTCGTTGGCTGCGGCACTGTGTACGTCGCCTTCGAGCAACCGTCGTTTCGCGCCGCCCTCGTCGTCGGTGTCGCCGTGGTGACACTGCTCCCCCTCCTCATGCGGCGGGGCGCTGACCCGCATGCCGCTCAACTTCGATGGCACGCCTTCAAGGTTCGCGACAGCCGCCCTCGCTCGCAGCCCGGAACAGCGAACCCGAGCAGAGCACACCTCGTCGACCAGCGCTCAACCAGGCCCGTCCCCGTACGCAGAGACCCCCGCCGGATCGAGCCGACGGGGGGCCACATCGGTGACAGCGGTCACACGCATGTCACCAACAGTGTCGACGCGCCTGAACCACAAGTCTCTGACCAGTCCAAACGATCCCGACCTGGATCACGTAGACGCCAGAAGACGGTTTCGCCTACCTGTGCCAGGTGGTACCCAGTGCGGCACCCGAGATCAGGACCGGGGCGTCTTCCGGCCCGTCAAGGCGGTATTGCAGGGTGCGCATCGGTGTCTCACTCACCCGCCCGGCCCTCTCACGTATCACCGGATCTCACATCGCCGGAGCGAATCCGGCGGCTCTCGTCCCGCTCGCCGCGACAGGTCGGGCACTGTCGGGACCCTCGCGGGTCCAGGGCTGAGGGTCCGCCCCGGGCGAGTTCGCCCGCTGTCCTGCGTTGTGCGGCCCGGAGATCGGTGACCTCGCGGTCGGCGGTCGGCAGATCCCGTTGCCCCGCCCGTACGTGCAACGGTTCGCCGCGCTCGCCGGGAAGCGAGGGGCGGAGGTCCTCCTCCCGAGTGGGCACGGGCCGGCCGTGGGAGGCGTGCGGGTCAGACGCTGTCCCCGGCAGGGCCAACAGGCTCGGGCCCAGCGGTCGGCGCCGGCCACCTGCAACGGATCCCGCCGCCCACGGCTGCGGACGCCCGCGGACACCGTCGTCGCGCCGGACTCTCCCCGAAGCACCGGGGCATGGGCCACGGGCCGGATCGATGCCCTCCCCGTGCGACGACGTCGGCCCGCAAGACCACAGCCGGGCTTTGCGGGCCGACGTGACACCGGGTTCGCCTCACCTCGAAGCCGCAGTTCCGGCGCGGACCGCGCCGGCTGATGGCGGCGCGTTCAGGCGAGCTTGAGCAGGCGAGCTTGAGCAGGCGGGCGGGGCTGCGGTTGGATGGACGTTACGGCTGGACCCCGCACCGAGAGGGTTGAGGGGCCACGACAGTGAGAGGAGGGATAAGCCCATGATCCCCATGATCACCGCGCTTGTGTCCTCCCGGGGCGCGGACCACATCTGACCCCGGAGCGGACGGGCGCCTTCACCGGAGCGTGCCTTGACCGTGGAACAGAACGACCTGACCATGCGTCCGATCACCGGACGCGAAGAACTCGACCTCTTCTCCCAACTGCCCTACGTCCGCAACGAGGAACTGGCGGACGACCTCGCCGCCGGCCGCCGACGTCCCGCATGGATGTGGGTCGCCCTGCGCGGGGACCGACTGCTGGCCAGGACCGCCTGGTGGAGCCGACGAGACGGCGACGCACCATTCATCCTGGATGTCCTCGACATCGACGACAGCGCCCCAGGTCCCGATCGCGTGGACATCGGGGCGCGACTCCTGCGCACCGCGACGGCAGCTACCCTCCCGAACGGGTCGCGTCCCCCTGAGTACAGCCGTTTCGTCCCGCCCGACTGGCGTGAAAACGCAACAACCAGACAAGCCGTCGGGGAGCGCATGACGGTACTGGAACGGACCGGTGCCCAGCTCTTCGTCGAACGACTGCGGCTGGAATGGCGTCCGCAGTCGCCAGTTCCTGCGCCCAGCGGACGCCTCGCGTTCCGGCCGGTCCACGATGACAAGGAGCTCGTGGCTCTGATGGCCTTGGTGCTGGACGGAACGCTGGACGCACATGGCCGTGACGACCTGACCCGGATGTCCGTCCACGAAGCGGCCGTCAAGCACTACGAGGACGAGCTCGCGCGCTACACGAGCCCCCGGGACTGGTGGCGAATCGCCACACTGCCCAGTGGAGAGCCGGTGGGGTTCATCATCCCGGCCCGCAACAACTACAACCCGATCATCGCCTACCTCGCGGTCCTGCCCACGCACCGCGGCAACGGCTACATCGACGACATCCTCGCCGAGGGCACCCGCATCCTCGCCGAGCAGAACGTCCCCCGCGTCCGCGCCGCCACAGACCTCGGCAACATCCCGATGGCGAACGCCTTCCGGCGCGCTGGATACATCAATTTCGAGCGTGAGATCAACATGACCTGGAGCTGATCGAGCGTTGGGCGGGGGCTCCCCAGACGATGTCCCCGCCCCACTCCCACTCCCACCCCTCCGGTCGAGTGGTCTGACGACACCGCCCGATCGAGTTCAGCGGCGGGCCCCTCTGCCCCGGGCATGCGTCAGGCGGCTCCGCTGTCCGTCCCGGAACAGGGGGCCGCCTTGCCGGTCGCTCAGCGGCACGGCTGGTCGGCCGGGTTGCCGTCGAGCGGTCGGCCTCAGTTACCGGAGGGCTTGCCCCGCTTCCGCGGGGAACATGGTGGCCAGCACCGACGTCGTGCAGGCCATGGACGGCCGAGCAGGTCTCCTCGCTCAGCCGAGCAGGCGCTGTTCCTTTGCCACCGCCACCGCGCCCGCCCGGGTGTCCACGCCCAGCTTGTCGTAGATGCGGCCCAGGTGGGTCTTCACCGTGGCCTCGCTGATGAACAGGGCACGCGCGATATCACGGTTGCCGAGGCCCTGGGCGAGCTGGGCGAGGATGTCGCGTTCGCGGTCGGTGAGGGAGGGGCGCGGGCTGCGCATACGGGCCACGACCCGGCCGGCGACCGGGGCCGACAGCGTCGTACGGCCCTGCGCTGCGGCCTGGATGGCGGAGAACAGCTCCTCCGGGCGCTCGGCCTTGAGCAGATAGCCCGTCGCGCCCGCCTCGATGGCCCGGGTGATGTCGGCGTCGGTGTCGTACGTGGTCAGGACCAGGACGTGCGGGGTGTCGCCGGGGCCCGCGGTCAGGCGGCGCGTCGTCGCCACGCCGTCCATGCCCGTGCCCAGTTGCAGGTCCATCAGGACCACGTCGGGCGCCAGTTTCGCGGCGAGCGCCAGGGCTTCCTCGCCGGTGCCCGCCTCGCCCACCACCTCGATGTCCGGCGCGCTGTCGAGGAGGGCGAGCAGGCCCGCCCGTACGACGGCATGGTCGTCGCAGACCAGGATGCGGACGGGGCGGGGTGCTGCCGGGCCGGTCATGACGGCGTCTCCAGGGGGATCGCGGCGGACAGTACGGCGCCCTCGCCGGGCACCGACTCGATGGTCAGTGTGCCGCCGAGCTGGCCCACCCGGGCGCGCATCGCGGGCAGTCCGTGCCCGCGCACCCCGGCCGCGGTGCTGGGCGGTCCCGTCGCGTCGAAGCCGTGGCCGTTGTCGGCGACGTCCAGGACGACCTGGTCGTCGAGGAGCGTGAGGGTGAGCGCGGCGGCGGTGGCGCCGGAGTGCTCGCGGACGTTGGCGAGGGCACCCTGGGCGATCCGCAGCAGGGCCGACTGGACGCGGTCGGGCAGATGAGGGCTTCTGCTGCCGTCGTCGATGTGGACGCGCACCGCGAGGCGGTCGCCGGACTCTCGTGCGGCCAGGGCACGCAGCGCCTCGTCGAGGCCGTCGCCGCGCGCGAGGTCGGCGGGGGCGAGGTCGTGCACGAAGCGGCGGGCCTCGGTGAGGTTGTGTTCGGCGATGGACTCGGCGGTCCTGACATGGGCGCGGGCTTTGACCGGGTCCGTGCCCCAGATCCGCGCCGCCGCCTGGAGCAGCATCTGCTGGCTCGACAGTCCCTGGGCGAGGGTGTCGTGGATCTCCATGGACAGGCGCTGCCGCTCGGCCAGCGTCCCCTCGCGGCGCTCGGCCGCGGCGAGTTCGCGACGGGTGCGGATCAGGTCGTCGATGAGGCGGCGCTGACGGGCGGACTGGCGTTCCATCCGGATGAAGACGCCCGTGGCGATCGCGGCGACGGCCGGCGGTGCGAACACCAGGTCCGGGTCGAACCGGCCCGACAGCTCCAGCTGCGCGACGACCACGAGGATGACGAGCAGTGTGAGCAGGCCGATGGCGGCGCGTGGCCGCAACGTGCGCAGACCCGTGTAGAAGAGCGGCACCGCGCACCAGGCGAAGCTCGGCGCGAGCACGACGAGCACCACCCAGACGGTGACGACGGCGCACAGCCAGGTGTGGCGCGGCAGCCTGGCGCGCGAAGCCGGGCGGAGGTCCCGGCCGGGCCCGAGGACGTACAGCACTGCCAGCACCACGCTCAGGGCGGTGATCCACGGGAGGTAGGCCGAGCCGCTGTGACGTATCAGAAAGCGGGCCAGGGACGAGCCGAGGAGCAGGAAGAACGCCCCGTGCAGCACGGCCCTGAGCCAGCGCGCGTCCGGGTCGAGGGCTTCTTGGGGCAGCGCGTCGTCAGCGGTGTCCGGGGCCGTGCCGGTCGGTGCGGTGGCCGGGGCCGGGGCCGGGGCTGGGGCTGGGTCTGGGGCTGGGCCTGAGGGGGTTTGGTCCGGGCCTGGGCCCGGTGTCGTGGTGTCGGACGGTGTCGTGGCTTCGGACGGTGCGGGGGCGGCTGGAGACCGCCGCGGTCCGCGTCGGTCCGCGGCCCGGAACCGGTGTGCAGGCATGTCCGCTTCCCCCGCCTCCTCGTCTCGTGCCGGGGACTCGCCCCGGCTGGTGAACTCGCCCCGGCTGGTGAACTCGCTCAGGCTGTCGGGAACGGAACTCGTGCGAGAAACCCCGCATGACCAACCTGGGAAACCCCGAATGACCAGCCCGGGAAACCCCAAATGAACTGGGCAAACACTCCTATTCTCCGACACCCGCAGAGAGCCGGGGTCATCCGATCGGCTGACCCCCGCATCGACCGCTCGGCCCGCCGGGGCCAGCCGGTACGCCGACGGTCCGGACCCGGATACGGAACCAGGATGGCTACCGGAGCGGGACGGCGACGAAGCACGGACGCCCTCCCGGCCGAGGAACCCGGACACCGGGGTCCGCACCGGACCCGAACCCGGACCCGGCGCCGCAGCCCGGAGCGCCGGACAGCCGACGGACGTCGACGCACCGACGCCGCCCACGATTCACAGGAGTTGCCGAGCCATGAAGAAGATCTCCCAGTACTCCCAGCGTGCCCGCATCGCCACCGGCGTCGCCCTCGCGGCCGTGGCCGCCGGCACGTTCGGCACCGTCTCGGCGAGCGCCGCCACGACCGCGCGGCCCGCGGCGAATGTGCAGACCACCGCCACGACCACGTCCACCCATCTGACGATCGGCGCCGCCACCAAGGCCGCGCAGGCCGCCCTCGACGCCGCCACGAAGGAGAACCAGCACGTCACCGTTGCGGTCGTCGACCGCAACGGCAACACCGTCGTCACCCTGCGCGGCGACGGCGCGGGCCCGCAGTCCTACGTCTCGGCCGAGCAGAAGGCGTACACCGCCGTCTCCTGGAACGCCCCGACCTCCGAGCTGGCCAAGCGCCTTGAGCAGGCCCCGAACCTCAAGGACATCCCGGGCACCCTGTTCCTCGCGGGCGGCGCCCCGGTCACGGCCAAGAACGCGCCGATCGCCGGCATCGGTGTCGCGGGCGCCCCCTCCGGCGACCTGGACGAGAAGTTCGCCCAGGCCGGCGTGGCCGCGCTCAGCTAAGACCCGCCCCGTCCGCCCCCTGGACCCCGGCGGTACCCGGCTCCCCCGTACCGGGTACCGCCGGTCCCGTCGTTCCGTGCCCTCGTCCGAGCCCGGTCGCATCCTGCCTGCGCACGGCCCGGCCCGCGCCCGTACGGATCCCGCCCGCACCCGGCGCCCGTACGAGCTCGGACGAACCCAGAACCCGGAGAACCCCCATGGCCCCGGAAGGCCGGAAGACCGGAAGACCGCAAGGCCGGAAAACCAAAAAGCCGGAAGGCCGCAAGGACCCCGCCCATGCCGCTGCCGACCGCCGTCCGGATCTCCGTCAGCAGGATTTCGGGCGCCCGGATCTCCGCGGGGAGGATCACGGCAGCCACGATGTCCGCCCTGGGGAGAACCGCAGTCAAGAGGAGAGCCACCATGACCCCGAACGACCGTGCCCTGCTCGATGCCGCCGAGCGCGGCGACGCCGACGCCGTGCGGGCCGCCCTCGCCGCCGGTGCCCGCGCCGAGGCTCGCGACCGGCACCGCCGCACCCCCTCCTGCTGGCCGCGCTCGGCGATCACGTGGCCGCCGCCGAGGCGCTCGTCGCCGCGGGTGCCGACCCGAACGCCCAGGACGACCGTGACGACAGTCCCTGGCTGGTCACCGGGGTCACCGGCGGCGTCCGCATGATGCGCGTCCTGCTCCCGGCGGGCCCCGATCTGAAGCTGCGCAACCGCTTCGGCGGCATCTCCCTCATCCCGGCCGCCGAACGCGGCCACGTCGACTACGTACGCGCCCTGCTGCGCGAGACCGACACCGACGTCGACCACGTCAACGGCCTCGGCTGGACCGCCCTGCTGGAAGCCGTGGTCCTCGGTGACGGCGGCCGCGCGCACCAGAAGATCGTGCAGCTGCTCATCACGGCGGGGGCCACGCCCGGCCTCCCGGACGGCGACGGCGTCACGGCCCTGGAGCACGCCGAGCGGCGTGGCTTCACGGAGATCGCCGGGCTCCTGAGGGACCCGTGGTGAGGCGCGACGCCGCCCCCGCGGCCGTACTGGTCCGCTGGGGCTGTACGGCGGTGGCCGACGGGGACGACAAGCCGGGCGGCCGCTGACCGGGACCCCGGGTCGAGGCGGTGCGGGCAGCCGGTCGTACGCACTGCGCCGCCGGGCCGGTCCGTAACGGCTCGTCCGTGACGGCTGGTCCGTAACAGCTCGTCAGTGACGGCTCGTCCGCGCCGGCGCGCGCCGTTGCCACGGTCCGTCGCCGTGCCCCCTCGGGGGTACCCTCCGCTCCCCCTAGGGTGCTGCAATGCATTGAACTGGACTGCTACGCACGGAGGTTGCCCGGTGCTGTATGTGCGCGATCTGGTACGCGAAGTGGTGGCGGAGCACGCGGCGCACGAGTTGCCGCTCGTCGACAGTCTGCGGGCGTTGGACGACGACCGGGTCGTCCGCACCCTCGCCGGGGGCGGGCGGAAGCGGGAGCCGCTCGGGTTCGGCTATGCCGAGATGTCCGCGCTGGTCACGCCGGTCGTCTGGCTCGTCCTCGATCAGGCGGCTCGCCGCACGGTCGACCGTGCCACGGAGGGCCTGTTGACGCGCGGCCGGGCCGGTGTGCGCAAGCTGCTGCGCCGGGCGCCGGCCACTGCGAACCGCACGCTGGTCGCGCTGGAACCCGGCGAATTGGCGCTGGTCAGAACGCACATCGTGGCACGGGCCACCGAGCTGGGCGCCGACCGCAGGCAGGCCGAGGCGCTGGCCGACAGCGTCGTGGCGCGGATCGCGACGTCGGCCGCGGCCGACGAAGACCGCCCCGAACCCCCCGAAACCCCCGGCACCGCCTCGTGAAGGCCCTCGTCGCGCTCCGGAGCGCGGCCGGGACCGGCCCCCGCTTCGCGCTGCTGATGGTCCTCGTCGTGGCGTCGAGCATCCCCACGCTCGACACGCTGTTCCAGGACGTCCCGGTGCTCCTCGGCCTGCGCGACGGCCGAGAGGGTCTGCACGGCCCGTCGGGCTGTCTGTACGCCGCCGGATTCGACCCCGGCAGCAGCGATCTGGCGAACCTCCTGACGGCTCTGAGCCGGCCGGGCACCTTGCAGAAGTGCCTCGGCGACCACTCGCTCGTCCCGTACCGCGGCGCCCTCGCCACCCTGGTGCTGCTCGCCCTCGCGGCCGGGCTGTACTGGTGGCTGCCGGCGGCCCGCGAACGGTGGCGCCGGACGGTGCCGCTCGAAACCGTCGACCCCGACGGCACACTGCGGGCCGAGCTCGCCGCCCTGTGCGCCCGCACCGGCCTCCGCGCGCGGTTGCGCTTCCGCGTCGACCCGGCGCGGACGACCGCCGGCGCCAGTGTCCACGGCCGCTCCGGGAGCTACACCGTCTCCCTGCACTCCGGTCTGCTCCCCCGGCTCGGCACCGACCCCGAGGGCTTCCGCGCCGTCGTCCTGCACGAACTCGCCCATGTGCACCACCGCGACGTGGACTACGCCTACGCCAGTACCGCCCTGTGGCGGGCCTATGTCCTGCTCTCCCTGATCCCGACCTTCGCCGTGACCGGCTGGATCCTCGTCCTGGCGCTGTCCGGCACCAAGTCCCCGTGGTGGCCCGGCGCTGCGGCCATGCTGCTGGCCCCCGTGCTGGTCGGACTGCTGCTGGCCGGGCTGGTGCACCTCGCCCGTGCCGACCTGCTGCGGCGGCGCGAACTGTACGCCGACCGCCGGGCAGTCGCCTGGGGCGCGGACGTCGCCAGTTGGCAGCGCCCCGACCCGGCCGGCCCCGTGGCACCGTGGCTGCGCCGGACGGCCGGGCTGCTCGGGACCCATCCGCGGTGGGCGGAGCGCTGGCGCGCGCTCGCCGACGCCGGCCACCTCGACCAGGTCAGCCGACTGGCGATGTTCCTCACCGGTATCTCGGCGGCGCTCCTGTACCAGTCCCTGATGACGCTTCCGGTCCTCTCCGACGGGCCGGGCTCCATCTGGATCACGGTCGGCGCGGTGACCCCGGTGCTCTGCTTCGCCCTGGGACTGCCGCTCGTACGGGCCTCGGGCACCGCCGGCGGAGCCGGGCGGTCCGCCGCGGCGGCGGGCCTCTGGCTCGGCTTCGGCCTGCTGCTGGGCGAGTTCGTGTCCAGCGGCCAGTACCGGATCGACTGGCTGCTGCCGCGGCCCCAGTACCTGCTCGCGTTCCTGCTCATCGCGACCGTGCCCGCGGTGTGGTGGTCCCAGTCCCTGCGCCTGGCACTCGCCCTGCCCCGGCGGGGGCAACGCTGGTCGGCCGCGGTGTGCTGCGCGCTGGTGACCGCGACGGTGCTGTGGGCCGGGCTGCGATGGTGGCGGACGGGGGGCGAGCCGCTCTCGCTGGGCGTCCTCGACCGCGGCGCGGAACTGGCCGCTTACTACACCCGGACGGTCCCGGGCGACTGGCACGGCTACGGCCCGGACCTCTCCGCCTTCACCACCGGCCTCACCCTCCTCACCCCGCTGAGCCGCGAGATCCTGGCCGGGGCCGCCGCGCTGCTGATGTGGCTGGTACCGGTGGCCCTCGCCCTGCTCCGGCGCACGGGGCTGACGGGCACGGGGCCGACCGGCACGGGGCTGACGGGCACGGGGCTGCGGCTGCGCCGGACGCTCGGCGCCGGCCTCGCCGGGGCCCTGGTGTGCGGGGCCGGCCTCGTTCTGGCCCAGCTCATGATGAACCAGTCGCGGCCGACAATGGCGAAGGGGCCGGCCGGCCCCTTCCTCATCGTCCATACGTGGTGGGTGACCGTGACGGTCCTGGCGGCCTGCCTGCTGACGGCCGCCGTGGTGGCCGCCCGCGGACACCGGTTCTGGCTGCTGCGGGCGCTGCTCGCCGCGCAGGTGGTCCAACTGCTCGCCTACGCCGAGGTGTTCCTCCTCTTCTCCGCCGACGGCTGCCTGGGGCCGCTGAACACCGCCTTCGACGTATGCCGGTGGCGCCCCCGCAACGGCCTGCTCATCGACGGCACGGTCACCTCCCTCACGCTCGTCAACGCCGTCCTCGGATCGGCCTGCGCGGCGCTGGTGGGGGCGGGTCTGGCGTGGGCGGTGCGCCGGTTCCGCGGCCGGCCGGCCGCGGACAGCGCCGCAGCACCGGCATCGAGCGCGGCCGTCCGCCCGCCCTCGATGCTCCTGAAGGCGGGCACGCTCCTCGCGCTCGCCGTACCGGCGGTGGCGCTGGCCGCCGTGACCTTCACCCAGGAAACCGCCTCCGACGACTCCCACCAGTGGCAGGAAGCGGCCGATGCGGCCGGGAAGCAACGCGGGCCCGCCCCGCCGGCGCAGGCATCGCAGACCCGCGCCTGGCAGGCGGCGTCCTGGCTGAACGACGGCGGGACCCGGCATGCACAGCAGATCAACGCCGCCTCGATCGCGCTGGACTCCGAACTCCTCAAAACCGCCTCGGGGAAGCGCAACGCGGACGGGAAGGTCGCGCTGGACGAGAACGCGTTCCACCGCCTCTGCGGCGCCCTGGGCCGGCGGGTCGAGGAGGCCCGGGACTACTTCCCCGTCCCGGACCAGGACCTCCAGAAGAACTGGTCCGCCGCGCTGAACCAGGTGCACCACGGGGCCCAGGACTGCCAGGAGGCAACCGTCCCGCCCAAGGGCACCCCGCACCGGACCGACGCGGAGCGCGAGCGCCTCTTCACCGCGTCCCTCAACGAGATCGTCAGCGGCATACGCACCTTCGGCACCACGGTCCAGGACATCAAAAAGGCCGCCACATCACTGACCAAGTAGCTCCCACGGTACGGGCGGCCGGGCCGGAGCACCCGCACGGCCTCCTCGGTCGCCGCGGTCCGGCCGCCGGCATCGGGGATTCTGCGCATCGCCTCACTGCCCACCAGCCCACCACAGTGTCGAACGTCCCGCCCTGGGCTACGGCTTCCTGCTTCCGCGAGGCGGATCTCAAGCGAGACCTGCGTATGTCACCGTCCGCCCTGGCCCCCTGCACGGACGACGCGGTAGGTCAACTCCTCACCGCTGCGGTCCCCTTCCCGACGTCGAGCGCATTGCTCTTCTCCACCGTCATAGAAGAGCGCTCTCCGCACAGGCGGACGTGAACCGGTGCGATCGTGTTGATCTGACTCTCGGCCGGTGCTCGCCACGCAAGCGGAGGCGAACCGCCTCTGCGACGCGTTCCCTGCACCGCAGGGCGCCACACTCCCCATAGCCGCAGCGCCTCAACTGCCGCCGGAACGTCAGCCATCGGAGGCACGCTGGACGCTCGACCAGCCGTGCCCGAGGTGTTTGAGCACGGGTGGCACGGGGTGGTCGAACACCTTGCTCCTCAGGGGTGGGCTGGGCCTGCGCCGACAGTGCGGAGGCTCGGACAACCAGTGAGGGTGAACGATCTTTCGTCGCCCGTTCCGATCTTCGGTTTCACGACATCGCGGTCAGCGCCACATGCGCGGATCCCCATCAGCCGTGCGGGGACGCCCACCTGATCAAGCACGGCCTCGCGATCGACCGTTCACCCTGGGTTCGACTGACACCACCCCCTGGTCGCAGGCAACAGCCGGGGCGTGGGCGCCCTCGTTACAGGGCGATCAGCCCGGCCGTCGTCTCCTTGAAGCCGCAGGCATCGAAATAGAACGCGCGCAGATGCTCCTCGAAGTCGACGTGCAGCCACTCGCAGTTCGCGGCGCGGGCTTCTTCGGCCGCGTTGGCGACAAGCGCGGCGCCGACTCCTCTCGACCGGCAGTGCTGGGCGACGACCGTGTCCAGGATGAAGGCATGAGCTCCGCCGTCCCAGACGACATTGACAAATCCGATCAGCCCGCCGTCTTCCCATGCGCAGACCCAGCCGAGGCTGTGGCGCTCAAGTCGTGTTCGCCAATCGGTCTGAGCGACCGGGGGACCAAAACCGTCGGCGTGCAGCGCGTTGAGAGCGGCGTTGTCGAAATCGCCCCGCCATTCGTACGTGATCGTCACGCCCCCATCGTATGTCCCGGCCGAGCGCGGCACTGACCGGGTTACCGAGTGAGGAGGCTCCGCCTGCGGGGAGTTGGCTGCCTGCGCGGCCGGGCATCCGGCGTTCGAGAATCTTGATGCCGCGGTGCGAGCCGTACCGGGCGCGGCCGGCCGGGTGTGTCACCAAGGCGGCGTCGCTGCCTCCCTGTTCGGTGGTTTGCCGGCCGACGACGAGGGTGGGCGGTCCATAGGAGGGCCGGCGGGCTGCGGTCGCGGCCGACGGCCCGGATGCGCCGCACGGGTCGCCCGGTCGCGCACCGTCGCGTGGCCGCCCGGCCTGCCACTCATCCGTATCCCACCCGTCCGCATCGGTCGGCGAAATCCGTCGTCACGACGGCAGCAGGCGCCGGGCGAAGTCTCCCACCGAGGTGATGGAGACCAGTTCGAAATCCTCGGGGAATTTCAGCCGGGTGCGTGCTTCCACCCGGTAGACCAGCTCGAAGAGCTCCACGGACTCCAGTCCGAGGCTCTTGGTGTCGGCGGAGACGGACCAGAGCAGCGTCTCCTTCGTGATGTCCGCGGCGAGGATCTCGCCGAAGCGCAGGTCCTCGACCTCCTCGGCGATGACGGCGACCAGCTCGTCGGGTGCCATGGGCATCAGCTCTCCTCCTTGATGAACGGACTGGACTCGGGGAGTCCCTGCTGCACCAGGTCGTACTGCCACCGCGTGGCACCGTCCGGTGCCTCCCGCACGAGCCTGAATCCGAGCCGTTGGTACAGATCGGCCACCAGGTGGTTCTTCTGCGTCGGGAGGTACTCCCCCACCAGTCGTCGCAGTCCGGTCGCCGCTGCCTCCCGGGCGAAGGCGCCGAACATCGACCGCTCCAGGTCACGGCCGATGACCCGGCAGCTCAGCAGCCAGGAGTCCACCTCGGCGGTGTCGCCGTCCGTCCGTGCCAGGAGGAATCCGACCAGGCCGTGATCGGTGAACCGGTCGCGCAACCGGGCGGTGAGGTGGAGGGTTCCCGGCCCGGCGACGAGTTCGGCCAGCCGGGCCGCCGAGTGGCGACGGCTCAGGACGTTGAACTGATTGGTCTTGACGACCATTTGGGCCACGCGCGGCAGCGAGTTCGCGTCCACCGGTGCGAACCGGGCGGACATCTCAAGGCCGCGGTAGAAGTCCTCCAGGGTGTCGCTCTCCTCCTCGTACTGCTTGGCCCGGTCCCGGGCCCGGTACGCATCCGTGCGGGCGGCGTCCTCCTCGGTCACCCATGCCTGCTGCAAGAGCGGGTGGTTGCGTACGGCCCGGACGTACTCCCAGGAGCTCTCCGGCAGGTCGACGACCTCGACCTCGGGCAGGAGAGCGCGGACCTGGGCGCGCTCCACCGGGTCGTCGTCGACCAATATCAGCGAGTCGAGGCCGATACCCAGGTGTTCGGCGATGCGGCGCAGCTGTTCCGGTTTGGGTTCCCAGGACGCGCTGAAGCAGCTGATGTCGGAGAGCCGCAGCAGCATGTCCGGGTGCTCCTGGAAGGGCGACTCCGCGTCCGCGGGGTTGTTCTTGGAGCAGACGGCGAGGATGATCCCCCGTTCCTTGAGCATCCGGACGTGCCGCTGGAAGCGCACGAACCCCTCACCCGCGTCACCGCCCAGGACGATGCCGTGCACCCCCGCCTCGCCGATCACCCCGCCCCACAAGGTGTTGTCCAGGTCCAGGACGAGGCACTTCTTGGCCAGGCCCAGGTCCGCCGCGATCAGACCGGCGGTCTCCCGGGCCGGGAGCGGCAGCACGTCGGACGCGAAGGGCTGCTTCGCCATCCGCCAGGACCGGTCGTCGAACCAGGCGAGCTTCCCGGCCACCCCGGCCAACCGGTCGCAGTCCACGACCAGGACATCCTTGCCTGCGGCTGCCGCCAGCCCGGCGTTGACGCGGACCGCCATGCGGTAACGGGATCCGGGCAGGCGCACGTCCAGGGCGTTGACCACCAGGTCGTCGGGGAGCGCGAAGAGCCAGTGCACCACGCGCGCACGGCTGTTGGCCTGGATTCTCCGCCAGAGTGAGCGCCAGCGCCGGATCTCCGCCTCGACGTCCTCGTCCGGGGCGGTGGAGTGATCGGGCAGGCCCAGTTCGTCGTGGTGGACCGCGAGCACGACGAAGTCGGGGTCGCTGCGGTAGAGAGCGCTGCCCGGATCCGCGGTCAGGCTGCCGTACTGTCCGATGCCGTAAACGTCCACCACGGCGTCGATCCCGCACCGGCGCAAGGTGACGCGCAGGACCCTGCCGAGGAGGTCGGCGGTGAAACTGCCGATCAGCGCCACTCTGATGCGGGGCGCGCCGGGAGGTGGCCCGCCGTTTTCAAGGATGCGGCTGAGCGAGAGGATCTCGCCGGTGCTGCCCCTGTCGACCAGTTCGCCGACGAGTTGTCGCAGTGTGGTGTGCGCGTCGTCCCGGACGGCATTCCGGGCACGGCGCAGCAGATCTCGGGCCATCTCGTTGTCCGGCACCGGGGCTCGGCCTTTCCGCCGCCGGCCGCGTCCACGGAAGGCGCGGCCGGCCGCAGGTCGGGGGTGGTCAGGAAGGTCAGTAGAGGCTGACGTTGACGGCGTACTGCTCCATGGCCAGCCGCTTCGCCACGGACAGGGACGAGTGGTTGTCCCATTCGGTGCTGTAGAGCGGCCGGGCGCCACGGGCGCGCACCAGCCGGGCCCAGCGGGTCACCAGTGCCGAGGCGATACCGCGGCCGCGGTGGCTCGGCAGCGTCTCCGTACCGGCCTCATATGCCTCGCCGCCGTCGCGGGCCGCGCAGCAGACGGCGACCGCTCGGTGGCCGTCGAACGCGGCGACGGCCGGCTGTCGTTCGGCGAGGGTGCCGGCCACTTCCGGGAAGGTCTCGCGGAAGAAGGACGACTCCGACGGATCGCAGTCCCGCAGGGTGATGCCCGGCGGCGCCGGCGTGCCTGCGGAGTCGGGCACGGCGAAGGCCGGGCCTGCGAAGCTCTGCGTCACCGGGGCGTGCCGCGCCAGCAGCCGGACCACGTCGGCCGGGGGGCCGACGGTCTCGGTCAGGGTGGCCGGGGGCTGGTCGGCGGCCCATCGGTGCAGTGCGTCGGCCAGGTCCGCCGGCACGGCGGTGCTGGTCCACGCCGTCACGGCGGAGGCCGTGTACGAGAGGAAGCACCGGGGCGGGGCGGGGCGGCCGACGTCATTGATCGCGGTGAGCCTGCCGTCCTGCATCACGAACAGCGTCCGTGCCTGGATCGGTGCCAGGTCCTCCGGTGAGTCGACGGCGGCCGTCATCGCAGCAGCCCGCCTCGTACCCGGTCGAGCAGCTCGGACGCGTAGCCCTCGACCGTCGCGCGGTCGAACTGGTGGGTGCTGTAGTACCAGACGACGCGTAACTCCCCGTCGGTGACCAGCACGTCGATTCCGTGCACGTGCTCGCGCAGCCCGGTCGCCGTCTCATCAGGTCCGGGGTCCTCCTGGGCCCGGGGCAGCATTCTGGCGGTGGCGCCGCCGCCCACCTTGCCCAGGTAGTTGACGGTGATGTCGGGCTCGCCCTGGGCCGCGAGCGCCTCGCGCGTCGCCTCGTCGCCCAGATGGGCGAGGATGCCGTAACCGGCGCCGTCCATGGGGATGCCGGCCAGCCGGCCGGTCACCGTCCGAAGCTGTGCGGCGAAGCTCTCGGAGGTGTCCACCTCGACGGAGACGGGGTAGCGGGTGGAGAGCCAGCTCACGGTCCGGGCCACGTTGGGCTGGTCCGGCAGGCCCCGGCGACCGTGGCCGATGAGATTGGAGCGCACTGCGCGGCGTCCGCCCGCGCCCTGGAGGGTGGGAATCGCGGCGGTGAGGAAGACGTCGGTCATGCCCAGGCCGCGGCCCGGCAGCACCTCGTCCATGAGCCGGGCGGTCTCGGCCCGGTTCAGCCGCGCGACCACGGTGTCCGTGGTCGCCATGGTGTTTTCCTTGTCCCGGTCCAAGGGCACGGGCGGTGCCGGGCGTCCCAGGTCCCGCCAGAGTGGCAGCTGTTCGCGCAGCTCGGGCTCGGCGGCGAGTTTCGTGAGCCACCGTGCGTAATCCGCGCCGGTGGTGCCCGGCGGGGCGAGGGACAGCGGACGGGAGGCCAGCAGGGCCCGGCAGGCGCGTTCGAGGTCCGCGAGGACGATTCCGAACGAGAGCCCGTCACATACGAAGTGGTGGACGACGAGCAGCACCCGTCGTTCGTCGCCGTTCAGGGTGAAATACGCCAGCCGGACGAGCGGGGACCGGTGCATGCGCATCGATCCCTGGATCCGGGTGCATTCGCGGGTGATCGCCTCCTCGGCGGCCGCGGGGTCCCGGTCCCGCAGGTCGAAGGTCTCGACCGGCAGCTCGTCCAGCGGCCGTCCCTGCACGCCCATCGGCCCGCGCTCCTCGGCGGACAGGCACAGCCGGAGCCCGTCGTGGAGGTTGACGACGGCCCGGAACGCCTCTCGGACGTGGTGCGCGGTCAGCTCCGGTGGGGCCTTGAGCAGTGCCACCTGGTTCCAGTGGTGCTCGTCGGGGAGGTTGCGGGTGAGGAAGCGGCGCTGCTCCGGCAGGAGGGGTGTGCCCTGCGCGGCCGGGATGTCCTCGGGGGAGGTCGCGTTCATTTCCGGCCCTTCCTATCGGCCACGGTGACGGGGAAATGCAGGAGGCGGGCCACTGCCTCGGGAAGCGTGCCGGGCGATTCGACGTGCAGCGTGCGCAGGCCATGGTGGCGGGCCTCGGCGAGTACGTCCGGGTTGTCGTCCAGCAGGACGGCGTTGTCGAGCGAGCGGCCGCACCGCTGGGCGACGGCCTCGAAGAACTCCCTGGTGGGTTTGACCTCGCCCACTTGCCACGACGAGGCGATGACGTCGAAGCGTCCGAGGTGCCCGAACCGGTCGTCCTTGACCCGGTCCCAGTGGGCGGCTTCGTTGTTCGTCAGTACCAGCAGGATGTCCGGGCGATGCCGGCGGATACCGTCGATCGCCGTGAACGCCCCGGGGTGGACGGCCAGGCAGTCCCGGTACAGGTCGTCCAGCCATCGGGCGTCCACCGCGACGCCGGCCGGGGCCCCGGCGGCGGCGAGGGCGTCGCGCAGGACGTCGTGGACATGGGCGCGTCCGGTCTCGTACGCGGCGTCGCGGGCGTCGATCTCCCTGCGCAGTCGCTGGGTGTCGGCACCGTGGCGGGCGGCCAGGCGGTCCAGGAAATCCGTCTCTTCGGTGACGTTGTTGAAGAGGACGCCGCCGGCGTCCATCAGGATCGTGTCGGCCATACCGTCTCCACGTGTTCCCGCATCCAGACCAGGTTGTCCGCCAGGCCCTCGGCCAGGTCGTACTCGGCACGCCACCCGGTGGCCGCGGTGAGTTTCGCCGGGTCGGCCTGGAGCTTGAGCACTTCGCCGGAGCGTGCCGGACCGTGCACGATCTCGCTGTGCGACCCGGTCAGTTCCACGATGGCGTGGGCCACGTCGATGATGCGGTGGTCCGTGCCGGTGCCGATGTTGTACGTCTCGCCCGTGGCCGGCAGCTCCGCCAGGGCGAGGAACCCCGCGACGGTGTCCGCCACGAAGGTGAGGTCGCGTGTCTGCTCACCGCTGCCGTTGATGGTGATCGGCTCTCCCCGCAGCGCTCTGGCCAGGAAGAGCGGCACCGCGTCATAGACGTGGCGGGGCCCGTAGCTGTTGAACGGCCGGACGATGGTGAGCGGCAGGCCGTAGGTGTGGTGCCAGGACCAGGCCAGGCGGTCACAGGCCACCTTGGACGCCGCGTAGGGCGTGGCCGGTTCCAGCGGATGCCGCTCGGTGATCGCGTCCTGCTGGCTGCCGTAGACCTCGCTCGAACTCGTCACCAGGAGATGCGCGGGCTGCCGCTGCTGGGCTGCCAGCAGGACATGGAGAGTGGACATCACATTGGTGCGCACCACATCGGCGGGCTGGTCCAGCGAGGCCGGTACGTAGGCGTCCGCGGCGAGGTGGAACCAGGTGTCGGCCTCCAGTCGGCTGAGGACGTCGACCGCCGAGGGCCCTGCGAGGTCCACGTGCACCACCCGTTCAAGGGCGTCGACGGTCGCGGCGGGAAGATTGCGGAGCCGGTGTGTCACCTGTGCGGCCGAGACGCGTCGGACGACCGCGGTGACTCGGGCGCCGCGGCTCACCAGGGTCTCGGTGAGGTGCGAACCGATGAATCCGTCGGCTCCCGTGACGAGCACCTGGCGTCCTGCCCAGTGCGTGGTCGTGGGTGACATCAAGAGGTGCCTTTCAGCGGTGGGATCAGTCTTCGGACCGGGCGGCCACGCGCTGGAGCGCACGGTGCAGCCCTTGTGCCAGGAATTCGACGTCGGACGGGGTGGAGTTCAGCGGCGGAGCGACGATCAGTCCTTCGCCCGTGCCGTCGGCGTGGAATCCGTTGAAGGGGTAGAGCAGCAGCCGCTCGTCACGGGCGGCGGCGAGGGCGGCGGCCTGGGTGCCGGGCGCCAGCTCCACGGCGTGGAAGTAGCCCACTCCCCGGGTCTCCTGCACCACGGGCAGCCCGGCCACCGCCCGTACGGCAGTGGTGACGTCCCCGCCCCGGACGCGCGTGGGGTCCAGAGCGCCGATCTCGCCGAGCACGTCGAGCACCGCGAGCCCCGCCGCGGCCTGGAGGGGGGTCGCCGACATGGTGCCCATCAGGGGCAGTGGCCGTGGGGAGGAACGGAGTTGGGCCACTCCGGCGGGGTTCACGAGCACCGCCGCCAGCGGAAGGTATCCGGCGGACAGTCCCTTGGAGATCACCACGATGTCCGCCGCGGCGTCCGTGCAGTGGTCCGCGCCGAGTGGCAGGCCGGTCCGTCCCAGGCCGGTCAGGACCTCGTCGTGGATGACCAGCACACCGCGTTCGTGGCAGGCCCGGCGCAGCGCCGCCAGATAACCGGGGGGTGGCGCATAGGCACCGCCCGTCGTGCCGTTGACCGGTTCGATGAGTACCGCCGCGACGGACTCGGCCCCACGGCGGTCGATGGCCTCGGCCACGGAGTCGGCACAGCTCGCCCGGCACCGGTCGTGGGGGCAGTCTCGGTGGTGTCCGGGGTAGGGCGGGTCGAAGGCGGGTGCCAGGCCCAGGGCGTCGTCGGGGTGCGGGCGTCGCCGGCGGTGTCCGGACAGCCCCAGGGTCAGCGCGCTGTTGCCGTGGTAGCCGAGCCGGGCGGTGAGGATGTGATGCCTGCCGTCCTCGCCGCGCGAGCGTTGGATGAGCCGTGCGTAGGAGATGGCCAGTTCCACCGCGGAGGTTCCGGAGCAGGCGAGGCTCGCTCCGTCCCCCGGCCGGTTGACGGCTTCGGTCAGCCGGACGGCCAGCTCTTCCTGCACCGCCGGGAGCAGCACCCCGGGGGAGGCGAAGGTGGCGGTGCGTGCCTGGCGGGCGATCTGTTCGACCACGTGCGGGTGGGCGTGCCCGATGTTGACGCAGACCAGACCGCTGGCCGCGTCCAGCAGACGGTCGCCTTCGGCGGTGTGGATCCATGCTCCCGCGGCATGGCTGTAGTCGATCGGCGGCAGTGGCTGACGCGCCGACAGCAGGACCGAGTCACTCATGTCGTGAGCCTTTCGGAGTGGCGCGACTAGACCAGTTCGTGCCAGGCCGGACCGGCCTCGCCGCCGCACAGGCGCAGGGCCTGGCAGGCGAACATGGAGCTCCAGCAGTTGCGGTGCGGCTCCGCGGCCTGGGGCCGGTAGAGGACCGCTGCCTTGTCGTCGTAGGTGTGGAGGCTGTCGGCCAGCGTCGAGACCGCGCTGTCGAAGCCGTCGGGGCGCAGGCCCAGCAGTTTGGCCAGACGTATCGCCTGAGCCAGGACGTCGGACTGCATCCGGTCGGAAGCGGGGCCGCCCGTGCGGTGTGCGTATGTGGTGAAGCCGCCCTCGGTGAGCTGCTGTTGCCACACCCACTCGGTGATACGGACCGCGCGCTCCCGCGCCTGCGGCCGGCGGCGGGCCGTGTCCCAGATCCACAGGCCCTCGGCGGCGTAGCAAGCGGCGTGCAGGCTGATCAGATCGCTGTCCGGGCAGGTCGTGACGGGCGCCGCGGAGGGCGGACACGGGTCGGCGAGCAGGGTGTCCACCAGTCGCTCGGCGGCTTCTGCCGCTCCACTGACGCCCGCGTCGTCCGCGCTGATCAGTGCTTGCAGAAGCTTGAGCAGATGGGCGCTGCCGGAGTTCGACCAGGTCGGCTCGGATCCTTCGGGACGGTGTCCCGTGGCCAAGGGGTGGGGGTGGCCATGGGTCGGCAGGTGGTCGAGGAGGAATCGGGCCGCGGCGCGTCCCGAGGCGAGCAGTCGCTGGTCACCGGTGCGCCGGCCGTAGGACAGCAGACCGTGGGTGATCATGCCGATGTCGAAGAGGAAGACTCCGCCGTCACCGTGATCGGGGCGGCACGAGTAGTCCCCGCTGTCGATGCGGTCGGCCAGCCAGGAGGCTGCCGCGTCCGCCCGCTGTCGCTCGGGCGCGTCCAGTGTCTCGTGGGCGAAGAACGTCAAGATGTATCCGGTGATTTCCGGATACGGGTAGGAAAGGCGGCCGTCGGGTGTCTGCCATCCGCAGTAGGCGCCGTCGGCCCGCTGGGTGCCGCCGCCGCGGAGCCAGGCGGCCAGTGCCCTCGCCAGCCGGTCCGCGCGTTCGGCAGGTACCTGCGACACCTGATCGGCCAGGGCTTGGTGTGAGCTCATATCCCGCTCTTCGGTCTCAGGGGCTGACTGGGGCAGTACGTGGTGTCCGGTCACGGCTGACCACACGCCACTTCGTAGGCACGTTCGTGCCCGGCGGCGACCGCCGTCGACGAGAAGCGGCGCACCGCTTCGGCGTGCGCTGCCGCCACGAGGTTCTCCAGGTCCGAGGTGATGATGACGCGCTCCATGCACCGGGCCAGTGCCTCGACGTCGCGGGCCGGGTAGAGGAATCCGGTCCGTTCGTGGTCGATGACTTCGTCGTGGCCCTCGACATCCGAGGTGATCACGGGACGCCGGCCGGCCATCCCCTCGACGAGGGCTATGCCGAACCCCTCGTGAGAAGAGGGCAGTACCACCGCGTCGGCGCCGGCGTACAGCATGGGCATGTCGTGCCAGGAGAGTCCCTGCTCCCAGATCACCCGGTCCGCGACGCCGAGTTCGTCGGCCAGGGCCCGTAGCTTCTCGGCGTAGGAGTCCAGCGTGCGCGCGGTCGGGGTGGTCAGGACGAGGCGGGCCCGCGGGTGCCGCCCGGCCAGCTGGGCCAGCGCGGTCACGGCGTCCTCGATGCACTTGCGTGGTACGGGCCGGGCGGGGACCAGGAAGACCGTTTCGTCATCGGCGACGCCGTGGCGGGTCCGCCAGCGAGTGCGGGCAGCGCCGTCGTCACGGAAGCGGTCGAGGTCGGTGCCGAACTCCACGACGTGGATGTTCCGGTCCGTGAAGCCGGCGTCGAGTGCCCAGCGCCGGTAAGCCTGCGAGCCGCATACCATCACATCGGCCCGGAGGTTGTCGACGAGCCCGCGTTGCAGGGCCCGCTCCAGCGGGTAGTCGCCCCAGAGGTCGAAGACCCGCTGCCCCGGCATATGGGTCTCGAACAGCGAGACGGCGAGCTTGGCGCCGATTGCCGGCCGGAGCCAGCTGGTGAGGAGCGCCGGCACGTAGTTGAAGACATGGACGATGTCGGCGTCGTCGGTGGTGAGCACGGAGTGCAGGCTCGCCACCGCCGCCTTGGCGTCCAGGCGCTGGCAGGCGTCCATCAACCCGGTGATTTCGTGGACGCGCACCGCCCCCTCGCGGTACAGCCGGCGCTCCGGACCGTCGGGGACGGCCTCGGTGGCCACCGTCACCTCGTGGCCGCGCGTCACCAGCCCCTCGGCCAGCTGGTGGAGGTGCGTCTCGCCGCCGCCGACGATGGGGGGATACTTCTCCGCCACGAGCAGGATCTTCATGACAGCGTCTCCAGGGCTCCACGCAGCGCCTTGACGGCTGCCGCACGGTCGGTCCGGGGCGGACAGCCCAGCAGCAGCCCGCGTCTGGCCAGCGTTCGCGTATGGATGTACGGCTCGTGGATGACCGTGGTCACGCCGTCGAAGCAGGGCTGATGCGGCTGTGACGCGCCGAGGAAGCCACGCGGATCGATGCCGTGCTCTCCCAGCACATCGACGGCGCGCTTGAGCGGCAGCCCTTCCGGAAGCAGGGTCGCCACCGCGAAGGGGGAGGCGCCCGGCGAGACGGGGTCTCCCAGGACACCCCAGCCGAACTCCCGCAGGACGAGCGCCAGTTCATGGGCGAGCTGCCGGCGCTGCCGGGCGAGCTCCGCGTGGCGCGTCAGTTGCACGCGGCCGAACGCGGCCTGGAAATCGGTGATTTTGGCGTTGTAGCCCAGCCTGAGGTGGATATACCGCTCCTCCGGAGCCAGCGGACGATCGTCCACCGGGTGCTCGAAGCGCCCGAGTCGGTAGTCCGGGTTCCGTCCGAAGGCACGAAGGCTGCGCAGGACGGAGTCGATCTCCTCGGAGTGGCCGGCCGCCACGCCGCCCTCGCCCATGGTGAGGTGATGGCCGGCGTAGAAGCTGAAGGTCGCCACGTCGGCGGCGGAACCCACCGGGGTGGACCCGTCGGCGGCTCCCAGCGATTCGCAGCAGTCCTCGATGACGAAGACACCGTGGCGGCGCTTGATCTCGGCGAGACGGTCCATCGGCAGCGCCTGGCCGAGGGTGTGCGGCAGCAGCACACCGCGCGCGCCGTGTTCGATGACGGCCTGCTCGACCAGGTCGAGGTCGACGTTGACGTGACCGGCGGCCACGTCGACGAAGACGGGGACCAGGCCGAGTTGGACGACGGGAGTGACCGCGCTGACGAAGGTCGCGCCGGACACGATGACCCGGTCGCCCGGCTGGGCCCGGCCGAGTTCGAGCATGGCCGCGCAGGCCAGGAGATTCGCGGTGCTGCCGGACGTCACCGCGAGGGCGTGCGCAAAGCCGAAGGATTCGGCGAATTCGGTCTCGAATTCCCTGGTGGTAACCCCCGTTGCCAATTCCCCGGAACGGAGAGCGGCTACGACGGCCTCGATCTCGCGTTCGTCGTAGGTGGGGCGGCCGAACGAAAGAAGCGTGCTGTCCCCACCAGCCTGAACGATTTCCATGGCATGGTTCACACGGGTCCCCGATCTCTCTTTTCCGAGATTGTTCATGAACGCGCACAGATGCGGCGTGCATGTCGGACAGTCATTACAGACCTGAGAAAGAACGTGCCGGTTGTCAATCACTCGCCGGCTGCTCGTCATTCGTTTACCGCAGCCGGAGTGCGCCGCACGCTAACACAGCGACCGGATGGTCGCGCAAGAGGCAACAGATCAATCTTCCCGAAAGCTCGTTGACCGGACACTGAGTGTGTGTAAGGCTACCCAGATCGAAACTGCCCGCCATTTGCGGGAAAAGGCTGGCGCAGGTCGGCGAACATAAGGACCGCATCGCGCCCATCACACCCGTTTCGACTCCCCCTACAGGTCAAGCAAATCAACCGTGTGACGGGGGAGTTCAAGGCATTAATTGCAGGTCGTTTCAGGCCGTTTCAGGTCGAAGTCAGTGAACTGAGAGTCGGCTTTCCGTTCAGTTCTTCGCTGTTCGGCGCCCGAGAGAAGGAACATATGGCCCTGCGCGTGGGGATCGTCTACGGAACTCGCCCCGAAGCCATCAAGCTCGCGCCGCTGGTGCTCGCGCTCGACGCCGCTCCCGGCTTCGAGCCCGTCATCATCACCACCGGCCAGCACCGGGACATGCTCGACGAGATCAACGAGCTCTTCGGCCTACGTCCCCGGTACAACCTCGACATCATGCGTCCTGGTCAGCGGCTCAGCACCATGGCGAGCCGGATCGTCGGCGAACTGGGGGACCCCCTGCTCGACGAACTCGTGGACGTCGCCGTGGTGCAGGGAGACACCAACACCGCATTCGCCGCCGCCTACGCCGCGTCCTGCGAGCGGATACCGGTAGCCCATCTGGAGGCCGGCCTGCGCACCGGAGACAGGTTCGAGCCGTTCCCCGAGGAGATCAACCGGAGACTTATCACCCAGCTCGCCGATCTGCACTTCGCCCCGACCGCCGACGCCGCGGGCAACCTCCTCGCCGAAGGGGTGCGTTCCGATGACGTGTACGTCACGGGGAACACGGTGATCGACGCCCTGCACCTCGTGCTGGACCGTCCCGATGATTCCACCAACCGTGAGCTGGACGCTTTCACCCAGGGTCAGCAGACCGTCCTTCTGACCATGCACCGCAGAGAGTCCTGGGGAATTCCCATGGGCCGGGTCGCCGCCGCCGTAGCGGAACTGTGCCGCTCCCGGCCCACGCTGCGTTTCGTCATCCCGCTGCACCCCAATCCAGAAGTACGCCGTGTTTTCCGGAGCCACCTCTCCTCCCTCGCGCAGGTGTTGCTCTGTGAGCCGTTACGTTATTCCGAGTTCATCAAGCTGATGCACCGGGCCGTGCTGGTCCTGACCGACAGCGGTGGCGTGCAGGAAGAGGCACCGACGCTGGGGAAGCCCGTACTGGTGCTGCGGGACCGCACGGAGCGACCCGAGGGCATCGCCGCGGGCTGTGCCCGGCTGGTGGGCACCGACCCGGCACTCATCGTCAAAGAGGTCGGCCGGCTGCTCGACGACCCTCAGGCGTACGAGGCGATGCGGCGTCCGGGCATCGTCTGCTACGGCGAGGGGGACGCAGCAGCACGGTGCCTGGAGGCACTGAGCGAGCGCTGGCTGTCATCTCCCGACGCCTCGGCCGGACTCCGGACGTACCGGTGACCGAGCACGGCCCGGCCCGGCACTCGCCGGCCGGCACCGTACGGATCGTCGTCGCCCGGGTACCACCTCACTGCCCTCCCGTGGAGAGCTGTGCCCCGGCTGACCACCGGGCCACGCGCGGGTTCGTGGCCGGCCGTGACGGGATCCGCCTGCTGTGGCGGCGGCTGCTCACCCGGATCCTGGTCGGCGAGTACGCCGGAGTACCGGCCCGCGACGTCGACCTGCGGCGTGACACCCGGGGCCGGCCGTGGGCCGCGCACCGTGGGCGGCGCCTGGAACTGGGGTTCAGCCCGAGTCGAAGCCGTGACTGGATCGCCTGCGCGGTGGGGCCGCTCCCTCTCGGCCTGGATATCGAGGCGGAGCCCGCGGTGCACCGGCCGGTGCCACCGGCCATGGCGAAGAGCGTGCTGCACCCGGCCGAACGGACGCCGGGCCCGGTCAGCAGGGCCGAGTTGCTGCGTGTGTGGACTCTCAAAGAGGCCCTGGCCAAAGCCACCGGGCACGGCATCGGACGCGGCGGCCTGAGTGCGATACGCACCGACCTCCGTGCGGCCGGCTCCGTGCTGGTCGACGCAGGCGCCTGGGCCGACGCCGAGGACTGGCAACTGCGCCCCCTCGACCTGGGCGTTCCGCTGTACGCGGCACTCGCGGTGCGCACCACGGACCGCGGTACGCACGCACCGGCGGTCCACGTGAGCACCCGGTCTCTACTGCCCCACTCCCTTGACCGCTCGGCCGACCGCTCGACTCCCCCATGAACGGATCTCCCTCCCGATGCCGAGTCAGGACGGTCCCGCCGGTGCCCGTCTCATGACGCTGCGGCAGCGGTGCGAGGCGTGCCCGTCCCGAAGGTCCGACGGAGCCCGGTGACGCCCGCGAGCCGGTCTCCGCTGCCGAGGGCGGACATCGCTGTGCCGGTGGCGGCGACGGACTCCGCACCGGACATCTCCTCGACGCCGGGCATGCCGGTGCTCACCACTGCGCCGGGCTCCCCGCGGAAGCGGCCTTCGACGAACGCACCGACGCGGTTTCGCGCATCACGACAACCCGCGGCCGAGTTGTCGCGGGACGCCGGGCGGCCGATGATCTCAGACCACGAGCGCGGCACCGTCATGACACCACGACCGGCAGCCGCCGGGCGTCCCGCGCCACGCATGTCCCTGATCAGCCACGAGGAAAGGTATGGACGCCATGACCCTCCGTCTACTCGTCGAGCCCCAGCAGGGCACCACCTACGACGCCGTGTGCGCCTTCGCCCAAAGGGCCGAGCAGCTCGGCTTCGAGGCCCTCATGACCAGCGACCACCTGGTCCGCATCGGCGACGGATCCCCCGGCCCCGGCCCGCTGCACGCCTGGACCCTGCTGGCCGGCCTGGCCCGGGACACGCACCGCATCCGGCTGGGCTCGATGATGTCCGCCGTCACGTTCCACCACGCGTCCGTCCTCGCGTTGACCGCGGCGCAGGTTGACGTGATGAGCGGCGGCCGCCTGGAGCTGGGCCTGGGAGCGGCCTGGTACGAACGCGAGCACCAGGCGTACGGCATCCGCTTCCCCTCCGTCACGGAACGGTTCTCCCGGCTTGAGGAGACGCTGGAGGTGATCCGGCGGCTGTGGACGGCCCAGCCGGGAGCGGAGGTCTCCTATCAGGGGCGGCACATACGCCTCGACCGCTGTCCGGCGCTGCCCAGGCCGCATCAGACGCCGCACCCCCCGCTCCTGGTCGGTGGTCTGGGCAAGCGGTGGACACCGCGTCTCGCGGCGCGCTACGCCCATGAGTTCAACGCTCCGTTCACCACCCCCGAGCAGGTGCGGGCGGCCGCGCGGCGGGTGGCGGTGGCTTGTCAGGAGGCCGGACGCGATCCCCGGGAGATCACGGTGTCCGCGTCGCTCGTCCTGTGCCCCGGGAGCGACCGGACCACGCTGGCGCGCCGGGTGACCGACACCGGCGAGCCCGCCGCGGAGATCGCGGACTTCGGCGCCGTGGGGTCTCCGGAGCAGGTGGCTGAGGCCCTGCGCGCATACCGGGACGCCGGCGCCGTCCGCTTCTACGCGCAGATCAACAATCCCCTCGACCTGGAACTGCTCGACGACCTGGCGGAGGTGGCCGAGCTGGCGGGGCTGCCCCTCCCCCGCTGACCGGCGACTTCACGCTGCTGCACGCCCCGCCCCGGATCGCGACGGAAGGGGCCTCCACGGACAACCTGTCGGGCGGCCGGGTCGGTCCTCCTTCGCCTCCCGTCGGCACGGTGCCCGTCTCCTGGTGCGTCTCCTCGCCAGGACACCACGGGACCCGCCGCGCGGCTCAAGAGGTACCGGAGGGCCTGCCGCACGGCTCCGGCCGATGACGGAGGACCTGACCATGTCACGCTCATACCGCACAGCCACCGAGCGTGATGTGGTCTCCCCCGCCGGCCGACAGCACGATGTGTGGCGGAACGGCCCATGCGTCGCCGTCGGCTTCTGCACACCGTTCGCGTACTGCCAGGCTTGGCCGGGGGATTCGGACACGGGGCGCGGGGGCAGCAGCTCGGCGACCCAGCCGCGGCCGCGCTGGGCCAGCCACCGGGCGGCGACCGCGCGCCCACGAAGCGCACCTCCTCGGGGGAGGGCGCCGGGCCCTCGGCCGCCGCCGGGCCGCCGAACTCGGCGCCGACCCGCCGTGTTCGCGTACTGCCAGGCTTGGCCGGGGGATTCGGACACGGGCCGCGCGCGCCGACGCAGGGCGGTCGGGTGGGACACCAGCGCGACGCGTGCGCAACTCGCCGGTGAGAAGGGACGTTCATAGCCCCGTTCCTGCCGAGCGGCAGGTCGGTCCGTGCCCCGTGCGGCTGCGTGAGTGGCCCGGGGGGATCCGGCGGCTACCCTGCCGAGCGCGCCCGGCCCGCCCCGACCACCGTGGCATACGCCGGCAGCGGGCCCGGCGGCGGGCGGCGGGTGACCGACGAGATCCCCCGGCCACCGACCGGCTCTGCGCGATCGCCACAGCGCCGTACGGGACGTCAAGAGGATGCAGTCGGCGGGGTGTCGTCACCCGCTACGACGCCTCCTTGAGAACCACCTCGTCCGAATGCGCCTCCGCGCAACGGCCCTCCGGACCGGCGGCCTCCGGCAAGCCCGCTGACCACAATGGACAGCAGGCCCTGGTGCCCCGGCGAGGAGGACCTGACCTCAGTCGGACTCCCGGATGCCCAGGACGTGTGCCGCCGGACCGGACGGCAGGGACGGCGGCGTGAGGACCAGACTCTGGAAGAACAGCCACGAGACCGTGGCCGACGGTGGCTCGGGGAACAGCGCCGTCGGTGCGAAGAGGCGGCCGGACACCGCCTCCGCCAACCAGTCGGGCAGGAACAGCCGACGGCTCTCCGGGGCGTAGAACGCCGCGGGAACACCCGGCACCGTCGTCACCGTCAGATCGTCGATGCGTCCCTCCGCCAAGGACGCCGCGTACAACAGCAGGTCACGTTCGAGCGCGGCCAGCAGGGCGGCTTCGGGGACCTGCCCGGCGGGGACGGAGACCGGCTTCTGGTCCCAGACGGGAGGAACCGACGCCGGTGCCCGGCCGCCGTCCTCGGCGTACCGGCGCCGGATCCCGGCCAGGATCGGCCCCGGAATGGGCACCTGGCGGCGGATGGCCCAGCGCTCCAGTTCGGCGAGGTGGCCGACGCTCCAGTCGAGAAGGGCCGTCGTCTCGTCCGCATGCGGACGCGCCGCACGGATGGTGAAGGAATTCATGGCAGTCTCCGGGCCCGTCAGTACTTGGTGGCGAATCGGGTGTGCGGGCGCAGTGGACGCCCGTAGCGGAAGCGGTCCAGGCTCAGACCGGGGGCCTCGTCGTCGATCAGGGCCGCCACGAGCCGGCCCGTGACAGCGGTCAGCAGCACCCCGTTGCGGTGATGTCCCGTTGCCACCACGATCCTGGGGTCGTCCGCCCGCGCGAGGATGGGCAGCTCGTCCGAGGTCATGGGGCGGAAGCCGCTCCACATCTCCTCGATGCGCCACTCCGCGGCCTCGGGGACGACGGCGCACAGCCGGCTGAGGATGGTACCGACCACGCCGGCCGTGTTGTCCGTCTCCGGCCGCAGGTACTCCTCGCTCGTGCCCACGATGTATTCGCCGGGTGACCGCGACACGATCGATCCGCAGCCACCACTGGGCATGAACGCCACGCTCCGCAGCAGTCCGGGAGGGCCGGCCAGCCGTACGATCTGCCCCTTCACCGGACAGACGGGAATGTCCAGGCCGAAGGCGCGGCCCACCTGCCCGCTCCACGAGCCCGCCGCGACGACCACCTGGTCGGCGACGACCGTGTCGCCCTCGCCCGTGGTCAGGCGCAGCCGGTCCTGTTCGTCATCGACCCCGGTCAGGCCACCTCCGAGCACCGGGCACTCCTCGGCGGACGCCCACTGCGTCATCGCCTGGAGCAGAGCCCTCGGATTGACCACCGCCTCGTCCTTGATGCGGATGGCCCCGCGGAAGGTCTGAGGTGACAGATGCGGCTCCGCGTCGCAGACCTCCGCGGGGCTGAGCCACCTGTTCTCGATGCCGTACTTGTCCATCCACTCCGTACGGGACTGGAGGCTGTCCGGGCGTTCCACGAGGTCCAGCAGTGTGAAGTCGGTGGAGCGGAATCCGACCGACTCGGGGGTGAAGCCGAAGGCGGACAGAAAGTGGGGGTAATAGTCGAGCCCCTCACGTAACAGGTCGTAGAACTCCTGCGGCATCCAGGGGTCGTACTCGCACGCCGGGGTGAGCATGCCCGCGGCCGCGGTGGACGCACGACCCTGCGTCGTCCCACCGACGACGGCGACGGACAGATACCGGCGACGCAGATGAAGGGCGGTCGACATGCCTATCAGGCCATCGCCCACCACTGCCACGTCCACACGGATGTTGCGGCTCATCGGGCCGTCTTCCTTTCAGGGGTGGTGCGGGGCGGAGGGAGGTGTCACGGGCGAACAGCCGCTGCCCGGTGGTCGTGGCGATCGTCCGTGCACCACAGGTCGTGCACACCGCGATCGTCGGCGTCGAGGGCGCGGCACCGTGCGGCGGGCTTCTCGTCGGCCCCCGTATCGCCCGGCGGCCGCTCCATGTTGGCGCCGCGGGCGTGGTGGCGCCCGGCGTTCCCGGTCGCACCTCACGAGCTCGCCGCCGGCGGCCATGACGGTCTCGTCGATACCGGGCTCGATCAGCCTTTCATCGCGCTCGTGGGCGAGTCGGTCGCCGAATGCGAAGAGAAACAGGTGCGGCCTCGAAGAGCGGAACTCGGCGGCGGGGCCCAGGAAATCCAGATCCCTGCCTGGAGACAAGCAATCTCCGAGGAGGCGAGGCAATTCTCCGGTCCGCGATTCCGGAAGCAGGGAGAGTGAGCGTAAACCCTGGCGCCGATCGCACTCGACGGCTGTATCAATCTCCTCGACGAGTGGGGGAACTATCGCTGGCGGCGAGCCAATCATCATGCCTCCAGGGAGAGGACTCCTGGTGAGAGTACATCGCTTTCCTCCCATTCGGGAGAAACGCTCCAGGAATTCACCGATTGATGGGTGAGACAGCACCGCATGAATATGGACGGTGTTGGCGGACCAAAAGAATGGGGCGGCCGGCACGCCGCCCGTTCCCCGCGGTCGCCATTCGATGTGCCTTTCCCTACGGCCGGCTGCCCGCACAGCGAACTCCGGACGGCGCATGCCTGCCGGGCGGTGGTGCCGGGCCTGTTGGCCGGCACCACCGCCCGGAAGCGTCATGACGTGAAGTTCAGCGACCCGTCCCGGCGGCCCTTGCTCGCGATGCGTTCGAAGAACAGCAACGTCAGTGCCGCCCACAGGGCTGCGACGCAGACCTCGAGCCCCAGTTGGCCGAGGACATCGGAGAGCGGGCCGGCGGCCGCCAGGGTGCGCATGGCGGTGAGTCCGTGCGAGAGGGGCAGGACCTGGGTGGCCCACTCGATCGGCGCGGGCCAGAAAGACCGCGGAACGTTCGTACCGCAGAAGGTCATCAGGACCATGAAGCCGAAATTCAGGTACACCCAGCGGAACTTGTAGTGGCGCAGCGAACACGCGGCCAGGAACGTTCCGTACACATAGGCGCCGATCCCGATCACTATCAGGCACGGCAGGGCAAAGACCGCTGCCCGCCAGTTCCAGTCGGGCCGGAAAAGCGCCCACACCAGCGCGAAAACAAGGGCGGAACTGCCCAGTCCGGCCAGCACCCAGTGCAGACCGCGGCCGAGGTAGACCAGCCCCATGTTCGTGGGCGAGACGACGAGCATGGGATAGGTCCCCTGGTACCGCTCCAGCGACGCCGTAGTGATCACGAGCGTGGCCTCGATCGCGATCACCGTCACTGCATTGCCCAGCAGGACGTACTCGGCCGTGATGTGGTCGCCCGCCATCTTGCCCACCAGGCCGAAGAAGACCACCTGGCTGACCAGGCGCAGCATCCATCCCGTCAGCCAGGTCTTGGGGGTATAGACGTGCTTGAACTCGGAGAAGCCCACAAAAGCGGCCTGACCTACGACCTGATTCACCCTCATGCGAGGCTCACCATCCCGGTGCGCCGGGCGCGGTCCGCGGCCTTGCGGATGAGGACGATGCCAAGGAGGAGCGCGATGGCACCCAGACCCGCGATCGCACCCAGGCGCGGCACCACGTCATGGACTTCGTCACCGGACAGGCTGTCGCGCAACAGATCGGCCGACCAGGACAGGAAGATCACGCGTCCCAGAGGCTGGATCCAGTCCGGCAGGACGGAGAGCGGAAACACCACGCCGCCAAGGATGTAGAAGGGATAGCTCAGCGCGTTCTGGTAGATCGTCGTGTCACGGCTGATCACGAAGAACGTCGCCAGCATCGTCGCCGTGCACGCGGTGGCGAGCAATGTCACGATCAGGGCGATCAGCGCGATACCGGGGTGCCGCACGGGCAGTTGGGCACCGAAGCCCACCGTGGCCACCAGCCAGGACTCCACCAGGGTGAAGGCGCCGATCAGCATCACGGGCAGGATGCGTCCACAGACGACCAGGGCGAAGGCCCGTGGCGCCGCGAGGACGAGATCCAAGGTGGACATCCACCGCTCGTTCTGGATGACGCCGCCGGCGACATCCACCGCCACGAACCAGATACCGAACAGCCCGGTGCCGATGACGGCGTTGGCCATGAGGTCGTCGCGGTCGTTGTACCGCACGATGGACAGGAAGATCACGGACATGACCGGTGCCGTGACGACGATCAGCATGTGCTCGGGCGCCCGCATGCTCGTGTTCCACTGCACCTTGGCCGCGGCCGCCATGACGCGCACGCTCATACGGTCAGCCCCCGGTTCCCCACGAGGTGGACATAGACCTCTTCCAGAGTGGGCCGCCCCGTCCGCAGTGCGTCGATGCCCGCGTCCAGCAACCAGCGCAGTACGACGGGGTTGGCGTCGGCCGACACGGTGTGGATCCGTACGGATCCCGGTTCCGACAGCTTGTCGACACGCTCCACCTGCGGCAGGCCGGCGAGTTCGGACAGCAGAGGCGACTGGTCCTCCCGCAGGGTGATGTCTATCCGGTCGTGTCCGGAGAGCATCCGCCCGATGGTGGCGGTCGGCTCGGTCACGAGAATCGTCCCGTGGTCGACGAGGGACACCCGGTCGCAGAGGGCCTCGGCCTCGGACATGTCATGGGTAGTGATCAGGATGGTGCGTCCCTCGGCCTTCAACTCGTGGACCAGGTCGCGGAAGTCACGGGTGGCGAGGGGATCCATGCCCATGGTGGGCTCGTCGAGGAAGAGCACGGCCGGGTCACCGATCAGGCCCCGCGCCAGATGCAGCCGCTGTCGCATACCGCGGGAGAAGCCCTCCACGGGCTCATCGGCCCGGTCTGCGAGCCCCACTCGCTCCAGCAGCTCCTGGCTGCGTCGCTTCACCACACTCGCGTCGACGCGGTACATCGTCGCCCAGAACACCAGGTTCTGGCGGGCGGTGATCCGGGTGTACAGGCCGTTGTCGCCGCCGAACACGATACCGATGCGCCGGCGGACCTGGTCGGCCTCCGTGGTCACATCGTGTCCCGCGACCAACGCCCGGCCGGAAGTCGGCAGGAGCATGGTGCTGAGAATTCTGACCAGGGTGGTCTTGCCCGCCCCGTTGGGCCCGAGGACGCCGTGGGTCTCGCCCTCGGGAACGGACAGGTTCACGCTGTCCAGTGCGACGACACGGCTGTCCCGCGCCGTCGGTCCGCTCTGCTTGGCACGCTTCGCCTGCCGCCCCTTTTTGACGAAGACTCGGCCGAGGCCGGTGACCTCGATCATGCGCTTGGCTCCTTGTTCGGTGTCGGTGGTGGGCCATTCGCTCATCGGCGGTCCGGTCCAGGTCCCGCGATGCCCTCGCCGTCATGTCCGGGGCGCCGCCTGGAAGATGACGTCGAGCGACGCCGGCTTCCCCCGTGCGCCGGACCGCCACGACCGGCGTTGCGGCCGTGGGCGAGTGCCCTCCGTCGAGGAAGGCGGTGGAATCGGCATCCCTGGGCGCTGCGCGGATATGTTGTCCGCGTGCGCGGCAGGAGTGGTGCAGCCTTCGCACAGCGTGGGTCGGCGAGTTCTCCGTCGGTGACTCCCGCCGCGCGTAGCCCTCCGTTGTGGAGAGGGCTTGTGCGATCACGCCCGCCAACGCTGTTCCTCCGGAAATCCTGGAGATCCTGCATATCCATGGAACCTGGAGAGCATTCGGCCGCATCAACGATTGCACTGGGTTCACGGACTCAGAACTCACCATCCCAGGAAATTTCGGAATCACCCGACATACCACTCTGCATATTCCCCCACACGCCCATAGCGGAAACGGCCGATCCACGACTGCCGCACGACCTGCTCTTCTCCAAGCAGTGCTGCATAGCTACCTGTAAGGACCCACACGGCCGTTCAATGCTGCCGACCCTACCGCCCCAACTGACGTTGTACCAGACAGAATTGACGTAATGGGACAGGGAAACAAGGCGGCCCTGCCGACGTCCCTTGGCATCATCCGTGAGCTGCCGGCCGTACGGAACTTCGAGAAATACCCCGTCAATCCGAAGAGCGCGCCCGCGGTACGCAGGTTCTCCTCAAGAGGCTCGGACAATCCTGCAATGCGCGTGAGCCGAAACAGAATTTCTGGGGGAAAGCCATTGCTGCTACAAGAAGCGGCGTGACGTACCCGGCGGGCTCATCCGGTACACGGGATCGCCGGTGACCCGCTTCCCGAAGGGCTGTCCTGACCGTGGGCGGCGCCGCTGCCCACAGGCCCGCGGCCGGCCGTGGGCACGATCCCGTTCCGCGGATACCGCGGCCCGGTGAGCGCGGCGTCGCGGGGTGCTCAGCGCAGGTGCTGGACGACGTACCGCGCCAGGGCCAGCGTGGTGAAACTCGGGTTGGCCGCTCCCGCCCGGGGGATGAGACACGGGCCGGCGACGGCCACGCCAGGGGCCTCCCGCAGGTGTCCCCTGACGTCTACGTGCTCCCCGCCCAGCGGCAATCCCCCGCTCTCGTGGTCGAGTTCCCCGATCGTTGCGTCGTAGATGACGGCGGTGCCTGGTTGCGCCTCGGCCTGGGCCAAGGCTTCGTCGAACGAGACGTACTCCTCGGGGAAGCGCGGCCTGAGCCCCGTGCGCCTGGCCAATTCCCTCAGCAGACTGTGCTGTTCCCGGCGCACCGCTTCGAGAGCGGCAAGGGCCGGGGGCTCCAGGACGATGCTCGTCCCGTCTCCGACCAGGACGGTGGACGCCGCCTCCGGCGGCTGCTCCCCCATGGCCCAGGCGTCCATGAGGACACCGTTGCCGTGCCGTTGGCGTTCGACGATCAGATTGGAGCGGGACGGCGCGTCGAACCCCGCGTGCACCGAGGACTCCATCGCCTCGTGCCGGCCGTCCTCCACGACGAGCATGCCGCAGGCCACGTGGTCGACGAGGGAGTACCGCCGCGCCTCGCGGTTGCGACCGTGCAGCAGACCGTCGACAAGCTCGATATTGCCGACGGTGCCCGCGCACAGGACGACGTGCCGGGCATCGAGTGCGGGCCCGTCCCCGTCGTCGAGGATCAGCGAGTAGCCGCCTTCGGCCCGCTTCCGCACGGCACTGACGCGCTGCCCCGTGCGGATGCGCTCGGACGGCAGGCCGGTGACCGGGGAGTACGCTTCCCAACGGCCCTGGCCCAGCGTCCGTATGGCCCGGGGGGTCGGCACGGCCGGGTATCCGAGCCCGGCCAGTTCCTTCGCCATCGCCTCCTCTGTTTCGGTGCGGGCCTGCGTGAGCCGGATTCCGCCGGACCACGCCCTCAGGGCCGCCTCGGTTCGCGCGTAGAGCCCCGGTTCGCCGTCCGTTCCCAGCAAGGCGCGCCGTACCTCGGTCGGCCACTCGCGCAGCGCGTCGTCCTCGATGCGCAGGCAGATCCCGCGCCAGTACAGGCTCCGCCCGCCGACGCGTCGCCGGTACCCCGATAACGGGCCGTACGGTGTCCCGGGCTGAGCGAGGAATGGGGTGAAGGCCGGATCCTGCGCCGGTTCGGCCAGGTGAGCGGTGCCCTCGTCCGCGGCGATATGCGCGCGTCCCTGGTGTGGGCCTGCCTCCAGCACGAGGTAGTCGCGGCCCAGTCGTTCCAGTTCCGTGGCCACCGCCGTCCCCGCCATGCCCGACCCGATTACCGCCGTATCCAGCACAGTTCAGCCTCATTTCCTTGTCCCAAGGCACTTCTGGTGTGCCTCCGTGACGCGGGTGCACTTGTGAAGGGTTTTCTCATTCCAGCGTCTTCACCGGTGGATCCCGGTGTGACGAGGGAGAGCGTCAAGAAGTGTCGAGCACACACCTGAGTCCGGGCAAGGCCGGGAGTCAGGCAGGCATCGACGCCGACTTCTCATAGGACACCGTCAGGTCTTTCTCGGTCTTGGCGTCGAGGTTTTCCCGCTGAGCAGGCGGAATGGGGGGCGTGGATTGCTGCCCCAGGCGCATCCCTCTCGGCACCCCGAAATCGGCATGCCGTCGGCCCGGGAATTCCCGTGGGAATCGTCCTTGTCCCCCGGCAGTCAATCCCCGTTCCCCTTCACGTACAAGTCCCCGTACATTCGCACCGCACCCGCCCGCCCCGCTGGTGTTCAACCAAGGATTTTCCTGGGTTGAACACCACCGTCCGTTGCGGCCGCCGACTGTGCGACGCGGTCCGGAAGCCGCCGGGCCGGAGCCGGCCGATTGCCCTGGCCGCCTCCGGCAAGGAGTCCGTCCCGGTCGTCGGCCCCTCTCCGCCGAGCTCATGGGGATGTCCGGGGCCGGGCTTTCCGTAGTCGCGCCCCGGGAGCTCGGCCCGGTGGGTCTCCTCGGTGACGAGGCTCGCCGAACTCGACAGCTGACCGTTACGGACAAGGTCTGCGCCGAAGCCCTGCCGCTGGTCTCCCTGGTTCACAGGAGAGGTCATCGAGGAAGCGTCGGGAACTCGTTCTGCGTGAAACGCGCAGATCCGAACTCTGCGCGTTTCACGCACTTTCCCGTCCACGCCGTTCCAGTTGCGCGGCAAATTCCTGCCAGACGCCTGAACAGCCCCGCGCCAGTTCCACGATGGCTGCCGTACAGTGCATCGGCACGCTGTCCAGCAGCCGCTCCCATTCCCCGCCCTCCACTGCCTGCACCTCCAGCCAGCGCAGCAGGGCACGCCCGGCCTCATTGCAACGCAGTGAGGGGTCCTTGCGCAGCTTCTGCAGCAGGACGCGCCGGTTCTGCTCGGCGGCCTGCGGAGCAGTCGTACCGCGTCGGCCCTCCGACGCGGTGTACCGGGCCGGTGGCTGCGGGTCAGCCGTCCGCCGTCCGGCCGGGACCGGGTCCTGGCCACTGCGGATCCGCCGGCGCACGTCGGAGGCGGTGCCCAGCGACACCCCTGCCGCATGTGCGATCTTGCGCAGCGGCGCGTCCGGCTGCTCGGCCATCAATTCGCCGGCCAGCCTGCGCCCTTGGGTTCCGTTGACGGGCCGCACCCGTCCATCCCTGCCGATCCGGGCGTCCGGCTGCGGTACATCCTTGGAGTCTCGTCGCAATGCCGCGATCGTCTTCGCGTCCAGCCCGGTGACCTCGCCGATCGCCTGGTTGGACCACTGGGCATGGGAGCGGATGATGCGTTTGGCGGCCGCGGCGCGCTCCTCCTGGGACAGTGGCAGTCCGTGGGCGATATTGGACCTGACCGCGAGGAGGAAGGAGTCTTCCTCCGCTCCGTCGAAGAACCGCACCTCGATCTCGGTCTCGCCGCGGAGCGCGGCAGCCCGCAGCCGGTGCATCCCGTCGATGACCCGCATGGTCGAGCGCTGCACGACGATGGGTGGCAGCCGAGCTCCGGAATCGGCGAGCAAGCGGATGTGCTCGGCGTTCTCTCCGGTGCTGCGAGGTGAGTCGGCTGCCAACAGCGACCTGGTCGCTATACGAGTGGTCCGTTGTCCGACCGATAGGCCGCTCCCCTGGACTCCAGCAGCAGGAACGTTTCTGTAGCTGCTCTTCAGAGGTGAATCGGCCTGAACTATTTCAGCCACCGGGAGCCCCTCGGTCGACGATGTTGACACTTACCGGAACCGTCACGAAGCGGAACAGAAGCACTCTCGACCTGACCCGAGCCACTCTCTGCTCAAGCGGCTATCGGATTCACAGAGCTTACGTTGGGCAACACCTGTTTCGTCAACAACACCGAATAACAAGGCAAAAGTTCGGCCATAGCGCGAGATCGGCCATTTTCCCCGAGGGGAACCCGGAACGGCTCGATGATGTCGTTCCGCGGCCGCTGGTTGGGATGCGCGTCGGGTGTGAGCTGGGGCGACGTTGATTCTTTGCGAAGAGTGTGAACGAGCTTGACAGGGCTGCCGCATGGGATGGCCTGAGGTGTTGTGGGGATAATTTGAGAATAGTCGTGCTGATCATAGGTTTCACCCACCTCCCATGATTCGGTGGATATTTCAGCTGGTCGCGGGTTGTACGGGCTGGTTTCGAGCATGAGGCGCCGGGGCGGGGTGGGTGTGGCGAGCTGGCGGAAACCCGTCTCATCCGCCTTCGGCGGCAAGGCCGTCGGTGGGCGCCCGGTGATCATTCCTGGGCGCGAATGGCGAGGGCAGGCCGGGACCTTCGCGCACCGTTCCCACTACCGCATCGATGCGGACGAGGCGTCCGTCAACGGCCAGTGCAGTGGCGGACGGTCAAAAGTGGGGCCGGCGGGTACCCGGGTCGGCTCCAAGAGCCTCACTGGCCGGACTGTCGCTGCGGCCGGTGGACGGCCGGCCGCCACCTTCGGCTAGTGTGATGCGCCAGAAATTCTGAGGATTACTGAGGTTTTCGCTTTGTCGTCGGGGAGTGACTGTTGATGATCCCTGCGCTATGCCGGTGGGATGCGGTATGCGGACGGTGGGGGCCTGACTGCTGAGCGGCGGGCGTTTCGTGAACAGGTGCGGCTGGAGGCCGGCGGGCGGTTCGCAGCGGGCGAGAAGACCGCGGTGATCGCAAAGGAGTTGCGGGTGAGCGAGCGTTCGGTGGAACGCTGGCGTCGAGCCTGGCGGGAGGGTGGTCCAAAGGCCCTGCGTTCCGCTGGGCCGGCGAAGGTGCCGAGGATCTCAGATGCCCAATTTGCAGTGATGGAGGAGGAACTGGGCAGGGGCCCGGCGGCCCATGGCTTCGAAGATCAGCGGTGGACCTTGGTTCGGGTCCAAGCGGTGATCGCCCGCCGCTTGCGGGTGAGTGTGTCGGTAGCGACTGTGTGGCGGCTGCTGAAAAGGCGTGGCTGGTCATGGCAGGCGCCGGCTCGCAGGGCCTTGGAACGGGACGAACATGCGGTGGAGTTGTGGAAGAAGGAGGTGTGGCCGCAGGTAAAAGCGCCGCGGCGGCGCTCGGCGCCTGGATCGTCTTCGAGGACGAGGCAGGGTTTGCGATGACGCCGCCTCGTGCACGCACCTGGGGCCGCCGTGGCCACACTCCTGTCGTCAGGGTCCGTGGCAGGTCCCGCCGCCGGATCTCC